>NZ_CP101113.1 GCF_024297065.1 Bartonella harrusi
CTTTATTCATCATTCCATGCGCTAGAACAGGCAATTTTGCTTCAATCAATTCTTTGCGTATCTCTTTTTCTTCACGAGTTTGTATTACAGAACATTTTGAAAACATAATACGATAAGGAATATCACTTCTTCTTGCTTTCCCTTCGCGTGCTATAAAAGAAATGACTTTAGCTGCTTCACGGCTATCAAGTTTTGTCCCCGCCATAGGAATAATAACCATATCAGAACGGCTAATAGCATATGATGCTGTTATATTCGCCGACCCCTCAAGATCAACAATAACAAAACTATGTTTATTTGCTGCTTCATCTATAACATCTATAATAGTGTTCTCATTAACTCCTCCTTGTACATCTATGTTTAGAGGGTAATGAGGACTAGCATTTTTCCACCATTCATCTGCAATGGGTTGATTGGGGTCCGTATCTATTATTTTAACTTTTGAACCGTGTTGTGCTAAAACCTGCGAAAGAACAAGGGCTGATGTTGATTTTCCAACTCCCCCTTTTGTGGAGCAAAAGACAATTGTTGGCATGTATTTAAAACCTTACTTATGTTTTACATATGCCATATGTATACACTACATACACTTAACATATGATTAACATACACAGGATGTATACACTACATATGTGAGGCATATGCCTAACGTATGTTTAGCATATATTATACATATAATATATGCTCAGTTATTTTCACAATTGCCACTTTTTATTTGCTTCATACAATTCCCAAAAAATCCTTACTCAAAATTAAAAGTTCATTTGACTTTTTATTGTTTCCCATACCATAGGTCCACTCAGGATTAATTATTATATGTCCCTTATAAAGTTCTCTAACTTCTACACAATTATTATAGGATAAAACCCACCCTTGACGATTTCTTAAAAGTTCAGCAAGAGCTTTATGATCAAAAGAATTATGTTTATCGCCTTTTTCACCATAAAGTTTTTGATTAATCAGGTACGGAGGATCACAATAAAGAAAATCGTTAGAGTGCCTAGGGATACTTTCTTTAAAATCTAAATGTTCCACTGTAAAATTTTCAATCTCAAAATCTCTAAGTCGTTCAATGGAACGCTGATTGAATCTAGGATGCCCTGGAGACATACCACCAGAAAGTGTTGTTCCAGAAAAAGAGGAGCGATTGAGAGCAAAAAAAGCAGCAGCAATTTCTAATCGATTTCTAATATTTCTAAATTTTTTTTGAAGATTATAAAATATTGTAGGAGTCATATCCTCATATTCTCTCACTTTTTTTGCAAGAGCTGAAGCATCTTTCAAAAGCATTTGCCAAAAGATAACGAGCGGCTTAAAAGCATCATAAGCATAAACTTTTGTACCTCTTTTTGCCAAAGTTAGTTCAATTGAACCACCACCTACAAAAGGAGAACACAAAGTCTTTTGTTTTTTTATGTAATTATCAACGATCAAAGTAACGGAACGGCTTTTCCCACCTGGATAACGAAGAGGAGATTTTTGGATAGTTTTTTCACTAAGATCTCTGTGTTTTTCTAAAGAAATTGGTGATGAATTTCTTAAAAAAATCACCATTTGCCATCTATCCCCCCTATATTTTATGTATATTAGTACCTTTTTATACTTTAAAGTAGTTTTTTAAAATTAATAAGGAAGCGCTGCCATTGGGTGACCTTGCCAAGAAGGTAAAATGATATCTTTCGTTACCATAACATTGAAATTATAACCAGGGCGTATGATAATTGTTGGTTGAATATTTAGATTTTTACGGGTCATTTCAATCCCCACTTCGCCCCATTGTCTACCAAGCTCCGCTGCTAACGTTTCTTTTGCTGTAGTTAATTTACTGTCTTCATTGCCTCTCTTATGTGTTTGTTGAGATAATTGAGAAGCTCCTGAAATAACAGAAAGCATAAGAGCATTTCCAAAAATTTTTAAATAATGATTGTTTACTTTATCACTAAATCCCGCATAACCAGATTGATCTGAACCCGGCATATTTCCAAGAGACAAAGAAGAACCATCAGGATAAATAACTCTTGACCAAGCAATAAGTACGCGTTTTTGACCGGTAGATACCTGACTATCATATGTGCCAATAAGCCTTGACCCCATAGGAATTAAAACATTTTGACCAGTAGCTGAATCGTAAACGCTTTCTCTTACTTGGGCTATAATTTGTCCCGGCAAATCACTATTCACACCACTGATCATAACACCAGGGATAATGGTTCCAGCCTTAACTTCAAGGCTTGCTTGAATAGCTTCTTGCCGTGTATTTTTTAAATAAACTTCTGCTTCTGGTGATTGCGATAAAAAAGCAATCTTTTGCGCTTGCATGTTAGGATCACGCCCTCCATCACTATTATAAAATGATGTGTTTGGTGCTCCTCCAGATCGACCAAATAAACTTTCAAGAGTTGCTTTTTGAGGATTATTATCTTGTATTTGAGATTGTTTTTTTATCATTGAATCCATTGTAAAAGAAACTGTAGGTTCAGAATCTAAAGCAGCCTCCATTTTAGCAAAACGTCTCTCTTCAATACGCGTTAATAATCTTTTCTGCGCTTCATCTTCTTCGTCTACGATTTTGTCAATTTGTCTTTGCTCTGGAATTTTTTTTACTGATTTTTGTATCTCAGTTGACTTAGTTGGTTCTATCGGTGAGACCTCTGGTAATTTTGCTTGAACATAATCATCACCTTCTGGCCGCACTGGTAAAGGTGTTTCATCTACAAATAAAAGTTTTTGCTCTTCTCGAGCAACATCATTAGATTGCTGCCGCAACATAAAAGTATAGGTAATACCAATAAGCGCAAAAGAAATAATTCCTATAGCACCCACCAAAGGTAGATTATTTAATCGCCGTACTCCACGCCCTTTTGTTTTTACAGAAAAAAAATCAGGAGAATCTGAAGGATTTAAGTTTTTATTATTTTTCATCCATTACCCCCATCATCTATCCGAACAGAAAATGGAGCAGATGGGACAATATTTCCGGTTGTTAAACGAACATAATAACGCGTTATTTCAGACGAACCATATTGAGCAACAAACACTAGACCTTTATACATTGGCATCACTTTATAGGTCAAATTTATACCTGTATTTTGAGATTTCTCTGGTTGATCTGTATAGATCACACCATAACCATTTCGTTGTAAGAGGTCGATTAATAAAGGAGTAAATTTGTCTTCTGTATCACTTGTTTTCACAATTAGTGTTGTTGCGGCTGGTGGCAAAGGATCTCTAAGATAGCGCACAAAATCACCGGCAATAAATTTTGCATCATTTTCAGTAATATTTTGATCAATATAATTAGAAAAAAGAGGAGCTTTCTGACTCAAAGACGCACAACCAACTATTAACATAAGAGGCAAGAACAACAAATATTTTAACATATTAAAGACCTCTTATAATTGTCACTCTTTGTTGAGAACTTCCCACACCAGAAATAAGAGCAACTTTGCTAATAACTGTATCAACAACATACCGATTGCCAATAATTCGATAATTAATCAATTTCTCACTAGGCTTTTTAAAAAAACCACCATCATCACCAAGAGCAATTAGAGCAGGTGCTGTTCCACTAACCCCATTTCCAGGTAATTCAATGTAAGTTTTTAAACCATCTGTATAAACGCGCCTTGGATACCATTTAATTTTTGGATCACTAATCGTAATGCGAAAATTAAAATCAAGAGCAGCTAAATTCTGACCTGTTGGCAACATAGTACGACGCCTATCTGTAGCTGTTTTATATGCGGCCCAGTCTTGGTCTGTATCATCTGGATAAACAAAAGAAAGAACAGGTATTGACGAATTTTGTGTACTAGCCAATTTAATCATGTAAGTACGTCTATCGGTCGTGATAAAAAGATTTGTCGTTAAACCAGCATCTGTAGGCTTTACAACAATATAAGTTGTCTCTGCTGTTCCTGTTCCACTTATACTTGGACTAATTTTCCATCGAGCTGTATCACCAGCATGCAAAGAATTTATAGTTTCACCTGCTTGTAACTGAATTGTACAAACTTCTAATGGTGTACAAACCAATGTAGGCAAAGTCGCTCCATAAAGATATTTGACACTACCATCACTGGAACGGATAGGTTTTGCTGGATTGTTTTTCCATTCATTTGCTAACTTAAGTCCCCATACTTCTTTACCAGTAAGATATATTTTTTGAGGAGAAATAAAATTGACGGTCTGTGATACACCCGTTGCCATGGCTGTTGATGTAACAAGAACAGCAACACCTACAAAGATATTTTTGATATTTTTTTTAAACATAAGATTCCCGCTTTACTCATTTACTATTGTTTTTCAAAGTCTTGGTGTCCAAGAAAACTGCTTAACATATAATCCAATGGGATTTATCATCATTTGCTGTTCAGTTCTTGGTGTTGCTAAAATAACTGTAGCTGAAGCTTGCCAAAGCTTTGTATTGATAATGGCACCCGTTCGTGTTCTTGTCTTTTCAGTCCACTCAATCTGCCAAGTATCATTAGAAACAGGAACAATTGCATTAACCTGAACTTCTACTGTTTCATTTGCTGCACGAGAATAAGGATCATTTTGTTTATGATACTCAACAAGCATGCTAAAAGCTGGAGATTGTGGTAAAGTCATTGAATATGTTTGATTTATAAGATCTTGTTCGGCTCTCATATCAACATAAACGGTACGTGCTCCAATCAACCAATTACGCAATGCTGCACGAATATGTGTTGTATTTGGTTTAGAAGCAATATTTGCTTTTGATAAATGTGTTACCTCTCCTACTGAATTGGTTTGCACAATATAAGGAACAACAGTTTGTTCATTTGCTTTCCAAATGAATGCTCCTACAGACACTGCTGTAATAATAATCATTCCAAATGTTGCTAAACGCCAATTATTGGCTGCGTGAACATAGTCACCATATCTTTCCATCCATTCTTTACGCGCCGAAATATATGGATTAGATGGCTTATTTTTTACAGAATCTTCAGTTGTACTCAACGTGCCCCCCAATTTTTAAAATAAGCACCACTTTTAAGAATAAATTAACTTTCTTATGACGCATTTTTTGATAAAAGTGAAGAAAGTAATTTTCACTTATCCATAAAAATAACTATCTCAAATTAAAAACTTGATGTTTTACAAAAAAGTACACTCTTTAAGCTTCTATTTCTTTATCGGAAAGTTTTTTGACACTGTTTTTTGTAATTTTAACTTTTGCACTTTTTCCCCAATATCCGGCTTGTACAAAACCTCTGCTTGATGTCTCTTTAACAAAAATCTTCTGATTTAATTCAAAGAGAAGAACATTTTTTTCTCTAATTTTTCGACGCCCTACATAATTAAATACAGCTTCTTCATCACTCCACATAACATGAGGAAGATTTTCAGTATATCTATTACGTTCTGCTATCCATTCTTGAATTGAATCATTAGTATTGTTTTTATCTTGTTGTTCTACTTCATTTTTAAAAGTATTAAGAATAGGATCTGAAAAAACAACACTCATACCATGAATACCAGCTAATCGAGCAACTTCTTTTTTAAATTCATCTGTACCATTTAATACAAGTGGCTGATCTTTAAATTTTTCAACAGCAAGACTTAACGCAATATAGGCAGAGCCCGTAGTAAATTTTTGCGCATGAATTTTTTCACCAGCATCAATAATAGTACCACCATCCATGCTTTTATATAGAATATTTCCATTTTTCAAAAAAGAAGGCTTCAAACTTTTACGTAAAAAAACACCAGTCTTTTTAGCCGTTTTTGTAGTTAATAAATTATCAGACAGAATAGCACGACGTTCATTCATCGAATGTAAAATATTTACTGCATCTTTATCACCAATATTTGCCTGTTGATGTAACCAATCACGCCAAGTGGGAAACTTATTTTCTGCTAGTTTTCTTTTAACAACCGCCTGGTTTTCTTTTAATTCTTGTTGACGAAGTTTTTTTTGTAATTTTAACGTATTGCGAAGCGCAGCACGTGAATTTTTAGGTGCCATTTTTACTAGAGAACACTGCTGTTTATACCAAACAAAAAGCTGATTATAAAAAGCAATCTTTTGCATACGTAATATTTGATATCTTTTTTGCCGTTCAATATTACTTGCTTTTTTTTGTTCTTCATATCGAGAATATAAAAGTGTCTTAGTCTGACTATCTTTCCCATGAGGAATTGGTACATATTGTTTATGTATAATTGGCTTTACAGATTTATAAGGTCCAATCTTTTTCTCAAGAGCAGACAGAGATAATCCTCTATCACAACTACTGGCCTTAACCCATAAATCAAGATCTGGTATCCCTATAACCAATCCATTTCCTTGTTTTTTTATAATAAGACCGTGATCTGAAAGATTTTTATGAAGCTCTGGCCAATTTGTATAATCAAATTCCTTAGTTATTTTTCTTACATAAGTAGAAAGAGATTGTATTCCCGTTTTATACTCAAAATTTTTTATTTTTGGCTGTCTTGCATTTTCAATATCATCAATTTCGTATTTGGAATACTGATTTTCTTTATATTCAAATCCATGAGGTGTCTTGATTAAATTATATTCTTGCTCAATTTTTTGACAGGTTTTCATAAGTGTGCGTTTATCAAAAAAGGGCTCGTAATTACGAAAATTTTCAGGATTAATTTTATTGATAGCAATATGAACATGCAAATTAGCTGTATCTTTATGGATAGCTGAAATTCGCTGATGATCTTTATAACCTAATGCATTACAAAATTTATCTTCAATTTCATAAAGTATTTCTCTTTCTAAAGTTTCACCAGCTGGAAAAGATAACACCAAATGATATGTCTTATCAGACTTTGATTTTTTATTTTGATCTTGAGTTTTTAAAATAAATTCTGTTGCCATAACAGGGTCATCTGTATGACAATTTGTAACCCTCACTGAGGCTACTTTTTTGCTATTTTGTATGTTACTATCAAGTATGTAATCAGATGTAAGTTTCCAATTTCTTGGAAAAACTCCTCCATCCAAATCCATTATATAGCGAGCCAATCGCGCCATATTTGATGTTGCTTTTTTTCTTTCAACACGCTTAGCTATCATAGAGAGGATATTTTTTCAAAAATTTGCTTCTGGAGTTCACGAAATGATACCATCATTTGATTTATATCACTTGGTACTCCACCTTTGCCGTTATTTGTAACTAACCATAATTTTAATAAACCAGCTGCTCTTCCTAAATCACCTTGCAACTTAGTTAGATCCTTTATTGCTTCGTAATCTATATTAGCTTTTACAGGTTCAAGTTGTCCTGTGGTACGTAAATAAGTAGAGATAGATAAACCTGTCTGTTTTGCATTTTCTTCTATGTTTTCTTTTTCTTCAAAAGTACACCAAACACTTAGTCTGAATTTTCGTGGTCGTGTCATTTTCACCTTCTTAAATTGCGGATGCAATCAAACATCGTAGAGCAAGATATGTTGAGCATTTATGCGAATAAGTTGAGTAATGTTAGCTATGTAGCGCTACATTACACATCTTGCCATTTTTCAAAAATAAAATTTTTAAAAAACTTACAAAAATATTTATCTAATTGACAAAAATACTATCTTTTTATAAAGATTTGATAAGTTTTGTAAAGATATTTAAAAAAATGGTAAGTTAATGAAACAAAAAACAGAATGGGGGAAAATGCGAATAATATTTTTAGCCAATAAAAATTTAATTTTTAAGCTTATTGAAGAGGGATATTCTTTAAAAGAGATTTTAAGACAAAATCCAAATTTAAATATTTCATATGATGCTTTAGCTTCATACGTGCGAAAATATTTTAAAAAGAATTCCGCAAATATTCCACCATCTTTACCAATAAAAACTCAGGTCAAATATCCTACTTCTGATGACACTATTAAAACAGAACAAAAGTCGCGTGTATTTGAGCATGATACAAACAAAAAATTAGAGGATATGATATGACAAACATCCACATGACCTTACAAGGCAAAGGGGGGGTTGGTAAATCCTTTGTAGCTAGTCTTGTAATGCAATATTTATTAGAAAATAAAATAGAAGTTAAGGGAATAGATACTGATCCAGTTAATCAAACTTTTGCTAATTATAAAAACTTTAATGTTAAGCATTTGAAACTTCTTGAACAAAGCGTGGTTATTCCTCGTAATTTTGATACCCTTATGGAGGAATTACTGAATTCTAATTGCCAATATGTTATTGACAATGGAGCCACAACATTTTTACCATTGGCATATTATTTAAAAGAAAATGAAGCTTTTGATATATTATCCGCTGCTAAAAAGAATGTAATTATCCATACAATTATCACTGGTGGTCAAGCGTTAGCAGACACCCTTTCTGGATTATTTTCCATATGTACACAAATTCCCAAAACAGCAGATATTGTTGTTTGGAAAAATGAATTTTTTGGACCTATAAAAGCCAATGAAAAAAGCTTTGAAGAGATGAAAGTGTTTCAAGAAACCAAAGAAAGAATTTCTGCTATTATCACAATTCCTCAACAAACATCCAGCACATTTGGTGAGGATATCAAAACAATGCTTGATAAAAAACTTACTTTTAATGAAGTTACTAATTCAAACGAATTTAGTATTATGGCTAAAAGCCGTTTAGCTCGTGTTAAAAACATTTTATTTGAACAAATATCCACTATTCCAGGAATATGAAATGTCTGTAGATATTGATGCCATTCGGCAAAAAATAACCAAAGAATTTAATCAACTAATCCCCCCAAATGATCCAGTTCTTATAACCGTTTTTTTATCTGATATAATGCTAAATTCGGCTTTAAAAACACTTCATGATCATCAAAACCAAATGATCAGTTATATTTTAACAGCACGTAATGCCATGGTAGAAGAAGAAAAAAAAAACAGCTGGAAAATTAATAACTGAAGCCGCAATATATATAAGAAAAGAAATTAATGAAGAAGTACGTAAAAATTTAAATTCTATTTCTGAACAAATGCGATTACATGAAACTTCATTATCACAATTATCTTCTATAGAATCGAACAAAAATGAAAATACAGAATTTTTTTTAAAAAAAAATAAGAGGTTATACAACACTTATTGTGATTAGTTTATTAGCAAATATGCTTTGTTTTTTTGCTTTTATAATACACTATTATATACATTAAAATTTAAATTTAGAGATAATAAATTCTAATAAGAAAGCCGCATCTCTATAAGATACGGCTTTTTCTGTGCTTTTAAAGCAAGCGCCCCCCGCGCCTGTTATTTACGCTGCTTGATTTTCAACAATCTTTACAACTGTATCGCCTTCATAGACTTCACAATTTTTAGAAACAAAAATGAGGTCACTATGTCTTTTTAATCTTGCATTGCCATAGACTCTACCTCTAATGGTAAAATAACCTGAAATTTTAGCATTCCCATAAACAGATCCATAAACATCAGTATGACAACCCACATTAGCATTCCCATAAACCTTGCCATAAATTTTTGCTGCTCCGCATATAACGGCATTATCACAAACTTGTGCTTTTGGCTTAATACGAGCAGAACCTAAGACTTTTGCATTTCCATAAACATGAGCATTGTCATAAACTCTACCGTGAATATAAACACGGGTTTTATCACATACATAAGCATTCCCATAAACATGACCAGCTATAGCGGCATTATCACAAACTTGTGCATTGTCATAAACACGCCCCTCACCTAAAACCAATGCATTACCAGCAACCCAGCAATTTCCTTCATGAGAGAGGTTTTCTTCTTTTTCAATAAAACCACCTAATTCACCAGCCTTAACATTTCCAAAATCTTTTAAGGCACGAATGCGATAAAGTGTGACACCTTCAATTTTTCTGGTTTCTTCTGTAAATTCATATTTTTTCATTGGAATTTCTTTCTTATCGTAGTTTTGAATTGACTCCTTATAAAGAAGCCGGGTGCTCAAAACACGGCGATAAGTCCGTTGCTACACTTTTCCCATAAAGGGTATTGTATGGTGTAACCACACCCGACAAAATCATTATATGTCTTTAGAACATAAAAGACAGTCAGTTTTTTAAAACATGGGAAAGATTGTTTCGTAATCTATCCGCTTATCGTTAAGTGTTTTGACCACTTGAATATTTATATAGCAAAATACGTATTTATTGTCAATTGTTTTTTACTCTTTTTTTGATATTTTTTATAATATTTTCAAATATTTATATCATAAAAGACCTTATAATTTTCTCAGTTTTTTTCTCTTTAAGTGCCCTTCCAAGCTCTTCGTTTTAATCATGATTCCGGAGCCGCGTGAGAGGGACAAAACAAGCCGTTAGGGTTCTTTGTCAAGGACGCCGGTAGGCGCCCTGTAAGGGTTTCCTTGACCATAAGAACCAAGGATTGTTAGTCCCCTCATAAAACGCGGGTCTGGTGTCATGATTTTGGTGAGCGTTCCTGAGAGTTTGAGAGGCGGACAGCCTCTCATTAAAAAAGCGTAACGAAGTGACGCAATTTTATGGTTGATTTCTGAGTAAAATAATTTTGTTGCTAAATGATAAATTATCATATAGAGCCTTTTAAGGGAAAAGGTTGTTAGCATGGAATCTCCCCGCGGAGAATTTATATTCAACCTTTTCCTTCATTTTAAAACCATAAAATTGTATTTTTCATCTCTTTTGTTAAGCAAATTTATTGTGATTTTTAGGCATTTCCAATTTTTTGAGAACTTTATTTAACTCCGATTTAAACAGGGGTATTTTTTCATCATTTGAATTGATTTTGTTATTTTCTGCTATGGGAAAATCATGAAGTTTCCCTTTAAATTCTTCATCCAACAAAGCATAGAAAGAACGCTCTAAGTAGAGTTCACCTTTGTTTTCTTTAGCAATCATCCCACGTAAATATCCACCCGGTGATTTAATAATTTCCTTGCAATGTTTTTCGACGATAAGAGCAATAGCGAGAGCTGTTTTTTTAATCCCCATAGTTTGTTTAGCTTCTTGAAGGGCATGAGGAGAAATCCCTTTCATTTTTGCTAAGAGCTCCATAGAACCGATTAAATCCCTTTCCGATTGCAATCCATGTTTGAGGAACCTAGCCGTATTAGGCAAAGCTTGTGCTAAAAATTTAGGCTTGATTTGAAGCAATTCAGATTCTTTTGATGGTAAATCACCTTCGGTTTTGCCTTTCTGTTTATTTTCATAAGCCTTTTTATCATGACCGAAGGTCATGTTATTAATTTGAGTGTGTTCAGATTTTTCTGAACACTCCTTTTTGTTACAATTACTTTTATAGTTATGGGTTGTATGTTCTATGTGTATCTTGTCAGCAAGATGCCTGTATCTTGTTTTTTCTATTTTTTCCTTAAATCCTCGTTGCAAAATCCATTCCAAGAGATGGCTTGCTTTTTGCAATTTTTCAAAAGAAGCTTTGGCTGGTCGACCAATAATATCCATGATTTTTTGCATTCTAGCAAAAAGCAAAGCTGTAAAAGAGGTCGTAGTTTTCATTTCCTTATAAGAATCTTTAATTTGCCGCACCAATCCAC
This sequence comes from Bartonella harrusi, assembly GCF_024297065.1. Classification (NCBI taxonomy): domain Bacteria; kingdom Pseudomonadati; phylum Pseudomonadota; class Alphaproteobacteria; order Hyphomicrobiales; family Bartonellaceae; genus Bartonella; species Bartonella harrusi. The sequence goes on from NZ_CP101113.1 coordinate 11,496, forward strand.
GAAAATAATGCAAAGCGTCTTCCTGTTTTTCTTTCTCTTTCAATACTACATCAACTTTTTGCTTAAGTTCATCGTATCGAGCGACAAGAATACGCAAATCAATACCACAAGCTATCTCGTTATCCTTACTATGCACTGAATAACGTTTAAAGTTACTAGAATCGCGCATAACAATTAAACCATTATCATAAAGACGTGAAAGCAAGTAACTCACCCGTGATTGACTACGATTAATGTCAGAACTAAGTTTTCTATTACTTTTGAAAACAAGTGGAACTCCACCTTTTTCAAATGAGGCTTTTGGGGCGGTATTTAACAACTCAAGAAGAAGTTCGACTTCAGTTTCTTTAAGAAGCTTAGTTTTTTTCATGTTTTTAGCCAATCCAATTAATTGTCCACGGCTTACAAACCCCATCTGAGCACTATCAGCTATCTTTCTATATTCTATATGATGTGCATCTATCCGTCTTCCCGATATTTTATTAACCATAACTTTTTAAAACCTCTCTTTTAGAGGCAAAAAAATGTTAAAAATATCCCCTTTCTACAAAATTTCTCTTGCAGAATGCATCACGATAAATTAATATGGGAATTACGTTTTTAATTTAATTTATCGCTTACGATATTCTTGAAAGCCCTTCTGTTGAAGCAGAGGGGTTTTTATTTTTTTGCCATAGTACTGTCCTCGTATTGCCCTCTATTTGAGAGACTCACCACCTTACATAGCGAGTCAAGATAGAACTATATTGAAAAGTGAAATATTTTCAATATAGTAAATTTAGATCCCCGTCTTCCTATTCTTCAAGTTTAATATCATTTGTGAAAACAATAGGCTTATTACTAAAAACAAAGTTTGGATTGATAAAATACCAAGCTCTATGATCTTGTTTAGCAATAATACCAGCTTTTTCTAATTCCGCTATACCACGAAAAAAAGTCGTTGGTGATAATTCTAGTTTTCTTTCTTGTGCAGCAAGAAACGTTCTTAAAACAGCTTTATCTAAAAGCACAGCATTTGTACGAATGAGTTTGTTTTGGAGTATCCAAGCCAAAACCATAAAAACTTTTATTCCTGCTGCTTTAAGATCAAAAATGAGCGCAATATTGACAATAATCTGTTCTTTAGGGTCCTCAAGAGAAACTACAATATCATTAACGAAAGGACTTTGATTGTACCTAACGGTTTGCTTTCTTTGTTTGTCTGATATACTAACAGTCATTTGTGGTAATACAATTGTCATATTATAAAATTAAGAAATTTAGATTTGAAATGATTCTTCAGTAATTGTCAAATTTATTTTTAATTTTTCTGAAAAAAAGATTCAGTTCTTATGCGGATATTCAAATGAAAGAAAGTAAGTTACAACAAGATCGATATTCTCCATATGAAAATCCTTTTCTTAATAAACATGAAATTTTTAGTGATAATCAGGTTATTAAGACACATATCACGCAGCAGAAATTACTCAATCCCGATACTGGTAAAACAGAAGTTGTACCTACAATTCATGTTATAGATAAAAAAGACGAGCAAAATTTTGTAAAAATATATGCCGCAGGAATTCAAGCTATTTTTGATCTCTCTCGTACTGGCTACAGAGCTCTTATATTAGCTTTGCAAGCATATCATACCAATCAAGGTAAGAATGATGGAAGCATCACTCTTATTTGGTATGATGGGGGTGTTAATGGGAAAAAACTAGATATGACTGATAGAACATTCTACAGTGGCTTAAAAGAACTAACAAACAAGGGAATTTTAAAACCAAAATTACCTAATCAATATTGGGTCAATCCCCTTCTATTCTTTAAAGGAAATCAAATTACTTTTATAAAAGAATATCAAACAGATCTCTAAGATTTTACTAAAAAATGACTTGTATAATTTTTCGTTTTTTGTATATTTTAAAGAAGTTAAGTGCGAATAATTACAAGGGGGGAATCCGTGAATAACGCACAAATAAGCAAAAAAACATTGGTCCTTTTTCTTTTATGGCTTCGTGGTCCATTAAGATTAGTATTAAGCATCATGGTTATTTTAAGTTTTATTGGGTTAGCAATAATTCCCATTTCAGCGTCGCTTTCAGCCCATGGATGGACAAGAGAAGCCGTACATCTTACAATCTCATTGTTCGTATTTAGTTTTAGTTGTTTTCTTTTAATTATGTACTATGACAAACTCATACGATATCTTTCCTAATTTTTTACTATTTCACTCATAACACTAATCAAAAAATTGATAAAAATAAAAATCCCATCTTTTTAGGGGAATAATATTAATATATAAAATCTTTAAAAGGGGAAAAAAATGAAAAAAATCATTTTCTTATGCATAGCTATATTATTTGTAGCTGGTTGTGAAAAAACATACAGCGTAGAAGAATTTAAAAATAATGAGAAATTGAGGAAAGAATGGGGGCCAAAATGTTTACTTGGGGGCGTCGTAAAAGAAACCAAAAATTGTCAAAATTTACTACAAGCAGATAATGAAATGTTTTCCTCTCAAGAACCTGTTAATTCCCGTCCAGGAGCAGAATTTTGAAATAAATAAGCGCAATATGAAAGATGTTATAATTTCTTTCTTTTTTTAGATAATCTTAATGGTAAGATCCTTAGCCATAATCTAAAAAGGAATACAATGAGCGGTTCTTCCGTCCATTTTTTCTCCATTTCAGCTAGATAAACTCTAAAGTGTGTTTTTCTTAAAAGTTTTCCTAAACATAAAAATAAAGATGCTACTATTATGGATAAGGTTACAAAAATTAAAAAATATTTCATTATGTAGCTTTTTCAGTTGATGCACCGGAAATCGTATTCATATCACTTGTTTCAGTTTCATTTGGTTGAGAAACATCCATAGAAAATTGAGTATCCTCAGTTTCTGGTGGTGTTGGAGGAGCATTAAGACTAAGATTTTCCGCTCCCTCCATTCCAGGAACGCAAAGAGAAGCCATAGTTCCCGCAAATTTCACTCCCACATTGGCAACACCTTTCATTGTTTGAGCAGTAGATTGAGGATTAAATTGATTAGTTCCAGCAGAATTGTTTTTTCCTCCAGATACACGTGGATTTTCACTTATTTGAGAACTACCACCACTGTCTTTAAAAGAATTTCCTGTCATTTGAGAAGCATTTATGCTGTTACTCATTCCTGTCATACCCCCCACACCACTACCAGCGCCGCTACCTGCTCCCATCATAGCTCCTCCGCCACTCATGCCGCCTCCCATACTACCACTTACTCCTCCTAAAGCTTCTCCTGCTCCACTAGCAGCAGCAGATGTTCCACCAGTTGCCAATGCTGCCGCTGCTCCCACAGCTGCTCCTACAGCAGCACTAGCCATTGATCCTATAGTTGAACCACCATTACTACTTGAACCAGTAATTAAACCAGAAATAATATCCGGTATAGTCTTCGATAAGTATGCACATACCAATGCAATTCCTATTAATGTCCACATTGAAGCAGACGTCCCCTCATAAGCTTTTTTCCACGTTTCTGTAGAATCTATAATCAAAGTTACTATGAGAGTAAGAATAAATAACTTTGCACCAACAGAGATAGCATAACGAAATGCCGTTATCGTCATATCTCGCGTCCATTGTGAAGATCCAAAACCCATAAATAATACAGATGCATTAATCACAATATATGACTCAACGAGTGTAACAGCCATAAAAGCCCCAATAAATGCAAAGCACAAAAGAACAACCAATGCTGCGAAATACTTAAATACAATAACTAGCGGATTTATATTCCACACATTCACAACAGTATCAGCTAACGAAACAGCTTGATGAAAAATATCTCCTGGTCGCAATGCCGCAGTTCTACCACTTGCATGGGCTGCTGCTGTACGGAGACTATTAACAATAGCTGTTGACCAATCTCGAGAATATTCTAAAAGAGCAGCAAAAAAACCTATAACGAGAATAAACTTGACAAATTCTCCCACAAATTCAGCAATATCAGATTGTTTAAATAAGAGAGGAATAAAAGTCCAAAGAAGTTGAAGGGTAGCTAGCAACCAAAAAAGCCTAAAAGCATATTCATGTAATTTAAAATACCAAGTATTTGCTTGCTTTTCTATTAGATCCAATAAACCAACAAATGTCTCACCGGTTTCTAAAGGTTTTGCATATGCAATATTAGAAAAAATAATTAAATATATACTGAGAAAAATAAGTGTTATCGTAACAAAATTTATATCTTTCCTTATTTTGAAATTATCCATTTTAAAATTCAGCCCCTGGTCGTGAATTAACAGGTCTTTCTGAAAAGAATTTTTCAAGATCTGCTTCGTCTTTTGCTCTACGTTCAACTTCATTGGCTGTGTAGTTTGCTTGCAAAGTGGTATTATTAGCCATCAAATCACGAAGTAACTGTAATTGTTTAACTTGTTGCGCAGCAATTTCATTTCCAGCTTGAATAGCTTGCATTCGTCCTTCTGCGCTTGCGGAACGATTAATAAGTTTCTGCATAAGCTTATCCTCATTATCAAAGCTGCTGATATTAATTCCCGCTGCTTCAATGGCAACACGTGAATTAGAAAGACCTGTTTCTGCCCATTTTCTGTAATCTTTTGTTGGATTCACTTTACCGGAGTTTTGTAAGTAATTCTCATAACCAGGAAACATTTGTTCAAATCTGCTATTTAAGTTTCCCATACTATGAGAAATACTTTGTCCATCTTGATACACTTGTTTCAATTTTTGCAAAGTATTTTGTAAACCATCAAATTCTGGACTGGAAAATGAAAGCCCCTGTTTTATCATATCTTTATATTGTTGGAGTTGTGTTTGGAGTTGTTTAGCAGTATTGATTTGTGTATTAACAGCTTCAACATATTGATTCATCTGGTTAAAAACAGTTGCACAATTTGCACAAAAAAATGCAAAAGCATTGGTTGAATAAAATAGAGAACCAAAACTCACCAAACAAAATGCACTAACGACAGAAAAAGATTTAAGTTTTTTCAAGATATTTTTCATAGTTGACACCCCTCATTTCAAGCCATTTTAAAGGCCAATCTTGTGCATTTTCATTAATAAGTTTTTTAACTTCAGCAAGATCTTCTTTGTTAGAAATCGCTACAAAAGACAGGGCAAGATTGCCCAAACCCAATTCAAAAAGACGGCGACCAAGAATAGATTTATAATAATATTGCCTTTTCTTTTTTGCTGTCTTGATAATTTGGATTTCTTTATCATTCAGTCCAATCATTCTATACAGATCGACCGCCCCTGGTACTCCTTCAGCACCTTTCGTTTCCGCTTCTTCATTAGGAAGTAAAATTTTGGTTGGACACTGTTCCAGTAAAACATCAAGAATACCAGAACGAGAAGCATCTGACAGGCTTTGCGTTGCCATAATCACAAGACAATTCTTTTTTCTCAATTCTTTCAACCATTCACGGATTTTCTCACGAAAAACAGAATGGCCAAGCATAACCCATGCTTCATCAAGTGAAAGAATAGAAGGTTGTCCCTTCAAACTTCTTTCAAACCGTCTAAAAAGATACAATAAAACCGGCAAGCCGTTTTTATCCCCTAACTTCATAAGTTCATCAATTTCATAGACAATAAAATCATTGTTATCTTCAAGAATTTCTTGACCATCTAATAAATGACCCATTGCACCAGAAAGCGTATAATGCATAAGTGCTTGACGAATTTCTTTATCTTGAACCGTCGTAACAAAATTTCCAAGTGAACGCATATTTTTAGGCGCTTGGCTCATCTGCTTCATTGCGCGATGAATTTCCATTTTTTGTTGAGGAGATGGCGCTTGTCCCGTTTGCAATTCATAGCAAGTAGCAATCCATTCCTGTGCCCAAAGATTATCGGCTTCTGTATCAATATCCGCAAGAGGCATGAGAGCACCAATAGCACCATCACTTTCCCCAATATCATAATGGCGCCCATTTACAGCACAACACAAAGTATACAATGAACGCCCTTTATCAAAAGCAGTAATATTAGCAGGAAGATGCTTACCATTTTCATCTGTCGCTTTTGACCAATATCTACGCGCTTGCGCTAATAAAAATGCTAACAGTGTTGATTTCCCTGCACCAGTTGGGCCAAAGACAAGTGTATGACCAACATCATCAACATGCAAATTAATTCGAAAAGGTGTTGCTCCTGTTGTCACCACTTGAGATAAAGCAGGAGAGTTATCGGGATATAATGGACAAGGATTATATTGTAAGCCTGGCCATACACTTGAGAGAGGCAACATATCGGCAAGATTTTGGGTATTAATTAATGGACGTCGAATATTTGGGTAGGTTTGACCAGGAATTGAACCTAACCACGCTTCCATTGTATTAACCGTCTCAATACGAGCAGCAAAACCTTTATGTTCTATTTCGCGTTTAATAAACCGCGCATTTTCTGCTAAAAATTCACGACTTTCATGCATCAAAATAATTGTTGGGGAATAATAACCATAAGCAACAAGCCCTGATCGAGCTTCATTCATTGCTGTTTCTGCTTGTTGTGTCATCAATAAAGCATCAGTATTGATAGTTCCTTTATTGGTTTTAAAAACCTGTGAAAAGAAACCTCTGACTTTTTGCTGCCATTTCAATCGATATTTATTTAGCGCTGCAACAGCTTCATGTTGATCCATAAATATAAAACGACTTGACCATCTATAATGCAAAGGCAAACCATCAAGAATATCTAATATTCCAGGATAACTAGCCGCTGGAAAACCATCAATTGAAATACATGTAATGAATTTATCCCCAAGTCGTGGAGTATCTCCTGGCCACAAATCAGTATAACCAAGCCATGAATCCAAATACATAGGACAGTCCGGTATTCGAAGAGCAACAGCTTCACCATTAATGGCATAATGTAAATAATTAATAAGTTGGTCACTTTCATAAGTTTCATCACTATTCTTAATAGTGATAGCTTTCATACGACGCATTTTAAGAAGATCACTAAGACCAACATAAAAATCTTCTATTTTCTTTTTAAACTCATCTAGTAAGCGTTCAGCAGGTGTGGTTGTTTCAACTATATCGTCTTCATAAACAATTTCCCCTAACTTTGATGATTTTCGAGTAGGTGGTAGATATTGAATTAATAAAGCATATTCCGTTTCATAGTGCACATCACTTTGTTGAAAATAAAACCGCCTCTCTGCATCAATCAATGCTGTAATAGGATCAGGGAAATGAGATAATTTGGGATCTGAATAACTTGGCGACTCTATGCGTATAGCATCCACCCATATTGCCCATCCTGAATGAAATCGAGAGAGATATGTATTGACTAAACCCGTTATATAATTTCTTTCTGTATCTGTCGCGGACATGGGATCATCCCCACGAATAAAAAAACCAGCCAATAAAGAACCATCTTTTCCTAGAACAATGCCATCATCAATTAATGCGGCAAAATTTAAAAGATCAGGAAGTCCCGCTAATGTAGAGCGAAAATGTTTTAATTTAAGCATCAATAGGGCCTTGTTGATTTTGCAACGCGGAATGGTCGTGAAAAAGGAGCGTAATAGCTACGATATCTTAATTGACGCATATAAATTCGAGACAATATAGGATCATATTTGGCCATTCTACGTAGAACATAAAGACAAACAAACCAGATACAAATACCAATAGTTGCTGCTACAAAATTCATTGCTGAAACAATGAGAATCCCAGTCAAAAGCATTGATAGAAGCATTAATTCTCGTTCTCCTCCCATAATTTGTTGAGGTCTGTGAAGAGAACGAAACAATTGTGTATACCGTTTGCCTCCCATTAAAGTCTACCAACCATAGCATTAGCAGGAATGACAGCACCAGAAAAGAGAGCGCCTGTGAGAAGAGTGTTTGCAAAAACAATCACACTAATAACTAAAACAAGATAAATAATACGCTTTACAAATTCACTAACTTCACCACCAAAAATCAATGTAGCTCCACCAGCAACAAGCCCCAATAAAGAAACCACAAAAGCAACGGGACCAGAAACTGACTTTTTCAACTTCTCAAGAGGAGCCTCCCAAGGAAGAGATGCTCCACCACCCGATGTTGCATCAGAAGCATATGCAATATCTCCTAATATAAGAAAAAAGAGCAATACTGCTCCTATAATAAGAAAAAACATCATAATCTGATTATATGAGTTATTTTTAGTTTGGATTGAAGATAATTGCATATTTTGCTCCTTTAATGAATGAGATTTGTTATATATTTACTGGTTAAGGGGTCGTACCCAAACACTTCAATAATTTCTTTGACTTTTCGACCTGATGAAGTTTTTTCAATGCTTAAAACAACATTTATTGTCTCCGCGATAAGAGATTGCATAGGAGCAATGGTTGCTTCTGATATTAATTGTTGGATTCTTGTTAATCCTGCTACCGCATCATTAGCATGAACTGTTGCTATCCCACCTGGATGTCCAGTATTCCAACTTTTTAATAATGCTAACGCCGCACCATCTCTTACCTCACCAACAACAATACGGTCTGGCGCCATACGCATAGTCACTTTTAATAACCGTGTCATGTCAATATACTCGACAGCCCTAAATGTTACAGTGTTGGGTGCGGAACATTGAAGTTCGGCTGTATCTTCAATAATTACAAAGCGCTCTTCAGGAAATGTATCTGTCATTTCTTTTAATATCGCATTTGTTAAGGTAGTTTTTCCTGTTCCTGTTCCACCAACAACAAGAATATTTTTGTGATCTTTTACGGCATTACTTAAAAGAGATTTTTGATGTGGAGTAAGAATGTTTTTTGTAACATAATCATCCAAAGTAAAAATTTGTGTTGCTTTTTTTCGGATTGTAAATGCTGGCGCAGAAACAATAGGCGGAATAACAGCTTCAAAGCGGCTACCATTCATGGGTAACTCACATTCAAGAATAGGACTTTCTTTGGTAATTTGTGTTCCAAGAACTGTAGCTACTGTCCCCATTATAGCTTCTGCTCGGTGTGCATCCATCGTGCCCACTGCTTTTTTAGGTTCACCCAAATGTTCAACCCATAAGGTTCCATCCGGATTCAACATAATTTCTATGATTGTAGGGTCACTCAAATAATCCCATACTTGCTGCCCAAATTCAAAACGCATCTTCTCAATGAGCCGTCTATTTTGCTCCAAACTTTGCCCATTTTTAAATGCTGTAACAGTCATTCCAGTCCCCACCCTCAAGAATTCACTGTTTTCTCCCTTTATGCCAAAAAATGAGAAGAACGTAAAACTTAAAGTACCATTTCAAGTAAGGAATGTATCTTAATTTAAAGCTTAAATATAAACAAGAAAAAATGACTTGTGCAATACTATGTATCCACACTCTTGTTACAAAAACTATTTAAATATTAGATTTTATATTTTCTCATCAAAGAGAATGACCTTTATCGCGTGAAAGATCTATACCGATAGCTTTGGCTTGCATCTTTTCATAGAGCTTACGCATCGCCTTCATATTATCCCGCCGTACATCAATAATTGTTTTTTCAATAGTTGTTAAACGGGCTTTGTCGAGATTTCCTAGTCGCGTATAATGAGATGCCATAGCCTTTCGTGCTTCATCATAAGGTAAGTCACCTTTACGGTGTTTCGATAAACTATACCCCCTGTTGATCACATCATATTTTTCAGGATTAGAGACAAGTTCCAGATGGTCTTTAATAACATCTATTTCAGTTAACGCTGTTTTAAGGCTACTCGTCATAGCCTTGCTATTAGCATAGCGAAGTAAATCATTCTCTACAAGTCCGCGTTCTGTATCAAGAAGTAATGAAAAATCACCACTTTTACCAATATTACGAATATGACCACACAAGTCTCTTCGTACATCATGCAATTTCTTACTTATTGATGCTTCATCAAGAATTTTTACATAGCTGTTTTCTTGCACTAAAAATTGTTCTAATTCTTCACATTTTTTAGAAATAATGCCCTCCTATCATAACACCTTTATCTAACCAATCTGGACCATATTCTTTATCAGCATTCTTGGTAGAAAATCCCATATCACGAATAAACTGTGCACCACGTCGGTGTCTAAGAAATAAAAGAGAATGAGCTGGAATATCTGTCATTGCCAACCATTCCCACACTGCTTGACTATCATTCGCCTTGGCAGCTGCTTCTGATTCAGCGGTATAAATACCATCTTGACTTAAACCACCTGCTCGTAATTCCTCACGTTCAGCATCAGTCATATAACTTTTAGGTAATTTCTTTTCCATAACAAACACCTCATTATCTTAATATGGATTCATATACTAATTTAAAGGATGAATCTGAGCAATAAAAAATATACCTTCCACCTAACTCAAACCGCTTTCAATTTCTTGATCTTTTTTTTCTCTATATGAAGCTGTATTTGGCTTTTGAGAAAGTCTTTGTTCTCTATCTTGAAAAAGATGAGACCTCACACGAGAAATCATAGCTATATCGTTTGAATTAATATTACGACCATTAAGTATAGCTGCTCTTTGACGAAGTTGATTAGCAGCATCACGTTCATCATAAACATATTGATCATCAAGTGCCGTGGTTGGATCATCAATTGCAAATTGATCTTGTATATTTGCGAGTGTTTGAAGCCGCTCGGCCATCACTCTTGCTTGTATTTCGGCTATCTTCATTTTAGATATAAAATCATTTCTAGCTTTATCACTCCCATGCACTCTTTTATAATCATCCCAATCAGAAAAATCTTTCTCTTCTTTCTGAAATTCAGGATAAACAACCCCTCCACCAATATCGACCGCTGCATTATAAGCGGCTGTAATTCCAACATTAATCCCCTTTTTTCCATTAGGAAGTAATTTTTCTTGCGCAACATGATCATTATCTGCAACAAGCAAAATGATACGACTTGGATATTTTTCCCGCATTACTCTGGCTACATTTTTTAAATTTCCAGAGTCAAAAGCTGCTACAACAGGCATATGCGTTATTTGTGCTACAGCAGAAGCTGTTGCATATCCTTCTGCAATAAGGATAGGTTTTTCTAAATCACTATTAAGAGCGTCTATTCCTATACTATCAGAACCTACAATTGTAAAACACTCGTGTTTTTTTCCATCTTTCATAAAAGATTTGAAAGTAGGATTAACCGTTTGAAGAGTGCTTAAATTATTATCTTCATCCCTTAATGGAATAATTAAATCTCCTGCTAAAAATGTACGTATATTAGGATTATTTTTCTTTATTTTTTGTGCCTCTTCAACGGACTTTACAACCATCACACCTTGTTTTTTAAGTTCCTCTGGAAAATCCTTTGGAACTTCTCTTAAGTCATTTATTTTAGTGATACCTTTGAGTTTGCAATATGCATTATCTGGAGTTGCTATTTTACTAGATTCCCATATTTGAGAGGCAATTTTTGCCGCACGATTTTGTTTTTCAGTGATTTCTTTTTTTAAAACCTCTTGCCGCTCTTTAGCCTCTATAGCTAATCTTTTTTTTTCTTTTAAAGATAAAGAAGAAGAAACCCTTTCAGGTTTCCAATAAATTTTTTCACCACTGCGAAAATTCTGAATATAGCCTCCACCAGGCGAAGAATAACCAATATAAGCTCCACTTTTTTGTGTTTTTTTATCATTTTCAACGGGCACTCTATGCAATTTTCCATCCATAAGTGGATTTTCAACAATCAAACCCGCAGAATGAAGTGCCTCCTTGAACTGTTGTGCAATCGATGGAACTGGTTTTGTTTTTTCATTCCCATGAGAAAAATGCGCTAAACCTTTTTCATCTAAATTTGTACCAGCAGGAACATACCAAGATTTTGCATCTTTATCCCATTTAGCCCCCAACTTTTTTGCCTCTTCTTTTTGTGAATACGGAACATTCAAAAAAATCTTCTCTTTATTATCTAATTCACGATCAGTGTTTATCGATACAAAGGACTCTTTCTTAACATCAACAACTTTGACGGCTTCTAATCCCATTACAAAATTTTTGATTTTTTCCGCTTCAAAAGCCGCTCTAAAAATTTCTTTTGGATCATTTTGCATAACTTCAATCCATAAAGAAACATATGAAGCATTATGTTTCGGATCAAAACCTATATTCAATTGTTCCCCAATCATGAGAGAAGCAATCGTTGTTCTAAGTTTTTCTTTGGCATATCCAGAAGAGCCTATAGGATATGTTATATCTCGATTAAGTCGTGAAGAATGTCCAGTCCAGTGACACAATTCATGTAATACGGTAGCATAGAAATAATCCTTTGAATCAAATTGATCTTGTTCTGGTAAAAAAATAGTATCAATATCTCCACCGCGATAAAAAGCATGCTTTCTATCACCACTATCAATTTTTGCACCTGATGCGGTTAAAAGTGCTTCTGCTTTTGCATGCCTTATTTCCTCTGATAAAAGAGGTCGTGACTCCAAATCTGGTAATCCATCAATTTGTTCCCCATTAAAAACTTTTGCTAAAAAAAGACGAGGTCGAGAAAGCTTTTCTGATCTCTCTTGTTGTTTTCCATCTTCATCATAAAAAGATTTTTTTTCATCCTGTTTCCAGTAAAGAATACTCGTGCTTTTCATATCTTTTTTAATTCTGAAGCCCATTTCATTTGCTTGCTGATATGTAAGCCAACGTGGATCATTATATTTTTGGCCTGCAAGCCAAAGATTATTAATACTGTTATAATTTATACCCGTTTGCGGATTATAAGGAGATCTTACACATCCTGGAGATAATGATTGTTGCCATGGTGCTACTCCTTGCTGAAGTTGCATAATAAAATAATCCGTTACCGCTTTCACATATTCAAAACTCATGATTACCCCCCATATCATCAAAAATCTCAGTTTCAGAAGGATCTGTAGTACAGGAATCCCAAGCATCCTCTTCTGAAAGGGCTGTTTCTAAAAAAACTCCGTAGCTTTCTGCTTCTTTTGAATCCAACGCAACCTGTATTCCAGGGATAAAAGCATCATTTAAAGTCGAAGAAATTACAGCACACACTTTTATTCGATTTTTTTTCATTGTTAAAATCTCAATTCTAAAAAGTTAAAATGGGTTTAGCCGAACCTACAATATTCATAATCGGAACAGCCCCAAAATAGCGGCTATCAAAACTTACAGGATCAAAACTTGAAACAAACCAAACATCCCCTTCTGCAACAAGGTATTCTCCATTCGGCATACCTGATATCTCCCCTCTTTTTTGGCTATTTTTCAATAAATGACCATTAACACTGATACCTTTTTCCGTTATGTGAACGACATCACCAGCAAGAGCTACCACTGGTTTTAAAAAAGGAATAGAACCATTAGGACAAGCTCCAGATTGAAGATATCCCTTTTCAATAAACACCTTAACAATAGGCGCATCTGGAGGACACACCTCCATAAGCTCTCCCCTTCGTACTTCTTTTTGAAAATAATTGACCCTCCAAAGCCCTATAGGTGCCGAATGCGAATAATTAATTCTAAATCCTTGGGAAAGTGCAAAGAGGACAAAACATGCAAAAGCAAGAGAACATAAAGTTAAAATGCCCATAAATTTTTGCATCAGATAACAAATCCTTCTTTGATTTCATTTCTCTGATGCAAACGATCTGTAACAGGAGGAGCAATTTTTGACCTTTCTGAAAAAACTGGATCTAAAAAATAAAGGATCTGCGTTCCTCTAATGACACTATTTCCAGCTACAAAAATAAGCATTTCACCAGGTTCAATAATATTCCCTGAATTATCTTTTTTAGCACCAGGCAAACGCATAATTTCATCAGGTGTCATCAATGGGCGCCGTGTTTCTTCATAAGACGTTGAAACCTGTTCAAGTGCCATGCCAAAACGTTTTCCAGAAGTAGAAATCTTTTCGCGAACAACCGTTGTTTCACCGGCCATTTTACTCATCCATTCGGCTGTTTCGACTTTATTAGGAGCATAAGCAATACGAATATGACAATTTGAAATAATGCTTTCATTCGTTGTGTAAGCTTTGTATAATTGCTGTACATCTTGAGTAATAATGTAAGCTTTAAGCCCGTAACCGGCAATATAAGCAAGTGCCTTTTCAAAAATATCCAATTTTCCTAAAGTTGGAAACTCATCAAGCATTAAAAGTAAACGATGTTTGTGATTTGTTTTTGATCTCCCATCATCAAATTCCATGCGATCTGAAAGAGAAAGAACCATTTGAGTTAACAATAACCTTGCTAATGGTCTCATTCTATCTAAATTGCGTGGAGTTGTAATAAAATACAATGAAACTGGATCTTCAGTATCCATTAAATCACTAATATAAAAATCACAATATTTTGTGTTTTCACCAACAATAGGATCTCTATAAAGAGACAAGGCATTATTTGCTGTTGAAATGATAGACCCTAACTCACGTGCTGGTGTTCCAGCCATACGGCGGCCAACACCATTGATAACAAGTTTTGCTTCTCTATCGGCATCTTGAAACAAAGGATCATCACTTTTTATATCAAGATTTTCCATTTCATGAAACAAAGTAGAAAGCGCTTTGGGATCTCCATCATCATCAAAATCATCATTCTCTTCAACAATAACAGCAAAATCCCCTACTCCCGTTAACATGTGTGCACAATCTTGCAAACAAGGAACACGTCCAATTTTTTCTGCTTTGTAAAGAGCGTGAAGAATAAGACCATTCAAAAGTTCAAAAGCAGCTGATCTAAAATGGTCACCGGCAATCCCTTTTCCATCATCATCAATAACCATTAAGGCTATGTTTTGTGCATCCGCTACTTGATAACGTGTTCTAAAACGAATTTCTCCTAATGGATTCCATGAACATCCAACGTTTGGCTCTGCGGGATCAAATCTTAAAATCTTATTCCTCGCATTGTTTTTACGCCATCCTGCCGTCATAGCATAATTCTCACCTTTTGTATCAAGAACAAAAAGACTATGCGGCCAACTTAAAAGTGTAGGAACGACTAAACCAACACCTTTACCAGAACGGGTAGGTGCTAAAGCTGCTATATGTTCTGGTCCATCATGGCGTAAATAATGCAACATTCCTGTTTTTGGATCAGGAAATGCTCCACAATAAACACCCTTTCCTTTTTGATTATGGGGAATAAGTCCCATTTCTTGAATTTCATCAAAAGTTGCAAAATGTGCTGTCCCGTGTAAATCATCAGTGCTTTTATTACTCCTTGAAGAAAAACCTGCCCAAAGAGTAAAACCAACCAAACCAATTAAAACACCAATACAAAAGAGAACAAATATTATATTACATTGACTAGAAGCATAATCATAAAAATTAAAAGCCCAAAAAAACCAAGCAAAAGGTTGATAAATTCCTTTAAAATTGGAACCAAGAGAAGAACTGTAATGAAAAATATGTGCTAAATATTGTGTACAGCACTGATTGAGAACAACAAAATAAAAACCAAAAAGAAAGACAAATATTAATCGAGATGTTCTTTTTGGTGCGTGTGTAGATTGATTTCCCAATTTTCCCCCCACTAAACATTTACTTTTTATCTATACATTAAACTCAAAAGAATAAAAACATAGTATTTATTCTTTTTGGCTTCTCAAAGAGAATGACCTTTATCGCGAGAAAGATCTATACCGATAGCTTTGGCTTGCATCTTTTCATAGAGTTTACGCATTACCTTCATATTATCTCGCCGCAAATCAATGATTGTTTTTTCAACCGTTGTTAAACGAGCTTTGTCGAGATTTCCTAATCGCGTATAATGAGATGCCATTGCTTGTCGTGCTTCGTCATAAGGCAAACCACCTTTCCGATTTTTGGATAAACTATAAGCCTCATTTATCACTTTATATTGTACAGGATCACCAACAAGCACCACATGTTTTTTAACAACTTCAATTTCAGTTAATGCTGTTTTAAGACTACTAGCCATAGCCTTGCTATTAGCATACCTAAGCAAGTCACTTTTTACTATGTCACGTTCCGTATCAAGAAGTGATGATAAATTCCCACTCTTTCCAATATTGCGAATATGATCACACAAATCATTTCGTATATCACATAATTTCTTAGCTACTAATGTATCATTGATTTTTTTTACATAACCTTCTTCACGAGACAAAATCCGTTCTAATTCTTTAGAAATGATGACCTCCTATCATAACACCTTTGTCTAACCAATCTGGACCATATTCTTCATCGGCATTCTTGGTAGAAAAACCCATATCACGTATAAATTGTGCACCATTTTGAGATCTCAAAAATAACAGTGTATGAGCTGGTAAATCAGCCATTGCTAACCATTCCCAAGCTGCTTTTTCATCACCAGCATGATCCGCTGCTTCTGATTCAGAAAGATAGATACAGTCTTGATCCAAACCACCTGCGCGCAATTCCTCACGTTCAGCATCAGTCATATAACTTTTGGGTAATTTCTTTTCCATAATAAACACCTCCTTATACTGGATAAATTAATCTAAAAAGAAAAAATAAACAACCAAACATCATGATAAGTTTTCTATAAAATCTTCGAGATCTGTTTGATATTTATCATCTAGAAAAACAGGTTGTCTGATGGCTTTAATTGGTTTTATTCCATTTATTTGTCTTTTAAGTCTAAAATAAGTAATTCGAGAAATCCCTGTTTTTTTTTGAACAACTTTTAAAGGAAAACCATTCTTAATCAACGATAATGCTATCTCTGTTTTAGGATGAGGTTTTCGTCCAAGTCTTACACCTGCTTCTATTGCAGCAGCTCTACCTTCCATCGTACGCTCTAAAATACGTACACGTTCTGCTTCTGCCACAGCTAATAAGATCTGAACAACCATTTTTCCCATTGCTCCTTCAGTACTGAAATTGTTTTCTAGAAAACGAAAGGTAATACCCTTTTTATAACAATCATCAATAATGCGGATCATATCGGCAGTATTTCGTCCTAACCTATCCATTTTCGTACAGATAATAATATCATCTCTTTCCGCACGGCCTAATAAACGCTGTAACCCCTCACGTTTATCTGTTGAACCAGTTATCATATCAGTAAAAATACGGTCTTCACGGACACCAACCTCTTTAAGCGCGTTAATCTGAAGGGTTAACTTTTGCTGATGAGTTGAAACTCTAGCATATCCAAGCAATGTCATTTTAGTCTCATAAATTGTTTTTAATACAAAAAAATGAGTACCATAAATTGATTTTGATACCCATTTGGTATCATAATACAAAAATACGATTTATGATACTGCTTTATGATGCTTTTATGATGCTTTTTTTGAGTATCAAATATTATAAATTTTGATACTTTAAGAAGGTTTATTGCAAATTTTATTGCAATTTTCTGAAATTACTTTATTGGTAAGTAGGTGTTTTGGTCGTAGACGCAACGATCAATAAGGGAAGTAAAGCCCGAATGTTTGGTACATAAATATTAATCC
This sequence comes from Bartonella harrusi, assembly GCF_024297065.1. Taxonomy (NCBI): domain Bacteria; kingdom Pseudomonadati; phylum Pseudomonadota; class Alphaproteobacteria; order Hyphomicrobiales; family Bartonellaceae; genus Bartonella; species Bartonella harrusi. The sequence continues at coordinate 28,852 of NZ_CP101113.1, forward strand.
ATTTTTATGGATATCCCCGGATTTCCGGGAGCTTTTGCTATGTCCAGGTGTGATAAGCACTAAAAGCAAAAGGCTGATCCAAACTCAGTGCTTTACTACTCCCGGAATACCAATGCGAGGGCGCTCGCACCCGGTCGGGGGGATTTAAAGTGCAAGACAAAAATCCACATTCTAACGATATTTCTATAGGCAAAAAAATTCGTTTAAGACGAGAAATGATAGGAATTTCTCAAAAACAATTAGGCAACCAATTAGGAATAACCTTTCAACAAATCCAAAAATATGAAACAGGCTTAAATCGTGTAAGTGCAGGACGCTTACAAGAAATTGCCAACATACTGGATATTTCTATTTCCTTTTTTTATAACGATATATCAACAAAAGAAAATATTTCGTACCCTAGCGATGAAGGTATATCGAACAAAGAGGAATATTTACTTTTGAAAAGTTTCAGGATGCTCAAAACGAAAAAACAAAAAGCAATTTTATGGTTGATTTCTGAGTAAAATGAAAACACTTTCTTTTTATTAACCTTTTACAGAATTGTTATAAGAGCGTATTAAAATTTGTAAAACATCCCCTAGGGTTAAAAGATTTTGCCCAGGTGGTGTTAATTTCTCAGCAAGCGCTCGAAATTCTTCATCAACATCCGGTCTAATTGCAAGAGTTATACGATTTGTTCTCATACTACGACGCTTAGATCGACCATCAACATGACCAGATTTAGTTAAAATAGGCTCTTTTAAATCTTCAAAAGACGCATGACGTGTCGTAAAACCACTTTGTTGTGCAATTTTATCAATATCTTGCTTGTCGCGTTTAGGAGCTTTTGTTGTAGGTTCTACAGTAGATAAATTATCTAAAATAGTAAATGTTGGTTTACGCTCTTTTGTCATCACATTACTCCTTCAAGCTTTAATGCTTGCACAATATCAGTAGCAACTTGTTCGGCATTATCTATGGCGGATTCAGCATTTGATACATCTTGTTTATTTAATTGATAAAGAGTGCACCCAAAGCCAAAGATAGAAGAAAAAGCAG
>NZ_CP101114.1:1552500-1692500 GCF_024297065.1 Bartonella harrusi
CAGAGATATTACATACAAAGCAGAGAGGAAAACAAGCATGGTCAGGCAAATCGTTGCTTATGCCGGATCTTGGCTTTCTTGTGACCACGACGACTAATGGCACTTGTACAGCCTATGCTGTGGAGGGTGTTATGGATAAAGCTATAACAATGCTCCAGTTTAAACTGGGGGGCAATGATTGATACTGAGTTGGCTGATTCTATATTCACCATTGCACAAAGACCTCATAAGTTTTATGCTCTACCATAGAGTAAAAAGCCCATAAAATAAAAGAAAGGTATCAATGTCCTCTAAACTTACGCGTAACCAAACATTGGTTCTCAATACTTTAAAGAATGCGCAAGGACCTTTAAGTGCTTATGCGATTCTTGATCATTTACGCAAAGAAGGATTTCGTGCACCTCTCCAAGTTTATCGCGCATTAGAAAAACTTGTCCAACTCAAGTGTATTCATCGTCTTGAAAGTGTAAATGCTTTTATGGCTTGTTTACATCCTGAAAATTGCCAACACGAACTGACAACTTTTATCATTTGTGAGAATTGTGGTAAGGTCAATGAAATACAAAACCAAACGATTGTATCTAACCTTAAACAAATGGTTCAAGCAGTCGACTTTCAAGCACACAGCAGCACCCTAGAAATACGAGGCATTTGTAAACAATGCGCAACAGAGTAAGATCTCAATACTTGCAAGTCTGTATATTTAGCATTATGTTCTAAACATTATGTTCTAGAATTGTCTTATTCTTTGAAACACTCTTATTCGTCTTTACATATGTATCGCTTTTTATCCTATAGCGATGAGCTTATTTTGCGCATTGAAAAATAAATTTGAAAGTATAAAATCATGTCTACATCTGAGACAACTGTTTCAACAAAAAAAAAGAAAATAATGCACGCTCTTCTTGTTGCCTGTGCGCTTTGTGTGCTTTGGTTTGGCTATAAATGGATAACAGATTGGCGTTATATGCTGGCAACAGATGATGCTTATGTCCAAGGAGATATAGCAGCTATTGCTCCTAAATTAAATGGATATATTGAAAAGATTGCTATTAAAGCAAACCAAATTATCAAGAAAGACGATGTCTTATTTCACTTAGACGATGGCGATTATCAAATAGCCTTAGAACAGACAGAAGCCCGTCTCAACACACAACAAAAAACGCTTCTCCGTATTGATGCACAAATTATAGCTGCACGCAGTATTTTAGATGATGCGCAAGCACAAAAAGCTGCCGCCTCAGCCATAGCAACGAATGCACAACTAGCCTTACAACGCACGACGAAACTTAAAGCAAATCACTATGCACCTCAATCGGATGTGGATGATGCCCAATCAGCTTATGAACAAGCCATTGCAAATGTTAAACGTGCAGAAGCACAAATAGCTGCGGCACGTGCGAATATTCAAGTTCTAGAAGCACAACGAAGTGAAACAGAAAGCCAAACAAAGAGTTTAGAGCTTTCGCGTAAAAAAGCACAACGTGATCTTGATTCAACCATTATCCGGGCTCCATTTGATGGCATTATTGGGAATTTAACAGCAAAAACGGGCGATTTTGTGGTAAATGGCCAGCGCCTTGCCGCATTAGTCCCTCTCCACGCACTTTATATTGAAGCGAACTATAAAGAAACGCAGTTACAAAATATTCATTCAGGACAAACTGCTTATATTGTTGTTGATGCCTTCAAGAAAGATGTATTTACAGGTAAAGTACTTTCCATTTCCCCTGCAACGGGAGCTGTTTTTTCTCTCTTGCCACCACAAAATGCTACCGGTAACTTTACAAAAATTGTTCAACGTATTCCTGTACGGATTGCTATTCCAGAAGACGTTTTAAAAACAGGGCGTATTCGAGCAGGAATGAGTGTTTCAGTGGAAATTGATACACGTACAAAGCCACAAGAGAAAGATCTCTTATAACAAACGATCAATGATCTTAACGAGATATCTCCCATGCCCGAGTCAACACACTCTCAAGAACACATAGGAATCCAAAAAATTGTCGTTTTCATTGCTATGTCTTTTGGCATGTTCATGGCTATTTTGGATATTCAAATTGTTTCTTCCTCTTTAGCTGAAATTCAGGCTGGTCTTTCAGCAAGTTCTGAAGAGATTTCATGGGTTCAAACCTCCTATCTGATCGCTGAAGTTATCATGTTACCTCTTTCTGGATTCTTAGGAAGATTGCTTTCAACACGTGTTTTCTTTAGTATATCAGCTATCGGATTTACGATTACTTCTATTCTTTGCGCAACGGCAACATCGATTGAAGAGATGATTGTGTACCGAGCACTCCAAGGCTTTATTGGTGGAGGTATTATTCCGAGCGTCTTTGTTGCCTCCTATGTGCTTTTTCCACCATCAAAACGCCCTATTGTGACCCCTATCGTTGGACTGGTAGCAACATTAGCCCCCACCATTGGTCCAACAGTGGGCGGCTATCTCTGTCACATCTCATCATGGCATTGGCTCTTTCTCATTAATGTACCTTGCGGGGTTATTATCTCGATTCTCGCTTGGAAATTGATTGATTTTGATAAAGCTGATCCTTCTTTAATGAGCAAATTTGACTGGTTAGGACTCGTTTCTATGGCAGTATTTCTAGGAACTTTGGAATATATTCTAGAAGAAGGGACACGACGTGATTGGTTCAATGATAATTTGATTTTAACTTTATTCATTGTTATGATCTTATCAGCAGTCTTTTTCTTCTGGCGTGCTTTGACCGCAAAAGAACCAATTGTTGATCTCTCAACTTTTGCGAACTTTAACTTTTCAACCGCATCAATTTTTTCTTTTATGCTTGGAATAGGTCTTTATGGACTCACATATCTTTATCCTGTCTATTTAAGCCAAATTCGTCATTACGATGCTCTCATGATTGGAGAAACGTTATTCCTTTCGGGATTTGTCATGTTATTAACCGCCCCCCTTGCCGGATTCCTTTCAGCACGAATTGATGCACGTTTGATGATAGCGATAGGACTTTTTGGCTTTGCATTAGGAACTTGGATGGCGAGCTCTATCACAGACAATTGGGATTTTTGGGAACTCTTTTGGCCTCAATTTTTCCGTGGTTTTTCTATTATGTTATGTATGGTCCCTGTTAATAATATTGCCCTCGGGTCACTTCCACCGGAACGAATGCAAAATGCTTCTGGGCTGTTTAATCTCACACGTAATCTTGGTGGTGCCGTGGGACTTGCTATTATCAGCACCCTTATAACAAAACGCACAGACCTGCATTACGCACGAATAGCTGAAACCGTTCAATACGGAAATAACCAAGCAACTGAAATGCTTTCAAAGCTTACTCTATACTTCAAAACTGCAACTTTTGATTCACAGACTCTTGCTCTTTTCCAAATTTTTAATATGGCACGTATACAAGCAATGATTATGGCTTTTAGCGATCTTTTCTTTATAATAACCATTATCTTTATCGTCTTGACATTCATGACCCTTTTTCTCAAAAAAACGCCTCCCCTCACCGACACTCCTTCAGGTCACTGAGCTTAATCTTATGAAAGTTATCAAATCTTGTACCTGATATTTACACGCCCTACCCTTCGCATTCGGATAGGCACGCGTTCACATATTGATGCAAAATACGAAAAGCAAATATCTTTCCATATTTTATATACCAGAAAAGGCTTCAGCAAAAACATGTTTAAGTATAGCCTTCCTCCATTGAGGAATAATCATTTTAAATTTACAAACTCTTTAAGTACAAATTCATTTAGATATTTTTAGAGACATCGATAATCATCACAAAAAAGCTTTTCTTCTGATTCACTGTAATTTATGGAATGGACCAATGGCACCAAAAATAAAATTTTTATTTTCATGAGTCTAGCTTTAAATCCTAACTTCAATTGAAAGATTTTCAGTATCCATCAACTGGAAAAGCTCTGTAAAAAATCGATAAAAACGGCTCACAAGTTTTTCTAAAACCATCTAAAACAGCGCAAAAGATGCAAACCCCTCAATAAACAACTGAAATTATCATAGAATCCAGAAATGCAAATGAAGAAAAAACTGATAGGCAATAAATCTCTCTTCAAACTTTGCATCTCAGAAAAATATCTTGCCATGAAGAAAAATGATTCCCACAGCCATCGCTGTTGGCAAATAAAACTCCCTAAGCAACTTTATAATGCTGAAAGCGGTTTAATTTTTCTCGTTCTCCACTAGAGACCAAAGTACCGTAGCATCCAGAAAGATATTCTGGTATCAATTCCAACGCTTGAAAACGGTGCTTTTCATAAGGGCCCGGCATTGCCAAATTTTTTGTTAAACTGCTTGAGAAACCAAAACGCTGATAAAAGTCACAATCCCCCACAAGCAAAATAGCCCCATAACCTAATTCTTTTGCCTTTTGAGTTGCATGATGCATCAGAACAGATCCTATCCCCATACCAGAATATTCCTCTGAAACAGCCAAAGGTCCTAAAAGCAAAGCATGTTGTGTGCCATTTTGCTTTTTTTTAAACCGCACATGCCAAAGCCGTACACTCCCCACCAGCTCTCCAAGTGCATTTTTAACAACAAAGGATAACCCACACGCCGCCAAACGCCCACGACGTAAAGCTTCTGATGACTTACGCCTACGTCCCTTTCCCAGAGCTAAATCGAGCAAGTTTTCCCGGTGTGGTTTATCAGCTTCTTGTTCACAAGCAAGCGTAAAAAGCGCACCATTTTTTGTTTGAAAATGTATCATATTCATCTTTGACACACACCTCACTATACCTTTGTTGTGATAAATAAGAAACTTAAATCACATAAGACCGCAAAGGCTCAAAACCATTAAAAGCAACAGAAGCATAAGTTGCCGTGTAAGCACCCGTTCCATGTATCAACAACGCATCCCCTACCGTAAGAGATAAAGGTAAGGGATAAGGTATTTTTTCATAAAGAACATCCGCCGAATCGCATGTTGGACCTGCTAAAATGCAAGGCACCATTTCCGTATCATTATGGGGTGTTTCAATAGGATAGCGAATAGCTTCATCCATCGTCTCAGTAAGACCATTAAATTTTCCAACATCAAGATAAACCCATCGGACATTATCATTGTCCGCTTTTTTGGATATAAGCACAACTTCTGTGCGAATAACACCAGCATTCCCAACCATCCCACGCCCTGGCTCGATAATGGTTTCAGGAATACGATTACCAAAATATTTTTTCAAGGAATCAAAAACAGCCGTACCATAAGCTTGTTCGGTAGGAACATCTTTCAAATAACGCGTTGGAAATCCCCCTCCCATATTAACGAGCTTTAATAAAATCCCTTCTTGCTCCAAATGTCTAAAAACCGTAGCCGCATCGAATAAAGCACGATCCCATGCATTCAGATCTGTCTGTTGAGATCCTACATGAAAAGAAACACCATACGCTTGTAAACCTAATTGATGTGCCCGACGTAAGACATCGACAGCCATGGCAGGAACACAACCAAACTTACGCGACAATGGCCACTCTGCCCCTTTTCCATCAGTCAGGACACGACAAAAAACGCGAGCTCCTGGAGCAGCACGCGCAATTTTTTCTACTTCTTCAACACAATCAACCGCATAAAGCGAAAGACCCAATGCATATGCGCGCGCAATATCACGCTCTTTTTTGATGGTATTTCCAAAAGAAATACGATCCGGCGTCGCTCCTGCTTTTAACGCCATTTCAATTTCTGCAACAGAAGCAGCATCAAAAGACGATCCTAAAGATGCAAGCAAACGCAAAATTTCAGGAGCAGGATTTGCCTTTATCGCATAAAAAATGCGAGACTGAGGAAGAGCTTTTTCAAAATTTAAATAATTTTCACGGACAACATCAAGGTCAACAATTAAGCATGGCCCTTCAGAATGATGTTTTGCAAGAAAATCACGAATACGTTGCGTTACCATTTGCAATTCTCCCAAGGGAAGCAATCCCTTCCTCTCTATTTAGACAGCAGAGAGCCGCCAATAACCAAAAGACGAAAAGCATACAACCGCCTCCTACACCCTGATGACAAAAAAATCAGGAAGAAAACAGAATTGTATTGAGCGAAGGAACAGCGCGAAAACCGCGTTATTCTACTTTATCTGCCTTTTTGATTGGAGTTGAGAAAACCACTTCCGCACTGAAGGCAATGAGGTGTGCCTCTATAGTTACCTCAGCGTTTGGACAGCTGAAAGACACCAGAAAGGCCCGCACCGTCGTTGCTTCAAGATGTCCTCATTCTTCCGGTTGGCCAAAAGAATGACTGGAGCGGTTAGTTCCAGGTACCGTACCGGTTAATCTCACCATTTGAGAACCAGTGGACACCCACAGGCACGTGCGACTTTGGGCAAGATTGCATATAAGACCAATTTTTATTCATTTCAATCATTTTTTTTATTTTAAACATTTTTTAATTTTTAAAAACAAAATGATGCAAAAAAGTAACACTCCTCACCAGCAGATAAATAATCTTCCCCCTTTAAAAGCGTTACAATCTTCACGAAGAAACACATCATTTAGCTGCCAATCCACACTCTTACCTTTAAGAGAGCTTCTTTGCTTGAGGATTCCTATCCTCTCTTCTCTCATCATCTATGGAAAAGGAACTCAAAGACCCCTTGGGGAACATCCTTGTGATGTTTATGAAATCATAAGGCCAACACGACCATTTCATTTCCTCCTTTATACCAGTCTCATCTTTAACAGCTTACTAATCGTATATTATATCATTCTAAAATGGCTTTTAAAAATGCATAACCTCTATATTGAGCTACCCCCTTCTCATTGCATAAAATTTGCTGTTTCAGAATGTAAGATATTTGCAAAAAAACCAACATTATAAGATCAAGGATACCGGATAAAAAGACATGGCGTCGGTTTATATCTCTCCATCAACCTCTTCGTTTTATACACCAAACAAAAAGCGAGAAAACGACTCAGCCTTATAAAATGTTCTTACGCTCCTCTTAAAAAGCTTCTCTCTTAACCAACAGAAAGTTTTAAACTTTAAGGGACAATATTTTTATGAACCTTGATGAGACTGAACAGCACGCAATTTTGCAAGTTGGAACTGCCTATGACGCTCCCGAAAACGCTGCCTATCAGCTTCATTCCGCATGTTATAACAAGAATCACACGAGACACCTTCTTCATAATGAGACGATAATTTGCTTTCAGCATTGATAGGGGAACGGCATGCCCGACACAATTCACGCCCACACTCTTCAAGACCATGGCCAACAGAAACACGCTCATCAAAAACAAAGCATTCACCCCACCACAAACTTTTTTCTTTTGGGATTTTTTCCAAATATTTAAGAATACCACCTTTGAGATGATAAACCTGATCATAGCCAAGCTCACGGACATAAGCGGTCGATTTTTCGCAGCGAATACCACCTGTACAAAACATAGCCACTTTCTTTTTCTTTTTCAAATCAGCTTCATGTTTGCGCACCCATTCAGGAAATTCTCGAAATGTTTTAATCCGTGGATCAACGGCTCCTTGAAAACTGCCAAGTGCATATTCATAATCATTGCGCGTATCAATCAAGATTGTTTCTTTATCTTGGATTAAAGCATTCCAATCTTCAGGGTCGACATAAGTACCAACAACCTTTAACGGATCAATACCTTCAACCCCCATTGTTACAATTTCTTTTTTCAATCGCACTTTTAGTCGATGAAAAGGCATTTTTGACGCCCATGAATATTTAATTTCCAGCGTTTGAAATGCCGATTCACCGTTAATAAAATTGGCTAATGCTTTAATTGCAGCACAAGACCCCGCAACAGTTCCATTAATACCCTCTTGTGCTAAAAGCAGAGTCCCTTTGATGCCATTTGTTTGGCATAAATCCAGCAAAGGTTTCTGTAATTGACGATAATGCTTCAAATCAGCGAAGCAATAAAGTGCAGCAACTTTAAAATTCTTTTCCATAAGTCTTGCCATAACGCGCGTTTCATTCAATTTCAAGATCTATTCATCGACTCTTTAACATATTGTGCTTAATCAAACGATAGCAACAATATCATCTCTCAAAGAAAGAAAAATACCATGTGCCAAAAAATAGATCACCTTTTATCACTGCTTCAAGAACAAACTGTCATACCTGTTTTGTGCATTGACGATTTACAAAACGCAATACCCCTCGCACGCGCTCTTGTCAAAGGCGGATTGAAAACAATTGAGATCACATTGAGAACAGCATATGCATGCGATACAATAAAAGCAATTGCACAAGAAGTGCCTGAAGCTATTGTTGGAGCAGGAACAATCCTCAACGATGCGCACTACGAACAAGCAGAACGTGCAGGAGCAAAGTTTATCGTAAGCCCCGGCTTCTCAAACGCATTGATCGATTGTGCAAAAAACAGTGAAATCCCCTTTCTCCCAGGCGTAGTGACACCAAGTGAATGTATAAAAGCACTAGAAAAAGGCTATTCATATCTTAAATTTTTTCCTGCTGAAGCAGCGGGGGATATTGCCTTTGTGCAAGCTTTATCCTCTCCCTTCTCTAAAATTAGGCTTTGCCCAACAGGTGGCATTACACAAAAAAATGCTACACAATGGCTCCAGCTTTCTAATGTCTTCTGCATTGGAGGATCTTGGATGGCTCCTCAACAACTTATTGCAGCAAGTGATTGGGATGCAATCAGCGCCTTAGCACAGACAGCAGCACAGCTCTTTTCTCATCCTACCAAAGCGCATTCCACAACATAAGTGGCGGCCCCCTTCAACAAGACCAAAGGCTTCACACATCCATGCACAATCTTTTAGCATTGCCATAGAACCGCAAATCATTACGCGCTCTTCATCAGGGATGATTTTCGGCAAACCTGTCGTTTCAAAAAAAGCACCGCTCTTCGAAAAGCGGCATCACAACGCTTCTCTCATCCTACAAAAGCACGTTCTACAACATAAGTGGCAGGCGCATTATTTGCCCCTTCAACAAGACCAAAGGCTTCACACATCCGTGCACAATCTTTCAGCATTGCCATAGAACCGCAAATCATTACGCGATCTTCATCAGGATTAATTTTTGGCAAACCTGTCGTTTCAAAAAAAACACCACTCTCCATAACAGTCGTAATACGCCCCATATGTTCAGAAGGTTCACGCGTAGTCATGGGATAAAATTTTAATTGTTGCGCATATTCACCAATAAGCGGATCTTCTTGTAAAGACACTACAAGCTCTTTTGCATAGGCAAGCTCATTACATTTTCGGGTTGTTTGAATAAGAACCACTTGAGAAAATTTTTCATAAGTTTCAGGATCACGGATAAGACTTGCAAAGGGTGCAACCCCTGTCCCCGTTGAAAGAAGATAAAGACGCTTACCAGGAACCAAAGCATCCAGAACCAATGTTCCCGTAGACTTTTTACGCATGAGAACTGTATCACCAATTTTAATTTTTTGGAGATGTTCTGTCAGCGGACCACCTGGAACTTTAATTGAAAAAAATTCAAGCTGCTCATCCCAAAATGGACTTGCAATCGAATAGGCACGATAAATTGGCTTTTCTGCATTTGGCAAACCAATCATAACAAACTCACCTGAACGAAAACGAAAACTTTCCGGACGATTCAGACGAAATTTAAACAAACGGTCTGTGTAGTGATACACTTCTTGAACAATAAGCGCGAACACATTTTCAGGAATCGGAAAGTTTGATGAACCGCTGTCGATGTCTGCCTGAACATGCGTAGCAAAACTATTCATAAACTCTTCCTCACCTTATTTATTGAACATAAACTTAAGTTTCTGAGCATGATATACCGCTCATATACCTCTCTGCCAATATTTCTCTTAAAACATAAATCACGTAATTAACATTTTTGTATTAAAAATAACCGAAATAGTAAAACTTTTGAGCCTTACAATCAAAAACTATAAAAATATTCCCCTTATTATATCTGTTTATCTCTATGTTGCGAAATGAAAGAAGAATAGAACACATAGTCTAACCAAATCCAAAAAAACACCACCCACAAAGTATCGGATTATCTCATGCTTATTGGTAACAAAGAAAATACAACACAAGCATTTTTAAAGGATCATCCACGCAATAAATAAAGCATACATGCAAATATACTCAAACTAAATCAACCCATAAAAATAACACAGCAATTTTATGACAATCAACACGACGCATAACACACCCTGTTCTTATTAAGACAAAATAGAATGTTTCAAAATAAATCTTTAATAAAAGAAAGCTCTTCTAAGAAGACCGCTAAATTTATGCTTGTATAAAACACAAATATTAGCGGTACTTAAAAAAACTGATGAAGAACTAGTTCTTATTGCGTTTTTATAACTTTCCAGCGCTTACCATCAGACATATACATTTTTTGTGTTCCCTTATTAACTTTTGTCACACTGTTATTAACATAAAGAGATGACCCGTAGCTAGCGCGATGATCAACAAAGATTGATTTCGACTTAAACAGACCAGGCCGTGGAAAATAAATATTAGGTGCCCAAGAACCATTGCGGGAACGAATAACGATCAAATTGTTTGCTTTCAATGCATCAGAAATCGTTTGCGCACTCAAATTTTTCTCATTTATAAAAGCAACTTGAGGTGCATGAGGTGAAGGTATCCCTTTAAGATCATTCACAACAGTGGTGCAAGAATTATTATCACAGGAAGCTTGAACCACATAAGGATCATTGCAATTTCCGTAAGTGTAGGTACTTTGCTTCGCTTTGATTGTGTTATCACCTATAGGATTTCTAAAGATTGAACGCTGCGCACCCATCACAAAACAAGATGAAAGCTGATTAACTCCTTGAGAATATTCTTCAACAAAACCAAGAGAACTATAAAACTTACCAAATGTTTTGGGAACTTCAATAACACCTACGATCGTTTTTGTACCATTCGTTAAGTCTGTTATAGTACCAGTAACCAAATTTTTATTTTTTGAAACATCTAATTTGTACTGATGCTCTATTTTCCAAGACACTTTAATATCACATTGCACCCCAGAGCCTTCATGACTGAAAAAACGGCACTGTCCACTTTTCCAACCGACAGCCTTCCAAATAGAATAATTAAAAAAATGGACACCTCCTCTATTTTGTAAACCAATATATCCATTATTTCCGTTTTTAAAGGCAAACTGGTTTGCCCAGAAATAATGAGAGCGCAATCCACCGTCATTATCGATCTTTTGAAAAAAAGACAATTGGTTAAAGTTTGAATAAGCAGGCCATGCATTCCGGACAGAAACAATTCCGCCAGCAACAACAGCATAACTTGGCGAACTCATTAAAAACAATACAAAAACGCACAATATTTTTCTGATTTTATAATACACAATTAATTTCCCCCCTAAATTTATTATAAAACTGATTCTATCAAAATCGCATTCTAAAATCAATGCTCCTAAAAGAATTCAATTTCATTATAAAATAATGATACAATACTGCAGATGGGCTCTTATTTTTTAAATATGCCTTAACCAAGAAAAATAAATAAAAGTTTTTCCTTCTAGCAATTTTGCGAGGATTATGTATCCATAACCACACCAATAAAATAAATGATATCTCTTGTCGCTAAAGCAAGTGTTTTATATTAAAAGACCGCTTTTACAGCACATTATCCAATATGAGCTGCTCATAATTTTAACAAAAACAAACAATATGCACACCCTTCCCCTCGATCATAAAAATCTATATGAAGAAATCAACGGGAACTTTTTGTCTCATTGACACGATGATAGGATTTTAAAATGAATAAATTCATAAATGATGAAACAAAATTTCCTTCTACAGCTGTGGCGACCATTAATGTGAGTGCTATTGTTGCAAATTATACAACGTTATCCCAACGTGTTTCTCCCACTGAATGCTCTGCGGTTGTGAAAGCAAATGCCTATGGGTTGGGTGTTAACAAAATTGCTCCTGCGCTTTATCAGGCTGGATGCCGCACTTTTTTTGTTGCCAAAATCGAAGAAGCGCTGCACTTAAAAACCATATTACCATCAAATGTCACGATTATTGTTCTAAACGGAATTTTACACAAGACAGGAGGGCTGATGGCTGAAGCAGGAATTATCCCTGTTCTGAATTCTTGGAATGCAATCGAAGAGTGGCAAATAGTCTGTCAAAAAAAGGATAAAAGATTTCCCGCCATTGTGCAAATTGATACCAATATGAACCGCTTAGGACTTGATAAACAAGAGGTACAAAAACTCATCAAACAGCCTACACTTTTTGAAAAAGCAGAAATAAAATATATTCTCAGCCACCTCTCTAATGGAGAGGATAACACACATTTATCCAATTATACACAATTGGCTACTTTCAAAACCATCCTTGCACAATTACCCGCTTGCAAAGTTTCCTTTGCTAATTCTGGAGGTATTTTTCTTGGAAATGATTTTTATTTTGACCTTGTTCGCCCAGGCATCGCACTTTACGGAGTTGATCCCCGTGGAAAACGCTCAACGCCTCTTAAACCTGTTTTAAAGCTTGAGGCCCAAGTTCTTCAAAGCAGCTCTGTTGAAGCAGGATGCCCTGTTGGATATGGAGAAACCTTCATTACCCATAGACCAAGCACACTTCTAACTATTTCTATCGGCTATGCAGATGGCTTGCCACGCATTCTTTCTAATAAAGGGAGTGTTTATTTTAACGGAAACAAGCTTCCTATTGTCGGGCGCATTTCTATGGATTCCATCATTGTTGACGCTACGGATCTTCATAAAAAACCTCAAAAAGGTGATTGGGTAGAACTGATTGGCGCGCATCAAACACTTGAAAAACTCTCGACAGATGCCGACACTATCCCCAATGAAATTCTGACTTCTTTAGGTTCACGCTATAAACGCATTTATATTTAGCATGCTTTAAAGAAAGAAAGTGATGACACTCTTCATTTGAGAAGATGGTATTACACACCCTTCTAGAGAAATTATGGTGAACAAATAGGTATCTCCTATACCCCAAACCCTATTATTCTATTCATCAAATATTATGCAAAGTGACATGAGAAAAAGAAAGAGCGCAAATATGATCCATTTTTAAAGGGTATAGCGCATAAACACAAATAAACTCAGAAAAACGAAATCAATCAAGAACAAAAGCCCACACAGAAGGTGTGAGCTTTTATCATTATCATAAAATAAATTTAATATGTATTTCCTAATGGCGGACAAGAACAAATGAGCATTCTATCTCCCGCAACATTATCAATACGGGAAACAGGAGGCCAATATTTATTTGCTGGATCAAGAGAGGAATGAGGGAAAGCAGCTTCTTGTCGCGAATAAGGTCGTTCCCAAGCGTCATCTACCGTATCTATCAATGTATGTGGCGCATTAACCAATGGATTATTCTCTTTTGGCCAAACACCTTCACCAACTTTTTTAGCTTCTTCAGCAATCAAAAGCAAAGCATCACAAAAACGATCAATCTCCGCTTTTGGTTCTGATTCCGTTGGTTCAATCATCAAAGTACCAGGAACAGGAAAAGACATTGTCGGTGCGTGAAATCCATAATCAATCAAGCGTTTTGCAATATCATCAACACTCACTCCATACTGGTCTTTCAAAATGCGAGTATCGACAATACATTCGTGAGCAACACGTCCATGCTTTCCTCGATAAAGAATAGTATAAGCCTTTGAAAGGCGCACAGCAATATAATTGGCATTCAATATTGCTGTTTGTGTTGCATATTTCAATCCATCAGCCCCCATCATTCGGATATACATCCAAGTGATCACAAGAATAGAGGCACTTCCATAAGGAGCAGTCGAAACAGCATACGCTGTCCCCTCTTGTTCATGACCTGGTAAAAATGGCTTGAGATGTTCTGCCACCCCAATCGGCCCCACACCAGGACCACCTCCACCATGAGGAATAGCAAAAGTTTTATGGAGGTTCATATGACAAACATCCGCCCCAATATCTGCCGGACGTGCAAGCCCAACAAGTGCATTCAAATTAGCACCATCAAAATAAACCTGTCCTCCATTTTCATGGATAACAGAGCAAATATCCTTAATACTTTCCTCATAAACACCATGGGTTGAAGGATAAGTGATCATCAGAGCTGCTAAGCGATCCTTATGCAATTGTGCTTTCATTTTGAGATCATCAACATCAACATCGCCATCACTCAAACATTTCACCACAATCACTTCCATTCCTGCCATATGCGCAGAAGCAGGATTGGTACCATGCGCGGATGCGGGAATAAGACAAACTGTACGTTGCGGTTCTCCTCGCGATTGGTGATATCTGCGAATTGCCAAAAGCCCCGCATACTCACCTTGAGCACCAGAATTTGGCTGAAAAGAAACTTGCGCAAACCCTGTAATTTCACACAACCACGCACTCAATTGATCAATCATTTCCCTATAACCCATTGCATCTTCTTTGGGCACAAAGGGATGGATATTGGCGACCGTAGACCAACTCACAGGCATCAATTCCGCTGCAGCGTTAAGCTTCATTGTGCAAGAACCAAGCGGTATCATTGCTCGATCCAATGCCAAATCCTTATCTGACAAACGACGCAAGAAGCGCATCATATCTGTCTCTGAGTGAACTGCATGAAAAAAAGGCTGTGAAAGAAAAGCACCGTCACGCCCTTTCCCCAAAAGGCGTGAAGAAACTTGATCCACCAACTTTGCACCAAAAAGCTCTGCCAAAGCATGGGCATCTTCTTCTGTCGATAACTCATCAAAATTGATGGTAATTCTGTCATCATCCAAAAGACGAACAAGACACCCACCAGCTTTTGCGAGACGCGCGATCTCTTGGGCTCTTCCCTTAACAAAAATGCTGACACAATCAAAAAAGTTTTTCCCTTCAACATGAACGCCTGCTGCTTCTAAACCAGCAACAAAACGGCATGTTAAAAGATGAATTCGTTGAGCAATTTCCTGTAAGCCTTGTGGACCATGCCAAACAGCATAAGCTGTTGCCATATTTGCCAAGAGAGCTTGTGCTGTACAAATATTCGACGTCGCTTTATCGCGTCGAATATGCTGTTCACGTGTCTGCAATGCTAAGCGAAAACCAACGCGCCCTTTTGTATCAACGGATTGACCAACAATCCGCCCTGGAATGAGGCGTGTTAGCACATCACTGACCGCAAGATAACCAGCATGTGGCCCGCCAAATCCCATTGGAACGCCATAACGCTGCATAGAGCCAACAACAATATCAGCCCCCCATTGCGCAGGTGATTCCATAAGGATGAGTGCCAAAGGATCGGCCACAACAATCACCAGAGCGTCTTTTGCCTTTGCCTCTTTAATGACTTCACTATAATCGTTAAAAAAGCCTTTTGTATCTGGCCAAGACAAAACAATTGCAGCTGTATTAGAACAAATTTCACCATCCTGTCTTATTTGAATCCCTTGTGTTTCAGCGCGTGTTTGTGCCACACTCAAAGTTTGAGGATGCAAAAGACTGTGAAGAGAAATCTTTGTTTTTTTCTCACGAGTAAAGCGTACCGCTATCGCAAGAGCTTCAGCTAACGCCGTTGCTTCATCGAGAAGTGAAGCGGCCGCAACAGGCAAACCAGTAAGTTCACTCACCAATGTCTGAAAATAAAATAGGAATTCCAAACGACCTTGGCTAATTTCTGCCTGATAGGGCGTATAAGCAGTATACCAAGCTGGATTCTCAAAAAGATTTCGTAAAATAACCGGAGGCACAAAAGTTCCATGATATCCCTGCCCAATAAAACTTTTATGCACATAGTTACGCCCCATCATCGTGGAGAGTTCTTCCAAGGACTGCCTTTCACTTGCTGCCTTTGGAAGATTAAGCGAACGCCCTAAATGGATAGCATGGGGAACCGCTTGAGAAATCAGTGTATCAATACAATCAACCCCTAAGACATCAAGCATTTTTTGCGTTTCATCAGGGCGAAGTCCAATATGGCGAGAAAAAAAATGACGCTCTGACATGACGTTCATCCAATCAGTGCTTTATAAGCAGCCTCATCCAGCAACCCTTCAAGTTGCGTTTCATCCTGCAATGTCATTTTCCAGAGCCAACCTTCTTTTTCAGCTTTTTGATTCACCAGTTCAGGGTTATCTACCAAAGCCTCATTTTTTTCAACCACTTCACCATTAAGAGGCGCATAAACATCTGAAGCTGCTTTCACAGATTCGACAACAGCAGCAGCATCTCCCTTGGAAAGTTGCGTTCCCTCTTTTGGCAAATCAACAAAAACCAAATCTCCTAACTGTTCTTGCGCATAATGCGTAATCCCAACAGTCACAACTTGTCCTTCAACATTGAGCCATTCGTGATCTTCTGTAAAATAAATTTTAGGCATCGAAAACTATCCTTTAAAATAACGTTGTTCAACAAAAGGAAGTGAATGAACAGACAATACAATCTTTTTGCCACGCAACTCTGTAAAGACTTCCGTTCCCTCAACTTTCCACTCAACAGGAACGTAGCCCATCGCTACAGGACCATCAAAAGAAGGACCAAAACCACCTGAAGTTACCACCCCAATCTGCTTGCCCTCATGATCGAAAAGCATCGCACCAGCGCGAACAGGTTGACGCGTTTGTGGTTTTAACCCAACACGACAGCGCGTAGGCCCTCTCTCCAGTGCTTCAAGAAAAGCCTTTGCTCCATAAAACTGTGCTTTTTCTCGAACACTTTTAGGAACAGCCCATGTCAGCGCTGCATCAATGGGCGTTGTATCGGGTGTAATATCATTACCATGCAAGCATAACCCTGCTTCCAACCGAAGACTGTCGCGTGCGGCAAGACCAACCCACTCTACACGAGAATCACTCAGCAATTTTTCAGCCAATGCATGCGCGTGCCCTATGGGAAGAGCAATTTCAAAACCATCTTCTCCAGTATAACCAGAACGCGTTATAAACCAATCTTGTTGTGGTTCGAATCCTTCCATAAACAACAGTTCATTACCCGGCATCCCAGCATCAACCATCACCGCTGCCGCTTCTGGACCTTGCAAAGCAAGCAGGACTCTTTCAAGAGCAATGACTTGACACGCAAAACCAACAGCTCTCTTCTCAAGTTCTTCAAAATCAGCCTGCGCATTTCCAGCATTGGCAACCAGCATAAAACGTCCCTCTGCCAAACGGGTAATGATAAGATCATCAAGAATTCCAGCCTGTTCATTGAGCAAATAATTATATCGAGATTGACCAATTTTTAACAATGCAGCATTAATAGGAAAAGCATAGGATAAAAATTCCACTGCTTGTGGTCCTTCAACGGCAATTAATTTCATATGAGAAATATCAAAAAGCCCTGCATGTGCACGTGTATGAAGATGCTCTTTCATAACCCCAAGAGGATAAGTTAAAGGCATTTTCCAACCAGCAAAAGCACCAAATTTTGCTTCTGCCTTTTCGTGCAATTGATGTAAAGGAAGCATTTTAAAAGAAGATGTTTCAAATTCTTGTGATGTACCCATAATATCTCCAAAGTCGCACTTAACGCCCACACAATATGGCCGCCTCCGCACCCTTCTGTTATAAACCTGAGAGACTCGCGAAAAAATCTTTCGCTTACACCTTCGGCGCGGACCTTCCCGACTTTCCAGATTCGCCTTAGTTCTTTTACGGTCCTTAGAGCCTGAGAGATTATGGGCTGTTTTCCCCTTCGGCGGCAGATGCGAAAGCTTGCAGTCTGCACTCTCCCGCAAAAGAATGAAAGAAACGACAATGTTCTTTCCGGCATATTCTCATCTATAATCTATCTTTTTTACACTGTCATCAGGAAAGTGATGGGTTTAGTCTTATTTTTTAACTTGCATAGACTGTTTTAAACGATTTATAATAGCCGTAAAGAAACACTGTAAAGGTTGTTAATTGGAAACAGTTATTCATTTAGCAAATTGGGATATCCGTTCTCCTCATATCCATAATAACAAACCTGAAAACAACCATTGATCACGAAAACAGCCTTTTGAGTATTATGAAAATGAGATGGCCACTCTTTAAGAAAGTGAGGAGAAGAATTACATAAGGGCTATCAGTAAGGATATAGCTTAAAAAAACTGCAAAGTATTAAACACTCAAAAGGATTGCAAAACAATACCCTCTTTTGCGCAACTGTAACCCTCATAACGGAGTTTCATACCTTTTAAGAGTAAAGATTTCGAATATTTTATCATCACTTTAACGCATAAGGGATTATTTTTTTCTCTCTCAATTATTGTCTCTCAATAGTGTCATAAATTGCGGCTATTTACATACCAAACTTCAACAAATAAGGGTTACAAGATACTCATGAAAGCGGGCAATGTCCATTACAACGACGAACATGATCTACCAAAGCAAATTGCTCTTTTTCCTTTAGAAGGAGCGCTTTTACTACCAGGTGGTTTTTTATCACTCAACATTTTTGAACCAGAAACGCTCGAAATGGTTGAAAATGTTATGGTATCTAATCGTTTATTAGGAATTATTCAACCGCTTCCATCTGAGACAGACCGTTTCTGCACACCACTTTACAAAATAGGTTGTATAGGGCGCATTACCAACTACAATGAAATGGGAAACGGGCATCTTTTCATTATATTACAAGGGGTTTGCCGCTTTACTTTAGAACAAGAATTGGTGAATACAAACCTCTATCGCACCGCTCTTATCCAACCGAATATACAAGATTTAGAAGAACCCGATATTACAGAAAATATTAATCGAGAAAACCTCCTCGACATTGTTGAGAAATATCTTACCATCCATGAAATAGAATATAATTGGGACAGTATCATGCAAGCACCAACACCTCTATTAGTGAATGCTTTTTCAGCTCTTATCCCCTTTACACCAGCAGAAAAACAAGCTCTATTAGAGGCTTCAGATATTGATATTCGTGCCCAAACCCTTCTTGCTTTAACAGAACGCTCCCTTATGAAACAAACAGGAGCACATTACCATTTAAACTAATGATTGCGAAAACATGAAAAAAATGACCACCGATCCTAAAATGCTCGAATTACTGGTTTGCCCAATCACAGGCGGGACACTCTCTTTAGACCGAAAAACACAAGAATTAATTTCATTCAAAGCAAATCTTGCTTACCCTATTCGTGATGGTATTCCCATTATGCTTGCCTCAGAAGCGCGCCCTTTACAAGATCGTGAAAAGGCAACATATAAAAAATAAAGAATCTTCTTGTAGCAGCCTGTTATCATTGATTGCTTCATGAAAATGACCACCGATCCTAAAATGCTCGAATTACTGGTTTGCCCAATCACAGGCGGAACACTCTCTTTAGACCAAAAAACACAAGAACTAATTTCATTCAAAGCAAATCTTGCTTACCCTATTTGTGACGGCATTTCCATTATGCTTGCCTCAGAAGCGCGCCCTTTACAAAATCGTGAAAAGGCAACATATAAAAAATAAAGAATCTTTATTCATTTTTGTAGCAGCCTGTTATCAATCACCTCTTCATCAAGCTGAATTCTTTTTTAACTTCATTGTCTCACTCTTCGCGCATTTTAAAAAAGCCATTTGGCTAAAAAAGTCATTTGGTAACACGCCAATTCCATCATTCTCTTTACCAACGCCCAACGTCTCATCTGCTCTAGATGGTTTCACAAGCAACATATTAACACCTCATAAGAAAGCTTTTTTCCTATGAGAACAGGATAAAATCCTCTTAACCAAAAGAGAGCATAAAAAACGCATGGGAATTAAAATTTATAATATAATCAATAACATTGATACCCACAGAAAACCAATTTATCATTCAAAAACAGATTAAATTGACAAGAAAACCGTTAGCAAACAAAATCAAACCAGCAATGACTTTTTTTACCCATATCGTCATCCCGTAATATTTTTAAAGGTGCAATAATCGGCTAATTTTCGCAAACGATTGCTCATCAAAAAAGCGGGAAGAAAAATTGACCAAAATCCCTTCAAAAGAGTGAACCTGCATTACAACAGTTGCACTTTAATGTAAGAAAAACCAACAAGCAAACTTGCCTTCATTGTGATTGACGATCTCAAGAAATTGCCCTAAGAATGAGATCAGTGGTTTTGGTCGTATACGCAGCGATCAATAGGGCCTGGAAGCCTGAAAAACTCGAACACAAAAAATGAACCCGCTTTGCGGGTATCCCGGGATTCCGGGGACTCTTGTTATGTCCAAGTGCTCTAAGCACTAAAAGCAAGAGGCTGTTTAGGTTCAGCACTTCCAGTCCCCGGAATACAAATGCGAGGGCGCTCGCAGCCGGTGGGGGATAAAGTGCAAGCAAAAAATCCACATTTGAATGATATTTCTATAGGCAAAAAAATTCGCTTTAGAAGAAGCATCATAAAGAGAGCATAAAAAATGCACGGGAATTAAAATTTATAATATAATCAATAACATTGATACCCACAGAAAACCAATTTATCATTCAAAAACAGATTAAATTGACAAGAAAACCGTTAGCAAACAAAATCAAACCAGCAATGACTTTTTTTACCCATATCGTCATCTCATAATATTTTTGAAGGTGCAATAATCGGCTAATTTTCGCAAACGATTGCTCATCAAAAAAAGCGTGAAGAACAATTGACCAAAATCCCTTCAAAAGAGTGAACCTGCATTACAACAGTTGCACTTTAATGTAAGAAAAACCAACAAGCAAACTTGTCTTCACTGTGCTTACCTTCATTGTGATTGACGATCTCAAGAAATTGCCCTAAGAATGAGATCAGTGGTTTTGGTCGTATACGCAGCGATCAATAGGGCCTGGAAGCCTGAAAAACCTAAACACAAAAAATGAACCCGCTTTGCGGGTATCCCGGGAGTCCGGGGGCTCTTGTTATGTCCAAGTGCTCTAAGCACTAAAAGCAAGAGGCTGTTTAGGTTCAGCACTTCCAGTCCCCGGAATACAAATGCGAGGGCGCTCGCAGCTGGTGGGGGATAAAGTGCAAACGAAAAATCCACATTTGAATGATATTTCTATAGGCAAAAAAATTCGCTTCAGAAGAAGCCTCATGGGGCTTTCTCAAAAACAATTAGGCAAGCATTTAGGTATAACATTTCAACAAATCCAAAAATATGAAAAAGGCTTGAACCGCGTGGGCGCAGGACGTCTACAAGAAATTGCTCATATCTTAGAGGTTCCCATTTCCTTCTTTTATGCGGATATCGCAACAAAAGAAGATAGCACATACCACCATGATGAAAAAATAACCAGCAAAGACGAATATCAACTTTTAAAAACTTTCAGAGTCCTCAAACCCGAAAAACAAAAAGCAATCTTGCGATTGGTTTCTGATCTAATGTAAAAGAACTATATTTTTTATAATTTTAGTGAATCTTTCTTAAATAAACGCTTTTATAATTTATAGAACTTTGATTTATAAAGATAATTTACTTTTTTACCTGTTAAATGAGTCCCCCAAAATATTGTAAGATTCTTTCATTTCAAAACATTCCACACCTGCTTATGTTGGATCAATCAAAACCATCCCCTTGCACATTATAAATGAGATTATCACGTGGATAAAAGAGAGAGAAGAAAGGCGTAAAAATGCCTGTAATGTATTGTCTCAGATACCAAGGGCTCTTGCAACAGGGCTCTTGCAACATTGGGAAGCGGTAAAGAATATGATGGCGCCGGTTTGTACCGTCATAAGCATAAAGATGATGGTGCTCAGTGGCTTTTACGCTATACCATTCACGGGGGCGGCGTCGTAAAATGAGCTTGGGGGCTTTAAGAGATGTCTCTTTAAAACAAACCTGTGAATTGGCAACACAATAGCGTTCTATTCTTTATGAAGAGCGTGATCCCATGAAAGAAAATGATAAACAAAAACGTGAGGCAATGCGTAATCATTACTGAAAGGATTAAATGAAAATTACAAAGTAAAAAGCGAAAACGATACTAAAAAGAGTGTTGTTCCTTTCGTAGTACTCTAAGAACAAACACGTAATGAATAAACGAGAAAAACTTCAGCAAGGCTATGATGGAGCCGGCTTGTACCTTCATAAGCGTAAAGATGGTGATGTTCCATGGCTTTTACGCTACACCATTCACAGGCGGCGTCGTAAAATGGGCTTGAGGGCTTTAAGAGATGTCTCTTTAAAACAAGCGCGTGAATGCGCAACCCAATGGCGTTCTGTTTTGCATGAGGGTCATGCCCCCCTTAAAGAACGTGAAAAACAAAAACGCGAGACAATGCGTAACCATTACTGGAAATATTACATGAAAATTACAAAGTAAAAAGCAAAAACGATACTAAAAAAGTGCTATTCCTTTCATAGTGCTCTACGAACAAACACGTAATGAATAAACGAGAAAAACTTTAGAAAGACAATGCATGATACAATCATTATAAATTGTAAAATGTAACCATCGCAAGGGAAACAATTGACAGGAGATAAGCAGTTCACTAAATTGAAGCGCTGTCAAAGAGATCCGCATGTGGCTTGGCGTAAAATATTCAAGCTTTCTTAATTCTTAACAACCAAGAGAATGACAAATTAAAAAATGAATCGACCCGTATTACTTATAGGAAAAAATAAGTATACATGAAAGTAAGACCTCTAAAACCAATAATATGATTTAATATTCTTGGCCAACTCATACTCTTATAAGGGTTGCCTAAGGAAAAAAGAGAGAAGGACAGGAGTATGGAAAAATGAGTTTTAAAGTTGCAATTGTTGGCGCAACTGGAAATGTTGGTCGTGAAATGCTTACAATTCTAGAAGAGCGTGGTTTTCCTGCTCATGGAATCGTTCCTTTGGCATCACGACGCTCCTTAGGGCAAAATGTTTCTTATGGTGATAAAACTTTAAAAGTAAAAGCACTTGATAATTATGATTTTTCTGACACGGATCTTTGCCTTATGTCTGCGGGCGGAAGTATTTCCAAAGAATATGCCCCTAAAATTGCCGCGTCCGGATGTGTGGTCATCGACAATTCATCCACTTGGCGCTATGATACCAACATCCCATTAATTGTGCCTGAGGTGAATGCACAAGCCATTGATGCATTTTCTAAGCGCAATATTATCGCTAATCCCAATTGTTCAACAATTCAACTTGTTTTAGCATTAAAACCTCTCCACGATGCAGCAAGCATCAAACGTGTTGTTGTATCCACTTATCAATCAGTCTCTGGAGCTGGTAAAGAAGGAATGGATGAACTTTTTGAACAGTCACGAGCTGTTTTTGTTGCAGATCCCATCACATCAAAAAAATTCACCAAACGCATCGCCTTTAATGTCATTCCCCATATCGACGTTTTCATGGAAGATGGTTATACAAAAGAAGAATGGAAAATGACGGTTGAGACAAAGAAAATTCTTGACCCGAAAATCAAATTAACAGCAACTGCTGTCCGTGTTCCTGTCTTTATTGGTCATGCTGAAGCTGTTCATGTTGAATTTGAAAAACCACTCAGCGCCCACGAAGCACAAGCGCTTCTCCGCGATGCACCTGGTTGCCAAGTAATTGATAAGCACGAAGATGGTGGTTATAAAACACCCTATGAAGGCACGGGTGAAGATGATACCTTCATTAGCCGCATTCGTGAAGATATTACCGTTGAAAATGGTCTAGCTTTCTGGGTTGTCGCCGACAATTTAAGAAAGGGAGCAGCACTCAATGCAATTCAAATTGCTGAATTGCTTATCTTCCGTAATTTGATAAAGCCCAAATCAGCAGCCTAAACAAAAAGCAGCATGAAGTGAAAATGCTTCATGCTGTTATGTTTTTTCTGTCATCTCAATAATCGTTAGATTTGCTTTATCTCTGTGGAGCAGGATAAGTTACAATACGGTAGCGCGTTTCATTGCGTTCAAAATTTTTGAAATTAACATCATCTGGAAAAAAAGGGTTATACGCATTTACGTGTTTTACTGAAACACCTTGTGCTGTTGGTGATGGATTCAAAATTGTTCGTTCATCCCTTTTTTTAACCCCTGTGGGGTCAAGAATCACATCTGTTCTGTGGTACAATTGTTGCACATTTTTGCGTATTTTCTGAGGCAGTGTAAGAGTTTTAGAGCCCGAAACTGTCTGCTGTCCTCTTTTCTTTTGTGCCTTTACCATAGAATTTGGTTTTACATGCATCTTTGTAAAAGAAATCACAGGAACATCGTTGACATTGACATAACGCGCAGATGCCCAACCAACTCTTCCCCTATAACCAAGAAAACACCAGGTCTTATGAGAAAGACACCCATTAATCTGCACTTTTGCTCCCGTTGGAATATTTGCAATCACTTTATAAGTTGTTGCTGGACCTGTGCGTAAAACCACCTGCCCTGTTGCAACACGAGCAACGGTTCCAATCGCTGCATGAGGAGCGGCCATTGCCATCTCGACTCCATTCAAAGCGAATAAAATCCCACCAAAAGACAATAAACGCCCAAAAGACAATAAACGCATTGTAGCTAATAAAAATTTCTCTTTTAACATTCTTTTTTCCTCTCCAAAATATAAAAGGCAAAATATTCACTTTTTCAAATAATTTGCTGTATTTAGTTCAAGTGGATACGCATTCTTGATCTCTTAAAGACCCATCCCATTTTGAGAAAATTTCTCTTACCTTATCCTCTACCGCTTCCATACACACGAGCTCTTGTCTTGAGGATTTTGCCTTGATTATGCAAGTTTCTCCATTCTTCTCGTAGATTTACCGCCAAAACGTTATCTTACTGGTTAGCTCTTCAGCCAATCATTCATGTAAAGAAGTTTTGAAAGCGTCATTGGTTCCTCGAAAAATGGTGAAGAGTCAAAAATTTATTGCCTGAATTTGAGCGAAGAGTATCGAGCAAATGATGTGTTTTTGCAAAAATACTTACAGTAGAAAAAAATAATATTTTCTTTTGCATAAAAATGATTGAATATTCTATGAAGCTTTTATAGTCTCATATCTCCATAAAATAGAAATATATTAAAACTTTCCTTAAAAAAGCTTGGAAAGAAAGGCAAAAACACATGACATTAAAGAAATTCTCTTGGAAAACCACACTTGGATTACTCCTTTCTCTCTTTACATTCTTTTTGTCTCCGAGCTTTTCCATGGCAGCAGACAAATCAAAAATCAAACTCGGTGTTATGGAAGGACATGAAGCAACTGTTTGGAAAGTTGCTGCCGAACAAGCAAAAAAAGCAGGTTTAGAGATTGAACTTGTTTATTTTTCCGATTACACTCTACCAAACGATGCGGTCAATGCAGGCGATATTGATGCCAATGCTTTTCAACACACACCTTATCTGAATAACCAGATTGAACAGCGTGGTTACAAACTTTCCGTTGTTGGATACACATTCATTGCCCCAATTGGTGTCTATTCCCACAAAATAAAACAGTTAAAAGAACTTCATGATGGAGCACAGGTTGGCATTCCCAATGATCCATCAAATGGTGGAAGAGCTTTACTTCTTCTCAATTCTCTAGGTCTTATTAAGTTAAAAGATCCTCATGATATTCTTGCAACACCACTTGATATTGTTGAAAACCCTAAAAACTTACAAATTCGTGAATTAGATGCCGGCATGTTAGGGCGAGCACTCAATGATTTTGACATTGCGGTTATCAACACAAACTGGGCGTTGGTCTCTGGATTAAATTTAGAAAAAGATGCTCTTGCATGGGAAAAAGCAGAAAATAACCCTTACAACAATATCATTGTAGTGCGAACTGCCGAAAAAGATGAGCCATGGGTTAAAAAATTAGTTTCTGCTTACAATAGTGAGCCTGTTCGTGCAAAAATCAAAGAAATTTTTGGACCAGCTGCGCAGACATCTTGGTAATTGTGCCAAATATCCTGGTAATTTTACCCAATCGCTTGGGAAGTATTGAATGGAAAAACCCGCTCTGATCTCCTTAAAAAACATCAGCCGTTGTTACAGCAAAACGGCTGGTTTTCCAGCAATTGATAATTTATTTCTAGATATCCATGCCGGCGAAATCCTTGGCATTATCGGACGCAGCGGAGCGGGAAAGTCCACACTTATTCGTTGTTTAAATGGCTTAGAGAAAATTGATACGGGGGACATTCTTTTTGAAGGAACCAACATTTCAAATTTGACAGAGACACAATGGGCGCCTTACCGTCAACGTATTGGCATGATTTTTCAACATTTCAATCTTTTGTCATCACAAAATATTCTTGATAACATTGCATTACCCCTTAAATTAAAAGGTATAAACAAAAAACAGCGCCATAAACGCGCTCTTGAGCTTATTGAACTCGTAGGATTATGTGGTAAAGAATACTGTTATCCAGTGGAACTTTCAGGGGGACAGAAACAACGTGTTGGTATTGCACGTTCCCTCGCCGCTAATCCTAAAATATTATTATCAGATGAAGCAACCTCTGCTCTTGATCCTGAAACAACACAATCCATTCTAGAACTTCTTGCTGATATCAATAACCGCCTCAATCTTACCATTGTGCTCATTACCCACGAAATGGAAGTTGTGCGCACTATTGCCCATCGTGTTATTGTCCTCAATCAAGGACGCATTGTGGAAGAAGGACGTGTGAAAGATATTTTCACATCACCACAAGAAGAGACAACCATTGCCATGCTCAAACTTGTTACTCCACAACTTCCTGAAAAATTTGCAAAAAATCTTAAACCGATCGGTCAAGAAGCCGTCATTGAAATTAATATTGCCGGTGAAATTGCCCAACAGCCTTTTCTCCATCTTCTTGAAGATGCAATCGGTTTAAGAGCACGTATTCTACATGGTGGCATTGATACAGTTCAAGGAGAAACCATCGGTCGTTTATTCTTAGGTCTTCCAAGCCAAAATAAAGAGGCGTTAGAAAACGCCGTCAAATGGTTGAGTGAAAAAGGGCGCTATTGCGAGGTGTTAGGTTATGTTTAATATTCTCTCTCATGAACTTTTCAGAGCCATTTTTGACACGATAATGATGACAATAAGCGCTTCTTTTATGGCCCTCATTATCGGGCTCCCCCTTGGTCTTGTGCTTTATACAACAGCTCGTGGAGGAATTTTTGCCTCATGCCTCATCAATCGCCCTTTGAGTATTATCATTGATAGCCTTCGTGCCATTCCATTTATTATTCTTGCATTTTACCTTCTTCCCCTTACGCGTATCGTTGTAGGAAGAGGTGTAGGCATGCCTGCTGTCATCTTTGTCCTAACCATTTCAGCTATTCCTTTTTATGCAAGAATGGCAGAGCTCTCGTTTAAAACAGTTGAGAATGGTCTCATTGAAGCAGTCCGTTCTATGGGAGCAAGTCGTCTTCAAATTATTAGACATGTTCTTATTCCTGAAGCACTCCCTAGCCTAATCACGGGTTTTACCGTCATGATTATTTCTCTTATCGGAGCCACTTCACTTGCTGGATATCTTGGCGGAGGTGGTTTAGGTGATATGGCGATCCGCTATGGCTATCAACGTTATAACACCCCCATTATGACAAGTGTTATCATTCTTTTGATCATTCTCAATGTCATAACTCAATGGTCTTCTGACAAAATTGTACAAAAACTCGACAAAACAAAGCATTAAAAAAATTTAGAAATAGGCATGTTCTTATTCCTGAAGCATTCCCTCGCCTGATCACAGGTTTTACCGTCATGATTATTTCTCTTATCGGAGCCACTTCACTTGCTGGATATCTTGGCGGAGGTGGTTTAGGTGATATGGCGATCCGCTATGGCTATCAACGTTATAACATCCCCATTATGACAAGCGTTATCATTTTTTTGATCATTCTCAATGTCATAACTCAATGGTCTTCTGACAAAATTGTACAAAAACTCGACAAAACAAAGCATTAAAAAAATTTAGAAATCTGCGGACGTCTCACCAACCATAGCAATGATAAGCCACTGAGCGGTAAGAGCAGGCTTTTTAAACTGTTCAATTTCTAACGTTACGCCATAGTGAAAAACAACGCGACCAGAAGGGCGGATTTCAGCATCATTTAAAACAAAACGCGCACGCACCCGTGCCCCTGTTTTTACAGGGCTCATAAAACGCACTTTATCAAAACCATAATTAATCCCCATTGTTGCTCCTTCCAACTCTGGAAGAGCCTCATAAGCGAGTGTAGACAAAAGCGATAATGTTAAAAAACCATGAGCAATAGTACCACCAAAAGAGGTTTTTTTAGCTCTTTCCTCATTAACATGAATCCATTGATGATCATCTGTTGCGCATGCAAATTGGTTAATCATATCCTGCGTCACAAGATGCCACTGCGACAAACCCATTTCTTTTCCTATGAAATCTGCGATATCTTGTACTGCTATTTTTCGTTGCATCACGCCATTCCTGTTTTATTTGACAAAAGCCAACACACCCTCTTGCTTTTATAGAATCCATTGATTAGAGCATCAAGAATAAAAGGTTAACGATCTGAAGAGCAATCACATTTTATGAGCAAAAAAGTATTCTGGAGCAAAATAATTTTTAAATAGGAAGAAATCATGGCCAGCAATGTCAGCCTAACAGGTTTAGCGCGTGATTTAAAACAGCGTGCAGAAAAACATCCCCCTATTCGCATTGGACTGATTGGCTGTGGCGAAATGGGAACAGATTTGCTCTCAAGTGTTGCCCATATGGATGGCATAACAGTTGCAGCTGTTGCCACTCGAACACCATCACGTATTTTTGATGCCGCTCTGTTAGCCTATGGAGAAAAGGGTCATGCACGCGAAATTGAAAGTGCCAATGCTTTAACGCAAACCATCGAAAAAGGTTTAATCGCCGCCACAAATGATATTGATTTTATTTTACATCATGAACAAATCGATATTATCGTTGATGCAACAGGCTATCCTGAAGCTGGTGCCGAAATTGGCCTTAAAACACTTGAAAACAATAAACATCTTGTCACAATGAATGTTGAAGCAGATGTTACAATTGGTGCTTATCTCAAACATGAAGCAGAAAAACGGGGCCTTGTCTATACACTTGGTGCCGGTGATGAGCCAACGTCTTGCATGGAGCTCATTGAATTTGTTTCAGCCCTTGGGCACAAAATTGTTGCAGCTGGTAAAGGGAAAAACAATCCGCTTATCTTTGATGCAACACCTGATGCTTATGAAGAAGAAGCAGCACGACGCAATATGAATGTACGCATGTTGGTTGAATTTATAGAAGGTTCTAAAACAATGGTTGAAATGGCCGCCATTGCCAATGCAACAGGGCTTCTCCCTGATTGCCCAGGAATGCATGGTCCACAAGCAGCACTCCAGGATTTAAGCAAAATGCTTATTCCAAAACAGGATGGGGGTATTTTAAACAATTATGGTGTTGTCGATTATTCAACAGGTCAAGGCGTATCCCCAGGTGTTTTTGTCATTGCAGAAATAGCCCATCCCCGTCTACGCGAACGTATGGAGGACTTAAAAGTTGGTCAAGGACCTTACTTTACCTTCCATCGTCCCTATCATTTAACAGCAATGGAAGTTCCCCTCACCTGCGCACGTGTTATGCTTTATGGGAAAAAAGATATGGTCCCCCTTAGCACTCCAGTAGCAGAAGTTTGTGCTGTTGCTAAAAAAGATTTACACCCTGGAGATCAGTTAGATTTTATTGGTCTTTACACTTATCGTGCTTGGATCATGAACAGTGTAGAAGCACGTGCTCATCACGCTATTCCTTGTGGTCTTTTGGAAAAAGCAACCGTGACAGCTGAAATAAAAAAAGATGAACTCATTACAATCCATAATACTGTTATTCGTGAGGACCAATGGATTGCACGTCTTCGCGCCAAACAAGATCTATTACTGAATTGCTTTTCTTCTACAGGTATATAAATAAAATTTTATACTCTTTTGACTTATAAAGTAGCGATAATCCTGCAAAAACAGCAGGTTATACTCTTTTAAAAGGGCGCTTAAATCATTTTAACCCCTTTACGCGTGCATAAACAAAGCGCCCTCTATTTTTCACTTTTCTATTCACGGCAATAGATTGATTTATAAAGATAAATCATCATTTTGCATAGAGAATGAGAGCCTTAAATATCCTAAGATTCTCTCATCGCAAATCTGTTCATATTGAATCAATCAAAATCATCCCCTTACACATCATAAGGGGGATTAGCGTGTGGATAAAAAACACTAAAAAAAGGAGAAAAATACCTCTTATGAATCGTCTAAATGCCAAAGATTCTCGCAACATTGGGGGCTGGTAAAGAGTATGTAGAATAGGCTTGTACCTTCACAAGCGTAAAGAGAGTGGTGCGCAATAGATTTATCGATATACCATCCATGGACAGCGTCGTGAAATGGGCTTGGCTGCTTTAAGAAATATCTCTTAAAAAAAGCGCATGAATGTGCAACACAATGGCTTTCTTTTCTACATGAGGGTCGAGCCCCCATTAAAAAACGTGAGACAATTTCACAACAGCACAAATGCTTTTGTGAAGATATTTTTCTCCAAGAATGATCAACAAAACACGCCAATAAAAGAGAGAAATTTCGATGAGATTAACAAAAAAACTTATAAGATAAAAAAAAATAACCCTACAATGGACGACACAGCACCAATAAGATCCCCGGTGAGCAAAGAAGACAAACATACTATAAACCCACACCACCCCAAAACGCTTTAAATAAAGAGACATTTTCAGTTTTTCCAAAAGCAAATCTGTCTTGCCCTTCAGCATCACGAATAACAGCCATGTCTATAGCCTTAATAACTTCTACAACTTCAATAGCCATACCCTCTCCTGTTGCTGCTATAGTAGCAACAGGTGTCCCTTCTTGAAATCGCACTTTTATACTGTTCGCACAGCACTTTACAGTTTGTACAAAACACCGAATAGACGCTGTTAGAATGGACAAACACATACGACTTTTCAATATAGCTTTCTTTGCTCCTCTTTTTCTTCACTGAAGAAATTCAAAGAATATTTACAGTTATAAAAAACAAAATTTATTCTCATAATCACCATAGATAATATGATATGTTTTATCATATCTATAAATTATAGTATAACACATTATGTATTTCATGTAAAAAGTAAAAAATATTATGCAAATGAATTCATAAAAATGATGAAAAAACTTACCTGAAAATGATATAAATTCATACTACAATAAAGAAGATATTTAAAAATCAATTCATCATAAGAAATATATTTATAATTCATGAAGAGATGGACTGTTCCTACTTTTTTGTAAATTTACAACAGATAAAAATAAATAATATAACTGATCTGTTTTGCATTCTCAAAAATGCTAAGCAGTTTTGTTTTCTTACAATAAAAAATAAAATATAGATTCAGTAATTTAAGAGATAAAACAAAAAATGTGCCTGATGATAAAGCAAAGAAAACTGTTATAAATGCAAAGAGAAGAAAATCGTCTCCTTTTATTTTCAATTTTCTTACTAGCGCTCTTTATTCTCATTCTGGTCAATAAAAACGACTAGAATAGTAGACCTCCTTCGCTTTTAAATGAAAAGTGCTCATCCTTTGTAAAGAATCAATCGGTTTGTTATCTTAATAGTTACCTTACAAAAACCCTCATTATACGCGTCTTAACCGTTCAAAATCATTATCTCTTTAGTGAACACGCCAGAACCTCTCCACCCCATCACTTGAGCAAAACTTCCCTGAAGACCTCTTCCCTGTCACTCCACCCACGCAATTTTTCTATCATGAATTACAGAGATATTTTTAAAAGTTGTATTGATTAAAAAACAGTATACCATTTTGCTACATTGCATATAAATTTGCTACATTGCATATAAAATGGAATAAAGCACATTCTCACAATTGTGATATAAAATATAAGCCTTACCATCACTTTCTTTTTCACATCAACAACCACACATTACTCTTTGCCTTTTAAAGGAAAACGCCCCTTCATTCGTAACAATTTGCTTGAGAATGAGAATTCATCGTTTTTCCTATTGAACTCTCCCCAACATCGTAAGAACCTCTCATTTCAATCTTGTGGATGTTGGATCAATTAAAATCATTCCCTTACATATTACAAATGAAATGAACGTATCGATAAAAATATGAGAAGAAAGAAAAATGCTTCTCATGAAGCGCCTTAAGGCAAAGGTTGTCACAACATTGGCAACAAGTAAATATAATATAAAGCGCATCATTCTAAAATCTTAGCGTTTTGAAAATAGGTTTCTCATCAAAAATTTTTATAAAACACACTTTACTTTTAAACATCGACAAGGCGATAGTACACCGAAATGGGAATATTTTTCAACGGTCTCTTTTCCTGTTTTTAACAAAATGCTGTTTTTGTTCTCTCTCTTTAAATGCACGACAACACTCTTGTTTGCGTTTTTTCTACAGATAGATTAAATTGAGAAAAATAACCTCACCATTTTTGATCATTTTATCTCTCTTAACCTCTCTTTTGGACAATAATTTATGGTATCCAACACGCCTTTTCTTGCTCTTTTACCCTTGGGCGCACATGAATATCATGGACAACATCTCCCCTTTGAAACTGACTGGATTATTGCTGAAGCTTTTGCAAAAGCACTCACCACACAAACAAAAGAGCAATTTGAGATCATGCTCTTACCGGTTGAAAAAATTGGCTATTCCATTGAACATATGGATGTTCCGGGTACACAGACACTCAGCTTTTCTGACGCTATCGAGCGGTGGATAAATATCGGTGAGAACTGCTATCGTAAAGGCATTGAGCGTTTTCTTCTTCTCAATGCGCACGGAGGCAATGCACCTTTAATAAGTATCGTGATCACCGAATTACGAAGACGTTTTTCAATGCTTGCCATCGCAACAAGTTGGAGTCGTTTTGGCCTACCGCAGGGTTTCATAGCTCCCTCTCAACAACATCTTGATATCCATGGAGGTTTCATAGAAACCTCCTTAATGCTTTATCTCGCACCAGAAAAAGTGCATATGGAGAAGGCAAAAAATTTTTACAATAAGCAAGCTGATATGATTGCCAATTATCAATATTTACGCGCTTATGGTCCTCATGCTTTTGGATGGACAATGCGTGACCTTAATAAACAAGGAGTAGCAGGAAATGCAAGCAAAGCAACAGCACAAGCAGGTGAAGCAATTTTCTCTCATGTGCTTCGTGGGCTTTGTGATTTACTCGATGATATCAATCAATTTAAAATAAACACCTTCCAATAAAAGGCATCCTCCATGGAAAAAAAACAAAATATGCCCCATAAAATTCCCGTTACAGTTCTCACAGGCTATCTTGGTTCAGGAAAAACCACTCTTCTCAATCGCATTCTGAGTGAAAATCATGGCAAACGTTATGCCGTTATCGTTAATGAATTTGGTGAAATTGGCATTGATAATGATCTTATCGTTGCATCGGATGAAGAAATTTATGAAATGAATAATGGCTGTGTTTGCTGTACCGTACGTGGCGATCTTATTCGTATTCTGGAAAGCCTCATACAACGCTCTCACCGCTTTGATGCGATCATTATAGAAACAACAGGACTTGCGGATCCTATTCCCGTTGCACAAACTTTTTTCATGGATGATACTATACACGAAAAGACCGCACTTGATAGCGTCATAGCCGTCGTTGATGCAAAACACCTCCCCTCTCAACTTAAAAAGAGCCGTGAAGCTGAAGATCAAATTGCTTTTTCTGATATCATTCTTTTGAATAAAATTGATCTTGTTACGGCACAAGAGCGTGCACAGGTTGAATCGCTTATTCTTGCAATTAATTCCCAAGCTGTACTTTATACAACAGAGCGCGCGAATATCCCTCTTGATAAACTGCTCAATCTCGGTTCCTTTGACCTCCAACGTGTTTTAGAGAACGATCCCCATTTTCTTGATCCTCAACATAAAGACCATATCTGTAGTCCTGATTGCCATCATGATCACCAACACCATCACGCATCCCCCCTTCATGACATTACCGTTACTTCTGTAAGTTTAACAACCGGTGCTCTTCAACCAGAAAAGTTTTTTCCATGGATTCAACACATTACGCAACAACAAGGTCCTGATATTTTGCGTTTAAAAGGAATTATTGCCTTTCAAGGAGACGCTGATCGATATGTTATTCAAGGCATACATATGATTCTTGAAGGGCAGCATCAACGTCCATGGCGTGAAGATGAAAAACGGCAAAGCCGGCTTGTTTTTATCGGCCGCACCCTTGATGCCGAAAAGCTTAAAACTGGTTTTGAAAATTGCGCATAAGCGAGTAACAATGCCAAGCATAACCCATTACAATCTTCAAAGTTATTGTCTCTCCTGTGGTTTTATTGACAACAAACCCGCTTTCGTTTCAGTGGAAGGTTTCATTGTTTTTTTAACCCCAATCCCGAAAGTTGTTGAAGCTCATCAAGGAATCATTTCAAGCCATTTTGCCCCCGACAACACAGCGATTATCACGGGTGGAGAAGACGGGAAAGCCTGTCAAACAACAGCAGATGG
Source organism: Bartonella harrusi (assembly GCF_024297065.1). Classification (NCBI taxonomy): domain Bacteria; kingdom Pseudomonadati; phylum Pseudomonadota; class Alphaproteobacteria; order Hyphomicrobiales; family Bartonellaceae; genus Bartonella; species Bartonella harrusi. The sequence continues at coordinate 1,586,834 of NZ_CP101114.1, forward strand.
TCAGATAAAAGTACTGGGACATCAAAAAGGTCAATGGATAAACAAAGTTACTTTTGGACCACGGAAAGTTTTTGCTTTTTCCTCCTCACGTTTAGCATTGGCAAATGTCGGTCAAGGGCTACAAGAGCTGACGCATGAACGCAGTGTAGAAAGTCTTGCATTTGCTCCAAAGGGCTTACGGCTTGCCGTTGCCCATTACAATGGTGTCACCCTACATTGGCTCTCAACGCAAACACCTCCAACCACACTGGTATGGCAAGGAGCACATTTTAATGTCACCTTCTCACCAGACAATTGCTATGTCATTTCCACCATGCAAGAAAATGCCCTACATGGCTGGCGCCTCGCTGATAAGCAACATTTACGCATGAGTGGCTACCCAAGCAAAGTCAAAAGCTGGTCTTGGAGCGCAAAAGGAAAATGGCTAGCAACATCAGGCGCCTCAGCAGCCATTGTCTGGCCCTTTCATAGCAAAGATGGCCCTATGGGTAAAGCACCACTGGAACTAGGCACACGCGCAAATGCGCTTGTTCATACCGTTTCATGCCATCCAAGCGAAGACGTCGTAGCAATAGGCTTTAATGACGGAATGATTTTGTGCGCCCATTTTCAAAGTGGAAAAGAAGTCCTGCTAAAAGATTGTGGGAAAAGCGCCATTTCAACGCTAAACTGGGATCAGACCGGACATAACCTTGCCTTTGGCAGCGAAAACGGTGAATGTGGTATTATCAATATTTCTGTTTAAGAAAACAACCATGATCACAAATAAAACAGCCGTAGTTCCCTCCTAGCAATAATTGAACATAAAGCCCCTCTTCCTCCCCCCAAAAAAACACACTAACAAGATGTTTTCAATCACAGCCCTCAAAAGTCATACATTGTGCCCTTTTTATTAATAAACAAAACAGCCTTGATGAAATAAGAACGATTTCCCTAAATAAAAAGGCAGCATTTTTGCTGCCTTTTATATAAGAGGGACATGTCATCCTTTGTTAAAAAAGATAACGAAGACCAGCAGAAAAACTTACTCCAGAAAACCCTGCTTTTGTCAATCTATACTGATAATTTATATCTCCATGCAGCGCAAAGTTCGAAGACAATTTGGCATTAAAACCAACTCCTGCTTCTAAAGAGGAACCAAAAGCACCTAACGGGAATTTATCTTTAAAATACACAAACTGCTTTTCTCCAAAACCATGGACAAAATGAAGTTTCCCATTGAAAGCAATAACGGGCTCTTTTTCAAAAGCAGCAAGTGCCTGCGTTAAACATCCACCAACACGCATCACCCATTGATGAAGTTTTCCCATTTCAATATCAAAACCATCAATATCGGATGCCTTATCAAATTGCAGATTTTGATAAATAACCTGAATCTGCGGATCAAAAAGAAGACCTTTATATCCTGTTATAAATGTTTTACCACCAACCAACGAAGCATTGAAAGGATTTGTTCTTTAATGTTGCCGTCTTCCCCCTTTCAAGGATCATGACATCACCCTTAAACAAGCCATAGGAAAGAAGACCATTGAGATAAAAGCCCGTATCCTCCTGCATGCTACCCTATGCTGTCACTGCGCCTTTATGAAAGGTCCTTTTTGGGCTTTGTTCAACATTCAAAGGTTGCAAAGATAATGTTTCATATGCCTCCATAACCTTAAAAGAAAGAGTACTGTATGCAATATTGATATTGTTCAGCAAAATGACAACCTCTATGGCATTATACTCAATGCGCACCTCTCCACAACCATATTCAAATGCGTATAAGGATGAAATACCACAATGATTACTATCATAACTGCGTAGAAACAAAGCAGAATATAAACAACCGCACATTCCCCTAAAAACCAGTTCTTTAAAAACAGCTTACAAATATGTACTGATCGAAAAAATCATCATAAAAAGCAGAAATTGAACGCTCTGAAATATAAAATCCCACTCCAACCTCATTTTCAGAAAAAGAACAGAAAAACAAGAAAGCATTTTAAAGATATGTAAGAGAGTTGTTTTCAAAATTGTGCAAAACAATTGATAAAAAAAGCCACAAGCAATGCTGGTGGCTCTTTAAAGAATGGATTAAAAGACGTTCAAACTAGAAACGGTAGCGCAATCCCCCAGAAAAACTAACGCCATAAAAGCCTGCCTTGGTAAGTTTGTGTTGATAAACCAAATCAGCATGAAGCGCAACTTTTGAAGACAATCGGGCATTCAAACCCAATCCAGTTTCTAGAGAAGAACCAAAAGCACCCAACTGGAAAGCATCTTTAAAATGCACAGTTTGTTTTCCTTAAAAATCATGCGTAAAATGAAGTTTTCCATAAAAAGAAGCCTCTTGATCCTTCTGAGAGGAAGAGAACATCTTCGCCAAACGTCCACCAACACGGGCCACCCATTGATCAAGTTTTCCCATCTCAATGTCGAAATCATCAACATCATGGGCCTTATTAAACTGGAGATGTTAGTAAACAACCTGAACCTGCGGATCAACAACAAAACCTTTATATCCTGTTGCAAACGTTTTACCGCCAGTCAAAGAAGCACTAAAAGGATTACCCTTTAATGTTGCTGTCTTTCTTCGTGCAAGGGTGAGAATATCTCCTTTGAACAAACCATAGGAGAAAAGACCATCCACATAGAAGCCTACATTATGCTGCATGGTACCATATGCTGTAACCGTCCATTTATCAAATGCACTTTTCTGACTTTGCTCAACATCGACAGGTTGTAGAGAAAGCTTTCCATAAAACCCCATAACCCCAAAGGATATGGCGCTGTCAGCATTTTCAATCGTATTGAGCAAAAGACCTGCCTCTAAAGCGTTATAGGTAAGATCACCATTATACCCATATTCAAGCGCAAATAAATCTGAGACATAACGGTAACTCCCACCATAACCACGCAAAAATGAAGCAGGTTTTTCATGAATTTCCACCATTCCACTGGAAGTCATCCGCAGTGCCTCCAACTGCTTATTTTGATTATTAACATCCATTAAACCAGCATAAAACATGCTATTTGGCAAAAGAAGATAGGTTGGAACTTGTGGAACAACGGCTTTAATCTCTAAAATCTCTAGCTCTAAACTACGATCAAGAACAGGACGAAGCTTAGGAGCAGGATTCAACCGAGTATTAGCTTCAATATATTCATTCTCGAGGCGGAAATCCCAATGTTCTCCTCAACCCTCGACTAATTTTTGAACCGCACTTGCCTTCCCTAGTCGAGATTTTGGACCATAAGCATAAAGCCTATACTGATAAGGAAAATTATCTAACGCAACATAATCACCGTCTAATTTAAAAGAATCCTCCTTCGCTCTCCCAGAAACCTGAATAATTGAGATACCCTTGTTATTGCCTTCAAAACCTGTGCCTCCCCTTGGACTTCCAGAAACAGCATCTACATGGACTGTTGTTTTTGCTTCAACATCTCCATAGATTAAAAGACGATCGGTTTTTTGCTCTTTAAGAGCGCCCCTCTTATTCAAATATGTATTGAGATAAAGACGTGCATGCCCCTCCGCCCTATAAACCTCACCTGATCCTTTTCAACGCGAAGTGTTTGATCATGACCAGCTTCACTGGAATTTGGTTGTTCAAAAATAAGAGAACTATCAATAAGATGGAGCAATGAAATTGATGAAGCACCTATCAAGTGAGAAGAAACAGTATTTTGCAAACTTTGATTTTTGGATCGCGTTAAAGTCCATTTTGTCCCCTTCCTCAACCGAAATTCAGCATGAGAACTTTTATCAATACGCGCCCACTACAAGCGCAGATTCATCAGCTGCAACCTTTATAAAAAAAACCTCTTCAGCCTTTAACAATAAATCTCTAGGACATTCTAGAATTATTATAAACTGTAACAAATCCACCAGATTTTCTACTATGAACAGCCGTACCATTTGAAACTTTTAAAACAGTCGTGGACAAAAAAACACTTCCTCGTTTAGGCAAGTTCCCTTCTGGCAAACCTCCAAATAACTCAGCCTCCCCCAAAAACGATAAATCTCTTCGTTCGTACGAGGTCTGTCTCCACTCCTACAACACAGAATTCATAAGCTGCATTTCCCTCTACTAAAACAATAGATTGTATAATATCAATAATGCTACCCCCCTAATGAAACACCATGTGCATCGGAAGCTTTAACTTCACCTTCTAAAAACTGGACAGCGCCTCTATACCCTGACATCTGAAAAACTGAATTTCTCTCATGGACACTTATACACATCACCCGCTCACCCTTTTCGGTAATGGAAACGCCCTTTAAAGTGATTTGCCCCTCATTTCTTCTTGTTTGAACCGCGATACTTTTTGTAAATTCAATCACCCCTTTTTCTATCTCAACGGATCCCGAATTATCGGCCACGATACCATACTTCCAAAAGCTTGTATTTAAATCATCGGGATTTAAAGCATCTTTAATAGTTATATTCTTCCCTAGAATAGGCGTGTTTTTTTGAGATGCTTGTATGACAACAGTTTCATCACTCTTTCCATCAATTTTCTGATACGTTTTTTCGCTAATGTAATGTGTTTTACCATCATTGTACTGATAAGATGAAAGTGCGCTATTACATGCAAATTGATTTTTACCATTTTGCTCCTTACCATTAACAGCAACGCTAGATGGCGCCTCAACAACAGCTTGTTCCTTTGCAATGACATTGACACAAAAAGAAAGATAGCTGTTGTTACAGTGCACAAAGAGAGATGATTTTTAAATATCTTGACCATAATTCTAACCGTAAATTTCTTTCCAAAACTTTGATAAAAGCAAACATTGCATTGAATTACCCTTACCAAAGATATGTTTAATACGCTTTGTTAAAAATACACGCAAAATTAATATGTTTTGTATTTTATGTAAATATGAAATAAAAGATTACTCAAAAACACCATCATAACTCTGAGATTCTCACAAAGAACTATGAAAATACAGGCTTTATCAAGCTTCACGCATAGAAAAATCCTTGTAAAATAGAAAATTGGTAAACCTCTGAATACAAGTCTCATCCAATTAAAAAAAATCAAATCAGGAAAGACATTTAAGATATGCCAAAGACCTCTCTTCAAACACGCTAGCAAAGATTTCTAAAAAAAGAGCCACAAGCATAGCTTGTGGCTTTTAAAAGGATTTATTTAAATATGGACGAGACTAGAAGTGATAACGCAAACCCCCGGAAAAGCTGGTTCCAGAAAAACCTGCTTTTGTCAGTTTGTGCTGATAAACCACATCACCGTGAAGTGCAAATTTTGAAGACAATTTGGCATTAAAACCTAATCCAGTTTCTAGAGAAGAACCAAAAGCCCCCAACTGAAAAGGATCTTTAAAATGCACAATTTTTTTACCTCCCAAACCATGAGAAAGGTACATTTTACCATAGAAAGAAACAACACGCACCTCATCCGTTGTAGGAAGAGTTTTTATCAAACGCCCCCCCACACGTGCGACCCATTGATCAAGTTTCCCCATCTCAATATCAAAATTATCAACATCATGCGCCTTATCAAACTGGAGATGCTGATAAACAACTTGAACGTTCGGATCAAAAATAAGACATTCATCCCCTATCATAAACGCTTTACCAGCAGTCAAAGAAGCACTGAGAGGATTGCCCTTCAATGTTGCTGTCTTACCACGGGCAAGAGTGATAACATCCCCTTTGAACAGACCATAGGAGAGAAGTCCATCCACATAAAAACCTGCATCATGCTGCATACCGCCATATGCTGTCACTGACCATTTATCAAATGCACTCTTTTTGCTCTGTTCAACATCTAAAGGTTGTAGAGAAAATCTCTCATAAGAGCCCATAATCCCAAAAGAAGCGGTACCATATGCATTTTCAATTGCTTGAAGCAAAACACCTGCTTCTATAGCATTATAGTCAAGCTCACCTCCATAACCATATTCAAGAGCAGAAAGGTTTGAAGTATAACGATGACTCCCACCATAGCCGCGCACAAAAAAGGCAGAATTTTCATCACTTTTCAACAGTCCACTAGCATCAATTCTCAAAGCTTCTAACCGTTTACTTTGATTGCCAATATTCATCAAACCTGTTTGAAACAAAGCATTTGGCAAAAGCAAATAAGTTGGAACTTGCGGAACAACAGCCTTGGGACGAGGTTGCAAATCTGGTACGAGAGGAGGCTCTGGAGGAGGTGTTGGACTAGGAGAAGGTTGAGGACCAGAATCAACATATCCATTTTCGAGACGGAAATCCCAAAACTCCCCATCCCCTTTCACCAATCTTTGCGTTGCACTTGCTTTCCCTAAAGAAGATTTCGGCCCATAAGCATAAAGCTTATACTGATAAGGTGAATTTTTTGCTGTTACATAACCACCATCTAATTGAAAAGAATCTTGATGTGCCTCTCCTGAAACCTGAATAATTGAGATCCCTTGTTCATTTCCGCCACTACCCGTAGATTCCCCTGGACTTCCTGAAACAGCACGCACATGAACCATCGTTTTCCCAGCAACATCCCCATAAATCAAAACACGATCAGTTTTTTGATTCTCAAGAGCACCACCTTTATTTAAATATGTATTAAGATAAATCTCAGCATCACCCTGTGCCTTATAAACCTCACCCGTTCCTTGTCCAATATTAAGTGTTTGATAATTGTAAACCGGAGCAGATTTCAGTTTCTTAAAATTAATAGAACTATCCATAAGGCTTACTAATGAGATAGATAAGTCCTTGGAAAAATCTGACTCATGGGAATTATTTTGTTGTCTTTGCTTTAAAATCCATGTTGAATCACCGCTCAAATAAAGTTCAGCAGTAGAATTATCATCGACAAAGACTCCTCCTTCAAGGGTAGAAGCACTCGCTAAAACTTTTACCGAAGCACCATTTTCAGCTTTTAACAACAAACTTCCTGAGCTTAAGGTACTTTGCGTTAAACCAACAACACCAGACGTCTTTTCGCTACTATAAATAGCCACATCGTCTAAAACTGAAAACATCGTTCTCTGCAAATTAACAACTTCCAATCTCCCTGGAGTTTCCTTCTCCTTTGAATCTTCTTTCTTCTCGAATTTCTCCCCTAGTTTTTCTCCTTTAAAATATATACCGTAAGCCCCTTTACCTCGCACTGTAATAGAAGAAGATTCAATATTAACTTCAGTTACATCAACATTATCCGAATTGACTTCAGTTGTAGAAACCTCATCCGATAAGGCGTTAGTCGGCAGAATCGAATTAAAAGTAGCTACAGTATTTTCTGATAATATGCCATGGGCATCCGTAACATCAATAATCCCATTTTTAAAATTAACAGCCCCTCCTAAATCCATACGCACAACCGCATGATCCTTGCCTTTGTCCCCCTTCCCAGTAATTTTTACATTCTCGAGATTTACTTTTCCCCCTAACATCGAAGAAACCCCATAGCTGTTCATAAAATCAACTGATCCACCTGACATCCAAATTTCTGAATTCTCATAACTTAAAAGACTTGCGGTTCCATTAGCGGTCTTAATTTTTGTATCTTCTAAAAGAACAAACGAATTATCTGTTGCATCAGCCCCCTCATGACTTTCCTCAATTTTTCCATTTTTTATCTCAATCACTCCATTACTCGCGCGAAGAGCTATAGTTGTGCCTTTAAGAATCGGGTCTTCCAAAACAATCTTACCGTTCTCTAATACATGCACACCGACTAGAAAAGATTTATCTAAAACTTCACTTCTAACAGTTACATTCTCCCCCGTAACTTTTGTCCCCCCCCCTTTTACTGTTACAGCAGTAAGATTATGAGGAGTATTCGTCATCTTATAAGACTTATTGTCAATTTTATCCTCTGTACAGTTATCACATATATAATAAGCACCATTATATAGCATCAACTTCCCATTAGAGTGATTTTTGTAAACATACTTATTACTATCATTATCCCCGCCTTCTCCGCTAAGAGGAATACCGCGCCTCCCACTAAGATGTACACCACCCTGACTATTATATGGAGGGACATACAAACTACCACGCTCCCCTTCTTCTCCACTGAGAGGTTTGTTAGGATAGCGACTCCCACCAAATGTGTTTTCGGTAACGGTAATTTTATAAACAGGTCGACCAGATCTCCCTACATTTGCACCAACGACTCCTCCATTTTGTAATAATGAAAGGATAGCCGTTGTAGCCGTATATAAAACTAGACGATTTCTAAACAATTTAATCATAGTTCCCTCGAAACTTTACTGCCCCTCTCATTGAAAATAAAAGCACCGATAAAACAGCCTCACCGACACCTAAAAACACAAAAAGGTGTAAAGAAAGGATGCATCTACTGCTCATTTGACCCGTGCAATGAATTATCCAAACAAACTTAGTGGAAAATCTGCATATAAGACAAAACCACCTATAAGAGAATAATAATATATTACACTTTATAGGTGTATAATGCATTCTGTGTTTCGTGTAAAGTAAAAATAAAACTATAGCGTGTAATTAATAAAATTTACTCTCTATCATTGTGAAATTTGAAAGACTGGCAAAAGATGCACATGAAAAGGCTATAAAATCAAAAAAGATGAATTTAAAAATCAGATTAAAGAAACATAAAATAGCATAACGAATACGGTAAGATCAGATGGGGTATTGTGCACCAACACTGAGTTTTTCCATCATTTAAAAGCGCCTAAAAGCTTGTCATCACATCATATTTATCACCAAAAATTCAGGAACGTATTTTAGTATAGACAGCCATAAAAATGGCTTCACACACAAAACAAAAGACATATCATGATTTTTTCGCTCATATCATAACAAAAGAGCAATAGTTTTTTAATGAATCAATACAAGAGAAAGAAAAAAGGCAGCACAATGTGCTGCCTTTTTAAAGTACGTATTGTACCTTATTCTAAAACTGATAGCGTAATCCTCCAGAAAAACTAGCTCCAGAAAAACCAGCCTTATTAAGCTTATGCTGATACATAACATCGCCATGCAACGAAAACCGCGTAGACAATTTGGCATTAAAACCTAATCCAGTTTCTAGAGAAGAACCAAAAGCACCTAACTGAAACGCATCTTTGAAATGGACAGATTTTTTACTTCCAAAACCATGAGCAAGGTGAAGCTTACCATAGAAGGAAACAGCATTCATTCCTTCAGATCCTGTAGACGCCTTAATCAAACGTCCACCAACACGGGCCACCCATTGATCAAGTTTTCCCATCTCAATGTCAAAGTTATCAACATCATGAGCCTTATCAAATTGAAGATGTTGATAAACAACCTGAACCTGCGGATCAACAACAAAACCTTTATATCCTGTTGCAAACGTTTTACCGCCAGTCAAAGAAGCACTAAAAGGATTACCCTTTAATGTTGCTGTCTTTCCTCGTGCAAGGGTGAGAACATCTCCTTTGAACAAACCATAGGAGAGAAGACCATCCACATAGAAGCCTACATTATGCTGCATGGTACCATATGCTGTAACCGTCCATTTATCAAATGCACTTTTCTGACTTTTTTCAACATCGACAGGCTCTAGAGAAAGCTTCCCATAAGAGCCCATAGCTCCAAAGGATATGGCGCTGTCAGCATTTTCAATTGTTTGCAACAAAACACCTGCCTCTACACCATTATAGCTAAGATCACCTTTGTAGCCATATTCAAGTGCTGATAAATCTGAAGCATAACGGTAACTTCCACTATAGCCGCGCAAATATAAAGCAGGATTTTCACGAACTTCTACCATTCCATTTGAAGTAGCCCGTAGTAACTCCAACTGCTTGTTTTGATTGCTGATATCCATCAAACCAGTATGGAATACACTATTTGGTAAGAGCAGATAAGTCGGAACTTGCGGAACAACAGATCTTACGACTTGCTTAGGAAACCCAAATTCAACCATAGGATTAGAAGACTTAACATATTGGTTTTCTAGACGGAAATTCCAAAACTCTCCACCATCCTTCATAAACTTCTGCTGAGCATGTTCCTGTTTTGAAGTCACTTCTGGAGCATAAGCACGAAGAGTATATTTGTAAGGCGAATTCCTCAACGCAACATAATCACCATTGAGTTGGAAAGAATCCCTTGCTGCCTTTCCATAAACCTGAATAACAGAAACACTATGAGGAGTATTCTTCTCTTCTCCTACATTACCGGAAACACCTCGCACATGCACTGTTGTTTTTCCCTCAACATCCCCATGAATGACAAGGCGATCAGTTACTTGATTATCGCTTGGATCATTGGGGTTTAAACGTGCATTGAGATGAATTGAAACATCGCCCTGTGCTTTATAGACAACACCTTTACCGTCTCCAATGCGAAGTGTCTGATACTCAGATTCTGCAGATTCCAAAGGCATAAACTCTATACGGCTATTGACGAGATTTACAGAAGAAACGCACGAATCTATGCATCCTGAATCAGAAGCTCTCAAATTTTCATGCACACTTCTTTTCAAAAACCATCCTGATCCATTGGTTAAATCTAATTGAGCATAAGAGCTTTTATCAACGCGCGCGCCACCCGCAATTACAGAATGATCAACTGAAACCAATATATTAGAATTATTCTCAGCTTTTAACAGCAAGTCACCAGAAAGAGTTGTTTTGTTTTCTAAGGAAACACGACCACCAGAATTATTACCATAAATAGCGACACTCTTTAGCACTTCAAAATCAGTTTTTTTCAATGAAACTTCACCGGTTATGCCTATAGGTGTTTTTTCCTGTGAAGATACAGCATTTCGCTTAACAACTCTCTTTTTTCCAGAACGCTGTACTGACGATTCTACAACGTTTTTCTCTAGGTTCTTATTTTGATTCTTTTTTTCTACTCCTTTTCTTTCTGTTCCATCAAAATATATACCATAGGATTTATCACCTTCTACCTTAATATTAGAAAACTCGATATTAGCCCGATTCATAGAAGAGCGAACTTCTGAGGATCTCTTCCTTCTAGAAGCACCTGCCTCAACAGTGTTATGCGCACCCCTAACCCACAAAGCATTGGCATCAGTAATAACATTCCCATTTGTAAAATCAACAGAAGCATTATCTCTCAACAAGAAAGCTGCACGCCCAAATCTCTCCGTAGAATCCTGCTTATTTTGTTCTTTTTTTACCGTAATATTAACTTTGTCTAATTTAACATCCCCCCCTGATTCTGATCTCACAGCCGCCCCATTTTCTAGAGTAATAGTCCCCGATTTCATGACTATTTCACCAGCATTACTAGCCAGGCCAGCTACAGCTAAATCTCCCGTCACATTAATATTTGTATTACTTAATTCAACAGAAGACCCAGATCCCACCAAAGCACCTACGTAATGAACATTGACCGCTCCATCATCCATCTTGACCTTTCCACCTCTTTGCGCCTCAAGCCCTATCAGAGAAGACTGCACTGTTGATTTTTTGTTCAAAACAACCTCTGCATTTTTGTCTGCAAGTATAGCACTCACAGCTCTTAATTTAGTAACGTCAATATTACTGTCTTTGTCAGAAGAATGCGACCCACTAATATTAGCTTGCTCTAGCTTGATAATTGTATTCTGATTTTCTACACGCAAAGAATGCTGATTCTGATCACTCACCTTCAGTGTAAGATTTTTTATTGTATGTTCTACACCATCATTACACAAATAGGAAGTAGATGCCTTCGTACCATTTGACTCCGTATTATTACACTGAGAAGCAACAACTTCAGCACCAGTACCATTACCAACAATACCAACACGCGCGACAGGTGAAGACGAAGATACCTGAGATTTTCTAGAACTATTAGGCTTTATGGAAGGCTTATTCTCCACAGAAACAGTAACCTCTTTCGATGGAGATACAGAACTATTATTAATACTACCAGAACGCGCAACAGATAAAGGCGAAGGTGGCACAGAACCATTATCAACACGACCAGAACGCGCGACAGATGAAGGCGAAGATTTCCTAGAACCCTCATTATTTATGGTGGATGCATATGAAATTATAGGTAAAACCTCCAAAGCAATAGTAGATTCATCGGATCTAGCAACTGAATCAACAAGCGTAGGAGCTACAGTGGTAAGAACAGGAAGCGTTACAGATTCATCTCTCTCTCTAAATTTATCACCATACAATTCAAGATCTGAAGCACCTTCTACTGTAAGAACACTATCTGTGTCATAACTATCTGTGTCATAACTATTGTCAGAATAAATATCATCTGTGTCAGACCTCGTAAGTGTGGAATACAAAACACGCTCTCTAGATCCATTAGAAGTAGTGGAAGATGTAACGTCTTCTGGAAGAAAAAGCTCTATCGTCTCACCTTCTTCATCAAATGACTCATCATCAAATGACTCATCATATTCTTCATAATCTTCTTCATAATCTTCTTCATAGGAAGATTCTTCATAGGAATCATCTTCTTCTTCATCAAATAATCCATCTCCTTCATCAGATCTAAGAAACGAATCCCCTCGAGAAGGAGTCACAACTACAGAATCCTCAGAACGAGACAGAATGACTTCCTCATCAATTTTAACAGACTTAGAAACAATATACTGATTTTCTAAACGAAAATCCCAAACCTTACCACTTTTCGCAACTAATGTATTATCAAAAGACTGCATATTCGAAGAAGAGTCTGAATAAGCACGAAGAACATACTGATAAGGTAACCCATCTAGGGTAATATAATTACCTTGTAGTGTAAAAGAATCCTCCTTTGCATCTCCAGAAACCTGAATAAGCGAAACACTGTAAGGCATTTGCTGAGATTTATCTGATTTCGATAATGCCGATTCTGATGATACTCTATCTGAAATAGGATTTACATGCACCTTAGTTTTTCCGGAAACATCACCATGTATCAAAAGTCTATCAGATACTTGAGCACTATTGGTATCCGCACTATTGGTATCCCTAGGTATCAGATTCGCATTAAAGTAAATGTTCGAATTCCCATCCGCACTGTAAACTACACCTGTTCCATTCCCAATGCGAAGAGTTCGATACTTATTGCTATTAGTACCTCCTTTAATGTCCTCACTTTCAGTATTTTCTGAAGAAGTAAAAAATCTAATACTACTCTTTGAAAGTTTCATAGACGAAATACATGAATCCATACACTTTGGATCAGAATTTTCCTGACCGTTATATAAACTCTTTGTTACACGCCACTCCGATCCTCCAGATAAAACGAAGTCCGCACGAGAACCTTCTTCAACACGCGCAGCACCTGCAATTAAAGAATCATCAACAAAAACCGAAAGCTTTGCCCCTTTTTCAGCTTTCAACAGTAACCCACCTGAAAGAGTTGACTCATCTCTTACAATAACATGACCATTTAAATTTTCACCATAAATAGCAATACCTCTGGGAACTCTGAGAGTAGATTTTTTTAATAAAGCTGCATGCATTATATCATTTTTGTCTATATCATATATATCCCGTGCATCTTGATCAAAATATATACCATAAGAATTACCTTCTGCTTTAAAAGTTGAATTTTCAATATCAACTATTGTAAAGCTTAGACGAGAGTTCAGAGCAGACATTTTTTTAATAACCGCACCCATATTTCTATTTTCTAAACAAACCTCTGATATCTCTGATGTCTCGTTTGAACAATGTAGATCCATCATAGTGGATAAAGCCTCCATAGATACGGAATCCACGGAAGAAACACCATCAAGATTTCCATCATTTTGTTGTTTTATAGAAGCTAATCCACTGTTAGCTGCATCACTACGAGTCTTAATAATTCTGGATTGATCTTGGGACATATCATCATCGAGATCATCAACTTCCTCAAAAGACGAACGGAGTAAAGGGAAAGAACCTTTCAAGCCATCATTTACCTGCAATACAACAACATCGGAACCTTCAAGCTGCACACCCGAAAAGGAAACAAAACCTCTATCTGCTAACAAACCAACACTTTTATCATGAGAATCAGAACCCTCGCCATTCAGTTGTTCTTTCTTAACAATTTTAATAGAAACGTTTTCCAGAAAAGTCCCTACTCCTCCTACCGACATCACTCCTACCCCCCCCTCAGACACAGTCATTTCTCCACCATTCATATACATAAAAGATGCGTCAAAATTCAACAGACCTATTTTACGAGCATTAATATTTACATGATCCAAATAAATACCCCCACCACCTTCAGAAAAAGCGCCTACATAAGCATCGCTGATAATTCCTCCATTCATATTGATCATTCCAGCGTCTTCAGCTCGAAGCCCAATAAAAAAACCCACAACATTTGAGTTCTTTAACTTAACTGCTGCACTCATACCTTTATCAGCACCCCTTACCCACACACCAATACTACTGTTCTGAACTTTCTGATCATCTTTGAGATCCATAAAGACTAAACGCATAACATCTTGCATCTCTATTGTAGTATCAGAAAAACCTAATATTTCTATTGGGCTCAAAATCGACACATTATCCAAAGTAAGAATTTCCGGGTCTTGATTACTTGAACCTTTTAATGAAGATGAATTTTGATTTTGAATTTCATCAACTCCATGTACATAAACAGCAGTCAAGCGATCATTCGGTACAATAACACTCTGCCTTATTGTATTAAGACTCTGCTTTATTGCACCTCTCGTATTTGCACCTCTCGTACCTTGGCCACAAGAAATAGAACTATATATTAGTCTACCATTCATAGATTCAAATAATCTTTGTGCTAATGCAGGCGTTTTTATGCTAGCTGGCACATATTTTACTCCGTTAAGTAGCTGCTCCACTTTTCCATCAGGTAGCGCAACACCTGCTCGAGAAGCCATCACATCCGAGCTCACACCAGGATATTGTGCATCACTAAATGCAGGACGCAAATTGCCTCTTGTTGACCTTGTTACCCTTTCAGGACTCTGCGTACCTGAATAACCTGACGTATCTAATGTCTCAGCACCTGGCACCCCGGTATCATGCTGCTGAGGATTAAAAACATGACTGTATACAAGACCAGAAGCACCAGAAACAATATAATCACAAACAGACTTACCGTAATTTATAGCAGAAGCCTCCCCCTCTACTCCTCTGCCTCTATCCCCATCATCTCTAGATACTAACTCAGTTGTTGGGTTAAGTTGTGTACTTGCAGCATAATAAGGAGAATCTCCACTGCTATAGTAGCTTGCCATATCACCGACGAGTGGTAAGCTACTTGCTATATCACTGACGAGTGGAAAACCAAATGATGGCATAGAAGGAACATAAGAAGCAACAGAAGAGAACCAACTAGAACTAGAAGCACCCACGCCTTGTAAAAAAAAGAAAACGCTTGTTGTGAGCGCACACAGACGTGTACGATTTTTAAAGACATTAATCATATGTTAAACTTTCCAAATATTGTTTGCAAAAGTACTAGAATTGAGTGAAAATAGATAAACATCCAATCTGTAACATAAATAAATCTACTTTACAACATAATGTAGCAAATTAATTGATCGATTTGTGTATAAGTTTGTGCATAAAAATGCCTCAGTTAAACTTTTTAAGTAAGAAAACTCTTTGATGATTTTTAAGAAAAGGAAAAAACAATGATAACCAAATATCCAAAATGGGCAGTAGCCATCTTGATTGTTGTAATGAGCTTTACAACACCTTCATGGGCAAATACGAACATTGATGCCAATATCACCATCAATCATGTTTCAGGTACAACTTCTGTTCCCGTCTCTCCTCAAAAGGTTGTTGTATTTGATCTTGCAACACTTGATAATATAAATCATCTTGGTATCAAAGCCGTTGTGGGTGTTCCGGAAGGAAAGAAACCTGCCTATCTGCAAATGTTTGATGAAGCAAAATATGAAAAAATTGGGACTGTCTTTGAACCGGATTACGAAAAAATTGCGACTCTTCAACCAAGCTTGATTATTATTTCATCGCGGACTCAAGCCAAATATAAAGATTTATCCAAAATTGCTCCAACGATTGATCTAACCGTAAGCAATGACAATTCTCTTGAAGATATTAAACGGAATTTGTCTATTCTTGGAAAAATTTTTGGTAAAGAAAAAGAAGCAGAACAAGATATTGCAAAGCTCGATGCAGCTTTAGAAAAGGTTCGTGAGAGTACCAAAGGAAAAGGTACGGGGCTTGTTCTCATGACTTCTGGTGGAAAAATCAGTGCTTTTGGTCCAAAGTCTCGTTTTGATATTTTCCATTCATCATTTGGAATTACTCCTGCAACCGATAAACTGACTGTGCAAAAACATGGACAACTTATTTCGCCTGAATTTATCCTTGAAACCAATCCTGATTGGTTGTTGGTCATTGATAGAGACGCAGCGATTGGACGAGAAGGACAATCGGCAGAACAACTGCTCGATAATGCGCTTGTTAAACGCACAACAGCTGGCAAAAAAGGACAGATTATTTATCTGGATTCTTGGAGCTGGTATCGAGCAAGTGGTGGCCTAACTGGACTTCATAAAACAGTACAACAAATTCATGAAGCCTTTACAAAAGGCAAATAAGCACAAAAATGACTTGCCAAAAATAACTTGCTTGTCATAAAAATGAAATTTAAGAGCAAAGGCTATTTACTAAAGGGCCTTTGCTTTCTTTATTGGAAAATAATTTGACGTGAAAAATTACTGGATAGCCATAATAATTCTTTTTCTACTCTCTGTTCTTAGTATTTTTGTTGGTTATTCAGATGTAACGCCTTCTGATTTGTTATCAAATAATTCACATGCTTGGCTTATTTTTTGGCAAACACGTCTTCCCCGCACCATTGCTGTCCTTTTGGTAGGGGCAGCGCTCGCCCTTTCAGGCATGATTATGCAACTCCTTGCACGCAATCGCTTTGTTGAGCCATCAACCGCTGGAACTGTTGAATCCGCGTCTCTTGGCATCCTTTTTATTATGATTTTTCACCCTGATCTTCCTGTACTTGAAAAAATGATTGTCGCTACAGTTTTTGCCATGATTGGTACGCTACTTTTTATGTTTTTATTGCGCCAAATTCCTTTAAAATCTGCTCTCATTGTGCCACTCACAGGAATTATGCTAGGATATGTTATAGGTTCCTTAACCAATGCTATTGCTGATCATGAAATGCTTCTTCCTTCTCTTCAAGCCTATTTATTTGGCAGCTTTGCAATGATTCTTGAAGGAAAATATGAAATTTTATGGTTCTCTCTTCCTCTCTGCATTCTTGCTTATGTCACCGCAGACCGCTTTACTGTCGCTGGTCTAGGAGAAGATTTAACCAACAATCTGGGGCTGAATTATCGTACTGTCATGTTTTTTGGTCTCTTTATTGTCGCATCGATCACCGCTGTTATTGTCTGTACCGTCGGTCGAATTCCTTTCGTTGGACTGATTATTCCAAACCTTGTTTCAAATTTCATGGGTGACAATATGCGCTATACGGCTCCTTGGGTTGCAATCAGTGGTGCAGGATTGGTTTTGCTCTGCGATCTCTTAGGGCGAATCATTCATCCTTCTCTTGAAATTCCTATCAGCACCATGATGGGGATTATCGGTAGCTTTATTTTTATTATATTGCTTTTACGCTGGAGAAAGCGTCTTGGATAAAAAGAAGGCAACAACACTTATTCTCACAACGCTTATCGTCATAGCGTGTAGCGTAGTCATTTTGTACATGACGTGGAATATCAACATCTATACGTGGACATTTCGTCTCACAAAACTTGTCTCTCTTGTTGTTATTGCATATGCAATTACTGTTTCTACTGTTTTATTTCAAACAGTTGTTAATAATCGCCTTTTGACTCCCTCTATTATGGGATTTGATCAACTTTATATTTTAATTAAAACCACCATTTTGTATTTTTTAGGCTCTCTTTCTTTGCCTTTTTTTAATGAAGAGGGACAACTGATTTTTGAAGCTCTTATTCTCATTCTTTTTTCAATAAGCCTTTTTCGCTGGCTTTTTTCAGACAGCATAAAAAGTCTTCATTTAACCCTCTTGATTGGTGTTATTTTAGGAGGTTTTTTTTTCAGTTTACGGATGTTCATGCAATTACAGTTAAATCCGGATCAAATGATGAATTTAACTGACATTATGTTTGCAAATTTCAATAAATTCAACACATCCTTGATAAGCTTTGCCACAATCATTATTTTCATTGTAAGTCTGATTGGATGGCGTTCGCGTCATCTACTTGATATTCTTGCTTTGGGACGCGAAAATGCAATCAATCTTGGCGTTAATTATCACAAAAGCACGACAGCTATTCTGATATTAGTTTCTATTTTTGTCTCCATTTCTACAGCACTGGTAGGCCCTGTCACCTTTTTTGGACTGTTAGTTGCCAACCTTTCCTATGAAATTTCTCCTCAAGCAAAACATGCTATCGTTGTACCAATTGCAATATTATTGGCTATAATTTGTCTGGTTGGTGGACAGTTTATTTTAGAACAAATTTTCAATATGGCTGGACGTTTGAGTTTTATTATTGAATTTTGTGGTGGAACTGTCTTCTTAACATTATTGATGAAGGGAAAACTAAAATGATTGAAATCAACCATCTTTCCAAGGCTTATGGAGCGAGGTTGATTATTGATGATTTATGCCTTCGTCTTCCCAAAGGAGGGATTATTTCTCTCATTGGTCCCAATGGTTCGGGAAAATCAACTCTTTTGATGCTGATAAGACGTCTTTTGCCGCACCATAAAGGATCGATTCATATTGATGGCTTCGATATTGCTAAAATGCCACACGATATGTTAGCGCAAAAACTCTCAATCCTGCGTCAAGATAATCCTTTATCCTTTCGTTTAACCGTATATGATTTAGTAAGTTTCGGACGCTATCCTTACTCAAAAGGCTGGTATAACAATGAAGATAAACAATTTGTTGACAGTGCGCTTCGATATCTTGGTTTACAAGACCTAAAAAACTGCTTTGTAGATGAACTTTCTGGTGGACAACGTCAACGCGCTTTTATCGCAATGGTTATTTGTCAAGATACTGATTATCTTCTATTAGATGAACCATTGAACAATTTGGATATGAAACACTCTGTTTCTATGATGAAACAATTACGCCGTACAGCCGATGAACTCAACAAAACCATTCTTATCGTTATGCATGATATTAATTTTGCATCATCTTATTCAGATATGATCGTTGCACTTAAAAATGGGAAGGCGGCTTATTGTGGAACACCAAAACAAATCATACAGCCAGAAATTCTTAAAGACATTTATGATATGGATATTAAGATTAAAACAATTGACGATATACCCATCGCCCTTTACTATCGGTAAATTCCTCTCTTCTCAATAACCGTAAAAATCCTTTTTACCCTTGCCTACACTATAAAATCTGCTAAAAGGAGCACTATTCAGCTGCTGGGGAATAGTTTAATGGTAGAACAGCGGACTCTGACTCCGTCAATCTTGGTTCGAATCCAAGTTCCCCAGCCAATATTTATGTAGCTTGTGTAGTTGTAGCTTGCCTGTAGCTTGCCACCAGGTTTTGCATAATTTGCCACTAGGTTTTGCAGCAATTCATTTTTTTCAAAGGTCTTTTTAGACGATTCTCAAAGAAGTTTTAAGAGGTGTTTAGAGCCTCTTTCATGAGTCTTATTTTTCTCTACCCAGAATCACAATTTGAGATGATTCATCTCTTCCAATAACCCCATTATTTGACATCTAAAATATATAAAATATGCATGCAGAGACCAACAAATTTTGTATCATTTGCATCATATTTTGTAAAAATAACCTCATTTTCAAAGGATTTTCATTTTTTCAAAGGGCTCTCAAAGGGTCTTCAAAGGCCTTTCAAAGGTCATTTATTGCCTCTTTTAGGGGAATTGAATAATCGTTTCTTCCTATCCCAAGCATATTACTAAAAAGAGAAAAAGCATTTGAGCAATTGGGGCAACTTGACCCTATTGCTCTTTAGCATGCAATTGTGCAATGTTTGCACTATTGTTGGTGTAAGGAATTGGGTAAACATTACCCTATTGCTCATCTTCACGCACTTGGTACAACCTACACCAATTTCTTCAAATGCCTATCATCATCAATCAAAAGGTCAAGTTGACCCTTTGATTTTTTATCCCCTTCACACTTTATATATTGTGATTTAAAAATGCATTATCGCTTCCTTGAGCAATTGGGGCAACTTGCACCTATTGCATGATAACAAATAATTCGGTCAACTTGACCCTATTTCTCATCAGCAAACCAAAGTGCAATGTTTCCACTTTGATTCACATGCGCATCACCGATCAAAGGGTAAACTTTACTTTTTGATTTTCTTGTGCACGGCATTCTACGAGGTTGACTTTTCCCATGGCTGTTTTCCCTTTTCTGGTGCCTCTAAGGTGATTTCTGTGGTATAGCCGCTTTGTTTCTCATAGCGGTGGGTGACGGTTGCGGCTTTCCATGCTCCATTGATTTGCTCGCGGAACCCTTGCAAAATGAGAGGTTGATCGGCCATGATTTCTGGACGCCCCTCTAAAGCCAAAGAACCACTGCCCATACCACGACAAAGCCGGTCCGATTCTGATGCGGCAGCAGCCAAAGCTTCCTCTCTGCAAGGATAGCAACCACGCAAACGCCGTGTGGGGCCTTGGAGATTCGTTTGATATTTGACAGACAGCTGTTTTCCTTGCGAGCGATCAAAATAGGTTGATTAAACGCTGCCATATTGGGTGCGTGGCTCGAGGGTAAATTCCCAACTGGAACAATCATGCTTGGCAAGAGTGATTGCCGGTAAATTGTTGCCGCTTAAAAATAAAAACTTAGTGTCTTTGATAAAAAAACGTGCCTGCATACGCTCCGCAAGGCGGGTTAAAAAATCAATTGTCGACTGATTGGTGCACACCACATAAGGCAAGGTTTTGCTATAAAACTCTTGGTCGACTTTGGCTTGATAACCATGACGCTTGGCTAAGCTTTCGACAATCTCACCAATGGTTTGATTGTCAAAATGCTCACTTGTCTGTTCTTTGAGTTCGCCACGCATCGAAGCGCTTTTGCCGCAAAGGCGTAAAATCTCTCCATCACTGCCCCCGATACTGACAACCGATTCGACAACAAAACGCCCCATAACAGCACTGATGCTGTCATGATAACCAAACTTCACCTGCAGAGTGCTGTTCTTTTGTGGAACCTCTAAATCATTGTCCCTATCATCAAACTCCGCTTCAAAGCGATCGGCTTCATTGCCGGCATGATCGGTAATGGTGGCGCTAAGAAGACGCTGGTAGAAAACCTCATGGACGGTTTTTTCTCCAACCTTAACCTCAATAAAAGGAGTGCTCCGCCTTAATCCCATAACCGCTTCACTCTGCTTTGAGGAGGAACAAAGACAAATTCAGGCAAAGTGATCTCTAAACCCCGTGGCAAAACAGCACCATATTGGGCAATCCCTGAATTGGCTCTCAAGGTGGCTTCTAAATAGCCCTCTAAGAATCCAGCCTGTTGACGGTCTCCTAACACCGCCATGGCATGTTGAAAGCAAATCAGATCGAGACTGAGATCTTCTAACTCTACAACAATGTGCTTTACTGGTAGCTTCATAGCTGTCGTCCCTCTTGGAAATATCCTTGCGGTTTGCCCCCATCAAAAAAGGGCAACAGACTGATGGAATAACGGATACGCTGCGATTGACCAGAGCGACTGATATAATCGTGGTCTTTGGTGATCGAGGTGATCACCACGGGACCATGGAATATGGCACTATAGCTTATATCATTGACCCAACGAAGCATCTGTACCGGTTTTGCTGCTCGTATGGTCATAGTGAGTGCATCAATGGCTATACAATCACCAAACTCTTCTGGAAACCATACGCCATGGATGGTTTTGGCATCATTGCCATAGCCGGTAAATTGCAAGCTGGGGGCTTTGCCAAAACGCTCCATAGACACCCATGAGGCGGAAAACTCTTCTTCAAAGGATTGGAAATTCAGCCAATCGACATAAAATTGATGCGGGCCTAGCATCATCAAAGGATCTTGCATTGCTTCTCTCCCCTCAGTGCTTCTCCCTCCCCCTTATTCTGTGCCGCCATGCAAGGCATTGGCTTTTGCCCGTTGGAGGGCATGACTTACCGCACGGCCGGTAGCAAGAGGATCACGCGCCCCATTGACATGCACCGTGACATTTTGATGGTGATAAACGGATGCGCTCTGCTTGTTTTTGTCCGTTGCCTGCGTTGTCACAGGGCTGGTTTGCGAGTGACCGGCAAATTGTACAATTGGCTGCAAAGCTGTTTTGCCACCAAGCCAACTGGGCACTGGAAACCACACGCCATGGATGGTTTTGGCATCATTGCCATAGCCGGTAAATTGCAAGCTGGGGGCTTTACCAAAACGCTCCATAGACACCCATGAGGCGGAGAACTCTTCTTCAAAAGATTGGAAATTCAGCCAATCGACATAAAACTGATGCGGGCCTAGCATCATCAAAGGATCTTGCATTGCTTCTCTCCCCTCATTGCTTCTCCCTCCCCCTTATTCTGTTCCGCCATGCAAAGCATTGGCTTTTGCCCGTTGGAGGGCATGACTTACCGCACGGCCGGTAGCAAGAGGATCACGTACCCCATTGACATGCACGGTGACATTTTGATGGTGATAAACAGATGCGTTCTGCTTGCTTTTGTCCGTTGCCTGCGGTGTCACAGGGCTGGTTTGCGAGTGACCGGCAAATTGTACAATCGGCTGCAAAGCTGTTTTGCCACCAAGCCAACTGGGTAAATGAAACATGTTGGAGAAATCAATCGAACCAATCCATCCTTTGATACGACCGGATAAGGATTTAAAAAAATCAGTCAACTTTGTGATGGAGGACAGAAAGCCATCGACAATCCCATTGGCAAGATCTTCTCCGGCCTGTTCCATACCCACCTTGGCTTCTTCTGAGAGCTTTTCGCGGGCAAAAAAACTGCCCAACCAGCTCCAAAAGCTGGAGAGACTTTGCTTAAAACCCTCTAAGACATTACCAAACCATTGGGATAGAGCAACAAGCCCCTGTTTGAACTTTTGCCAAGCTTGAGAAAAGTCAAAAGCAGCAGCAAGGATGTTTTTCCATCTTGTAATGGTTGCGGTATCAGCACCAAAAAAGCGCATGACAGCTTCAAAGATACGGCCAAAAGCATGGACCAGCCCGCGAGCAAAACCCTTGACAAAAGAGGAAAACCGATCCCAATATTTCCACAAGGCAAAACAAGCCGCCATGATTACTGCCACAACAGCGGCAATCAAAGCCCCTATCGGGGAAAAAACAGCACCAACAACAGAAGCAATGCCTGTTGCTACCACTTCTATCACTGTGCCAACCCAGCCAAAAGCAGCAGCAAAGGCGGAACTCAAGACCATAAGCCCGCGAAAGGCTGCCACCAACAAAGTCATGGGCCGCAAGAGACGAAGCGTGCTCCCACCAAGAGTTGCTGCCATAAGTCCCAAAGAGCGCCATGAAGCGATTAAGCTTTGCCAATTGGTTTTAAGGGCACGACTCACACCGCCAATTTTGATCAAAGAGCCCATCAACTGAAGCAAACCAAGGCGTGTGCCAGCCATGGTAAAGCGCAACACCCGCAGAGCAATATTAAAAGCCATCAGGGTGCTAATCGTTTTGACAATCGCACTGGTTAAGGCGGGATGGGCATTGGCCCATGCCATCAAACCATTGATAAAATTGCCAACACTTTCCATCAAATTGTTGACATGGGGCAACAACACGTTGCCAATGGTAATGCCCAAAGCCACGATGCGGTTTTGCAAAAGTTCAAATTGCCGGATGGCACCGGTTGCTTGTTTATCTGCTTCTTGTTCTACGGAGCCTTTAAAAACTTTGGGGTCTTTAACAAATTCGAGCGCTTGGCTTAACAATTCTGGATTGCCAACCAATTTGGCAAAGTCACCGGTAAAATCACGCCCAGCAATGGCAATCAGGGAACGCATACCCTGTTCGGATTTGGCTAAAACATCAAAAAAGCGCACTAATGTGCCGGTTGCATCTTTGTCGAGGTCTTGGAGAAACTTTCGCCGTGACAGCCCGATAAAAGCATTGGCTTTTGCCCGTTGGAGGGCATGACTTACCGCACGGCCGGTAGCAAGAGGATCACGCGCCCCATTGACATGCACCGTGACATTTTGATGGTGATAAACGGATGCGCTCTGCTTGCTTTTGTCCGTTGCCTGCGTTGTCACAGGGCTGGTTTGCGGGTGACCTGTAAATTGTACAATCGGCTGCAAAGCTGTTTTGCCACCAAGCCAACTGGGCAAATGAAACATGTTGGAGATATCAATCGAACCAATCCATCCTTTGATGCGACCGGATAAAGATTTAAAAAAATCAGCCAACTTTGTGATGGAGGACAGAAAGCCATCGACAATCCCATTGGCTAGATCCTCTCCGGCCTGTTCCATACCCACCTTGGCTTCTTCTGAGAGCTTTTCGCGGGCAAAAAAACTGCCCAACCAGCTCCAAAAGCTGGAGAGACTTTGCTTAAACCCCTCCCAGACATTACCAAACCACTCGCCAACAGCGCTAAGCTCCTGTTTGAACTTTTGCCAATGTTCAGAGAAGTCAAAAGCAGCAGCAAGGATGTTTTTCCATCTTGTAATGGTTGCGGTAAAGGAGGCTTAATTTTCTCCAATTATCAACCAGTAGAAACCAAACAGCCAACGGAGATTTTCAAAGCAGAAGCCCTTGCCTCAATCATTGTTTTTTTCTCAGGTCTTGGCTTTTTTCGTAGGTGAAGGTTCTATCCCATAACTTGCAGCATCTTATTGGTGAAGATTGAGAGCCCTAAGCAATACCTCTTTTTAAATGCCATCAAGACATCAACCGCTTATCAAAAAACAGGCACTTATGGGAAACGGAGGAAATGTTGGTATACATAAAAATCACCGATAGGAGAACAAACGTGATGCGCTCTATTGCCCCCCAACACCTGAAAAGAGCAAAACCAGACAGATTTAGGAATCTTGTGATTAAATAACCCAACAACACCGGCAACAGTGCTGAAGATACTCTCTATCGCTCAATTTGATAAAATATCAAATTGCAAGAAAATTTAAATACAATTTAAGTATTATGTCATACTCTTTTAGCTGGAGATGTCTTCTCATTTTTACAACGAAAGTCTTTTAAAAATAACAAATTATAAACACGTATTTATAAAATTATAATAGTTATTTAATGTATTTTATAATTACTGTATTTTATTTATTAGATACCACTCTTATAATATAATCTTAATACTCAATTTGACAAATTAAAATAAATTCATTAACTGTTTCATTAAATGTAGTTAATTTTTATTTCAAGAGCCATTGTTATTCTTCCTGATAAGTTATAAGCGGAAAAAACATTGGGGGCTTATAAGCAAGGAAAACATGATGTCTAAAAAAACCCTTTTATCTTGCACTGCTGTAGCAGCGATTGTGCTTTTTGGTGCTCATAACAATGCACAAGCTGGATATATCTGTGTAGCTGGTATGATTGGTGGTCCTTGTGGGAACGACATTATAGACGGAGGTCCTGATTATGAATGGATAGGAGCAGAGAACGGTTATCACGTAATTGTTAAACATCTAACAATACGCAGTAGCGAAAATCCACACGAATACCAAGAATACGGCATTGTAACAGTTAATACAATGGATCCAGACAATAGCAAGGACAAAGATAAAAGCTTTGTTGATATATCGGATTCAACCATTATAAGTAAAACAACTGCTGTGAGAGTACAGAACTACGGTTCAATCATAATGAATACTGTAGACGTTACTGCTTCTGAAATAGGTTTAGTTTTTATCAATAGCAACAAAGATGAAAACCAAATACAAAATGTGAAAATATCAAGCGGTGAAAATGCCTCCCCTATGGAAAAAGCAATAATGCTTTTAAAAGGAAGTAAAATCGCTTTAAAAGATGTAACCGTTACTCAAGCACAGGTAGGTGTAGAAGTAACCGATACTTCTAAAGTAACGATATCTGGAGGATCATTTAACGCAAAATATCAAGCAATATACGCTGATAAAGGCTCTACAGTTACTTTAAATGATAATGTTAAAGTAACATCTGATAATTATGGACTCCATGTAAATGGTGACCAATCTCAAATCACAATGACGGGAGGCGAAGTCACCGGAAAACAAAATGCATTGTTAGCAGAAGAAGGTGGGCATATTGATGTCGCGAATGTTGTTTTGAAAACAGATGGCAACGGAATCGGGACAGAATCCGACGGCACAGGAAGTGCCATTGTCTTGCATAATAATGCAACCATTAAAGAGGCTAGAATCGGCCTATATGCACAAGCAGGTGGCACAATTAGCATGAATGGGGGAACCATTACCGTCTCCCAGATAGGAGCTTCTTTTGAGAACAGCAAAAATGATCAAAACAAGCTAGAAAATGTCGTGATAGCAAGCAGCAGTGATGATAAACCAATAATCACAGGCGTAAGTGCTGATAAAAAAAGCACGATTGCTTTAAAAAACATCACCGTTCAAAACGCAGAAAAGGCGCTCTTTGCTCATGATCATTCCCAAATAACACTAACGGGCGGCGGCTCCTTTGGCGGTGAGGTACTAGCTAAGCAAGGCAGCACAATTGCTTTAAATGATAATGTGACAGTGACATCTGAAAATAATGGGCTTCATGCCGATGGTGAAAAGTCTCAAATCAACATGACGGAAGGAGAAGTCACCGGGAAAAAAGCTGCATTGTTGGCAGAAAATAGCGGATATATTGATGTCACAGATATCACTCTCACCGCATATAACGAAGGAACAGGTGTAAGTGCCATTGGTCCTAACAGCATGATTAATTTGCATGAGAAGGCAACCATTAAAGAGGCTAAAATCGGACTTGAAGCAAAAGACAATGGTGTCATTCAAATGACAGGTGGGTCTATCACTGTTTCCCAGATAGGAGCTTCTTTTGAGAACAGCAAAAATGATCAAAACAAGCTAGAAAATGTCGTGATAGCAAGCAGCAGTGATGATAAACCAATAATCACAGGCGTAAGTGCTGATAAAAAAAGCACGGTTGCTTTAAAAAACATCACCGTTCAAAACGCAGAAAAGGCGCTCTTTGCTCATGATCATTCCCAAATAACCCTAATGGGCGGCGGCTTCTTTGGCGGTGAGATACTAGCTAAGCAAGACAGCACAATTGCTTTAAATGACAATGTGACAGTGACATCTGAAAATAATGGACTTCATGCCGATGGTGAAAAGTCTCAAATCACCATGACAGGAGGAGAAGTCACCGGGAAAAAAGCTGCATTGTTGGCAGAAAATAGCGGATATATTGATGTCACAAATGTTGTTCTCAAAACAGGGGATGAAGGAACAGGTGCAAGTGCCATTGGTCCTAACAGCATGATTAATTTGCATGAGAAGGCAACCATTAAAGAGGCTAGAATCGGACTTGAAGCAAAAGACAATGGTGTCATTCAAATGACAGGTGGGTCTATCACTGTCTCCCAGATAGGAGCTTCTTTTGAGAACAGCAAAAATGATCAAAACAAGCTAGAAAATGTCGTGATAGCAAGCAGCAGCGATGATAAACCAATAATCACAGGCGTAAGTGCTGATAAAAAAAGCACCGTTGCTTTAAAAAACATCACCGTTCAAAACGCAGAAAAGGCGCTCTTTGCTCATGATCATTCCCAAATAACCCTAACGGGCGGCGGGTCCCTTGGCGGTGAGATACTAGCTAAGCAAGACAGCACAATTGCTTTAAATAACAATGTGACAGTGACATCTGAAAATAATGGGCTCCATGCCGATGGTGAAAAATCTCAAATCACCATGACAGGAGGAACTATAAAAGCAAAAGAAGCTGCCTTTGTCACAAAAGATGGCGGATATATTGATGTCACAGATATTTCTGCGAAAGCACAGCACAATGGGATACGCTTTGATGGCTCCAAAAACGATCAGACTTCAGAAATTAACCTGACCAATACAGATCTTCTCGTCGAAGATGGAACGGGTATTGTTGCCAACAATTCGTCAAATGCTAAACTCAATCTCAAAGATTCAAAAATTAATGCCGATCAGTTGTTCGTGGGGAAAACCCATGATACACTAAAATCTGATCAAATCTTTACACTCACCGCTCAAAACTCTCTCTTACAGGGGGGAGCAAGAAATGATGAAAATGGCAGAACAACTTTTGATCTTAAAAACAACACAACGTGGTTCGTAAAAACCAGTACACAAGAAAAAGATGATGAGGGCAATCTGTTTGATATTGCTCAAAGAGCACGTTCTGATGTGTCTGTTCTTCATCTCAACGACAGTAAGATTATTTTTCAAAAACCAACAGAAAACCATTATCATACATTGCATATAGGTTCTGGAAAACCAGAAACACAAGCAGTCTATAATGCTACAGGAGACGCAGAAATTTACTTCAATGCCGAATGGAGTGATGGTGCAGCAATAGCCGATCAAAAAACCGATAGGCTGCTCATTCATGGCGATGTATCAGGAACAACAACAATTTATGTCACGGGAAATTTAAAGGGAGGAATTACAGCAAGCGACTTTAACCCTTCCAATACAAGCGGGGTTTCGCTTATTCAAGTTTCTGGAAATACCGATGAAAATTCCTTCAAATTAACCAGTGGTGATATCCAAACAATGGGTTCACCTTATAAATATAGGCTTGCCGCTTATGGACCAACATCCAGCTATGGTGTAGCAAATGAAACCCAAAACCTGTTAGGAGAAAATGATCATTTCTGGGATTTCCGTTTACAAAGATTTCTCTTGCCACAAGTCTCTAGCTATTTAGCCATGCCTAATGCTCTCTTCTACGCTGGTTTTATCGATATGGCGAAACAAAGCACTCTGTTAGCTGATCTGCGAACAACAGGATTGGCAAGAGAGGAGGAGAAAAAGAACAAAGGCTTCTTCTTGTCTTCATATGGAAGTATCGCAACTTTATCATCTCAATATGATTATGAAACAAACATCCGCTATGCTGCAACACAAGCAGGTTTTACTGCTTCAACACAATATGGGAAAAATGCAACCCTCTATTGGGGGCTTATTGGAACCTATGGGCAATTATCCCTCACCCCAAAGGATATAGAAGATGCAGACAAGAGTACGCTCAACAAATGGTCAATCACAGCTTACGGCAGTATAGAGCGTAACTGCGGTTTCTATATCGATACACTCTTCTCTTATGGAATCTGGAAAGGAAATATCGCCACGGCTCTTGCAAAAAACACCACGAAAGTTGATGATATAAAAATGCTCATTGCCTCAACAACAATTGGTCAAAAATTGACAACGCATATTAAAGATCTTACGTTTGAACCCCAAGCACAGCTTGTTTACCAGCGTCTTATCTTTAACACCTTTACTGATGCCGACAACCTTAAAGTGGATATCGGCGAACCGCACCAATGGTTGCTGAGAATTGGGGGACGTTTAACAAAAACCATTGTTGACACCCAAAAAGAGCGTGCTCTTTCCTTTTATGGGAAACTAAACTTACTTCAAACCTTTGGTGACGATCATACCATACAAATTAGCGATACTTTTCCCCTTGATCCAGTGGGACCTGCGATTGAAGGTGGGCTTGGCATCAATGTAAAATTGTCTCGCAGTTTAGCACTCCATGGTGATATAAATTATCGAAAAAAACTACAAAAAACCGGCATATCCGGAACAAACTTTTCTGGAGGTATCCGCTATCAGTTTTAAACCAAAGCGAGTAGTTTTAAGATAACACTATAAACTTTAAGACAAAGTGGCTCAGGTTTCGGTGGCTCAGGTTTCGGTGGTCTAGGCTCCGGTGATTCAGGTTCCAGTGGCCCAAGTTTCGGTGGTCCAGGCTCCGGTGGCCCAGGTTCCGGTGGCTCAGGTTCCGGTGGTCCAGGCTCCGGTGGCTCAAGTTCCGGGGGGGCAGGCTCCGGTGGCTCAAGTTCCGGGGGGGCAGGCTCCGACTGTAAATCTTAAAACAAGGCTGTAAATTGAATATGGGGCTGTAAAAACAAGCATCCTCTATCCTTCGTTTTCATCCCCTCTCCTGTAAACAGAAGAGCCACGTTTTTTGGCGCTTCTGTTGAAGAGGCATTAAGGAAATTATCTTTACTCGTCGATAAAAAGAAAAGGTAGCATAACACGCTGCCTTTAAAGAGATATCTCTCAGTGCACCCAAGCCCATTTCACAATGCCACCCGTGAATAGTATAGCGTAAAATCCACGAACCACCACCATATCTTTACGTTTATCAAGGTACAAGCCGGCCCTATCATATTCTTTACCGCCCCCCAATGTTGCAAGACACCTTGGTATTGAGACGATTCTTTAAAGGCATTTTTACACCTTTCTTCTCTCTCTTTTATCCACGCGATAATCTCACTTGTAATGTGCAAGGGGATGGTTTTGATTGATCCAACATAAGCAGGTGTGGAATGTTTTGCAATGAGAGAACCTTAGAATATTCGAGGTTCTCATTCAATAGGTGAAACAATGAATTATCGTTATCAATCAAAAAACTACAAAAAACCGGCATATCCGGAACAAACTTTTCTGGAGGTATCCGCTATCAGTTTTAAACCAAAGCGAGTAGTTTTAAGATAACACTATAAACTTTAAGACAAAGTGGCTCAGGTTTCGGTGGTTCAGGTTCCGAGGGGCAGGCTCCGGTGGCCCAAGTTCCGGTGGCCCAAGTTTCGGTGGCTCAGGTTCCGGTGGCCCAAGTTTCGGTAGCTCAGGTTCCGGTGGCCCAAGTTTCGGTAGCTCAGGTTCCGGTGGCCCAAGTTTCGGTAGCTCAGGTTCCGGTGGCTCAGGTTCCGGTGGCTCAGGTTCCGAGGGGCAGGCTCCGACTGTAAATCTTAAAACAAGGCTGTAAAAACAAGCATCTTGTTATTCTTTATTCTGTACACTTTATCAAAAAGGGCGACAACACTGTATTACCTTTTTCGTTTATAAATCCGAATCCCTCCATCATAGCCCTCTCTCTTTTACCAATAAAAAAGGCAAACTCTTTAAATTCCTTTGTTTTACATTGAATAAAGCACGATATCACTTTCCTTGCTTCTTCATACGCGCCCCTCTTTGACGCATTGCACATTCAAATGATTTTCTCAAAATTTTTGGTTGCTCATTTGGTAGTGGTGCATAAAGCAATTACTTTTATTACCCCAATCCCTTAGCACTTTAACGCCAACAAGCTTTAGGCAGTGTTAAATGTTCTAAAATATCATCTTTATGATCATTCAATCAATGGACACAGATTGATCAAGTGCGTTTTTTAAATACGTTTTTCTACTGGTTTACATAAGCATTTTTAAAATTTTCTGAAGAAGATTTTCAAACGATAGAGAACACACTACAACAACTTGTTTTGTTCTTTACAATAAATACATTATGATATAAATAGCGGTATCTGCACCACTAGGGGAATGAAGTAAACATTAAAGGCATATCAACATTAAGGGCATATTTATGTATAAGAAAAAATTTTTATTGTGTACAATTGCTGGAACATTCCTTTTCTCTCATTTAAATTCGACTTACGCAGATCCTCCCCTTCATGAGATTCCCGCTGTAGATGTTAAAGAGGGAGAGGAAACTTTTAACAACGCTATTATCCTTAGTAGGTATATTGCAGCATACGTTAGTGGGCCACAATCAGTTGCTACGATTACAAAATCAATAATACTATCAGAAATGAATGCGTTAAATGTAGAAAAAGGTGGACGCATTAATGCGAAAGAGATTAATACGTCGTCACTGATACAAGGATTGAGTTTCTCAACTGGTATAATGAATATTGAAGATTCAGTCATAAATGTCAAAGGCAACTACTTAGGATATGGTTTGGTTTTTTCTACTGCGCCAAAGTCTTTTTTAGAGGCAGGGGGGAAGGAATTTAACAAGGCAATTCTTAGCAATACAAAAGTCTTGGTAAGAGATGGTACTGGTATTTTAGGACCATATGCAGATGCTGATATTGAACTTAAAAATTCAGAAATTCGTGCTGATGTATTATTGAGCAATGCTTTTTCAAAAGAAATTACTCCCACTTTTCTTACATTAACAACTGATAATTCCATTTTAGAAGGACGAGTAAGGGGTGTGCAAAAAAACAAAACAGTCTTTACTCTAAAGAATAACAGTCAATGGCACTTAAAGATTAGTCAAAAGGAAATAGGTAGAGGTATTAGCATACTTGACTACAAGCTTCTTGATATTAATCAACGAGCGCAATCTAATATTTCAATACTGAATCTCGACAATAGCTCTATTATATTTAATGCACCAAATGCGCAAACCCAATATCATTACCAAACCTTGACTGTAGGAAGAGGAATACAAGCTGAAGAATCTGAGCCGCAAGAAACTCAGAGCTCTAATGAGGCAACAGTCTATAATGCGACAGGGGATGCAAAAATTTACTTTAATACTAAATGGAGCGATGGAGAACCAAAAGAACAGCAAAAAACTGATCGTCTTTTCGTTTATGGCAATGTGTCAGGTACGACAAAAATCCATTTCACCAGCCTTTCAAAAGATGAGGATATAGAAGCAGCAGAGCATTCTATCCCCATGAATATGCGTGGACTGTCGCTCATTCAAGTTGCTGGAAAAGTCGATGAAAGTGCATTCAAACTTGCAAACGGCTATGTCACAATGGGTGGATTACCTTACAAATATACGCTAAATGCCTATGGACCAACATCGAACCGTGGAAAAGCGAATATTACAGAAAGCTTCTTGCAAGAGGATAAAAATTTCTGGGATTTCCGTTTGCAAAAAGCCACGCTTGATTCTGAAGGAAAAATTAACGCCCTTGTTCCACAAGTAGCAAGTTATTTGGTGATGCCGAGCGCTCTCTTCTCTGCGGGATTTTCTGATGTAAACAATCACAATACATTGTTAGACAATATACGATCCAAAGCAGGTGAAATGCAAAATAACAAAAACAAGGGAATTCATTTCTCTTCTTATGGAAATAAAAACACATTGTCTTCCAACCGCGATCCATTACAATATGGCTATGGTGCTGACATGCACTATGCAGCCTTACAAGCAGGTGTGACATTAGCAGCAATAGAAGATCAAGATATCACCACAAATTTGGGTCTTATGGGGACATATGGTAAATTGGCTTTCACTCCAAAAGATATGGAAGGCGCTGCGAAAAGCACACTGGATA
The DNA here is from genome assembly GCF_024297065.1 of Bartonella harrusi. NCBI lineage: Bacteria > Pseudomonadati > Pseudomonadota > Alphaproteobacteria > Hyphomicrobiales > Bartonellaceae > Bartonella > Bartonella harrusi. The sequence continues at coordinate 1,619,949 of NZ_CP101114.1, forward strand.
AATGGTCCCTTGCTGCATATGGTAGCTTCCAGCATAAAAATGGCACACATCTCAATGCCTTCTTTTCCTACGGAGCGTTAAAGGGAAATATCACCACCGCTCTTATTGGAAACACCACAAAAGTGGATAATACAAAAACATTGAGCGCATCTGCTACCATTGGACAAAAATTGGCAACGGATGTTGAAGGATTGACTTTCGAGCCACAAGCACAACTTGTTTATCAACGTCTCATGTTTGGCACTCTTTCCGATGTTGATGGTTTTGAAGTCAATATGGGCAATCCTCATCAGTGGTTAGTACGTATTGGTGGGCGTTTAACACAAATGGTCATGTCTACTGAAAAAAACAACACCTTTGCTTTCTATGGCAAACTCAATCTCCTAAAGGCGTTTGGTGATAACACTACGATACAGATTGGTGATACGTTCCACCTCAATACTATGGGATCCTCACTTGAAGGTGGTGTTGGTATTAATGCACATTTATTACAAAATGTTGCACTTCATGCTGATATTAATTACCAACATAAACTCCAAAAAGCCGGCATATCTGGAATGCGTTTCTCTGGTGGAATACAATACCGTTTTTAAAAGATTGTAATATGATTTTTTAAACTATAAAGCAGCGCTGAAATATAACAGCGTTGTTTCTGTTTGACGCATTACAAATAAGCATAATGCGTCAAAAACTATATATTTTTCATCAAAAAGAAGACAATCTTTTGAGAAGAATCTTTAAGAAACCTTTATTTATGCACAACCGCTTGTGCTTTATTTTGTTGTTATTTTAACCTCACGCATATCAGCAACACCTTTGATTTAAGTGCTCAAATGCGCTATTCTCCCGAGGAACTTAAATATCCCCAAAGAAGTTTGAACAACGATCTAACAGCAGCAACCAATAACCATCAAACAACACATTCTTTCTTTTGCTACAGTTGGAAAAAGTCCCTCTTTCAAGGAAGCAATTCAAAATGATTGAGATCTGATGAAAACTCAAATGAACACCTATTACAACGATTTTCGTCTTTATGGATCTTGTGCTCATCACAAGACATTGAAAAAATTTGGCAGTGCATATACAGACGCCTTAGCAAAACAATACAATCATGAGGTTTTGTATAGCATTCCAAGAGCAACAAATAAATAGCTTGAAAAGATGGTGTCTGATAGCATCAGATAATCCAACTCGTATTTCAGTCATAAACTTCGAGAGGGTATGGATAAAGTAGAAAAGATCATGAGCAGCTCTTTTTCAGGGATTGGACGCTATGGAACGCCTGATCGTATGGATGCGTTGCAAAAAGAACAGTGACTTTGTTTCTGCCCGTGCTATAGCAAACCAATATAATCATGATATAGAATACATACTTTTCGCCAATGCAATACTTGCTGAATGCAATAAAAACCAATGAAAAGTGGTAGAGAAGGTCTTATAATAATAAAGCAATGCAGCTACAAATGCTTTACAAAACACAATGAACGTGATGCCGATAACCAAAGACATATTGATGCGGAGTGCAAACAATGGGGAAGGCAAGACAATCGCAGCTGGAATGCACTGCAAAATAAAGCCGACCTACGACACAAAGCAATAGCAGTGAATAACGCTTTACAAGGACAAAACAAGGTGCTTTCCGATACCTTACGAGCAGAAGTAAAAAAGGCTTGGAACAACCGGTACGACAACAAAAATGGAGAGAGAAGGAAAACCTCAAATATCCTTTTCCTCACCTAAAGAGTATCAACCACCTCTCATTGGCTGCAACACAGAAAAAGAACGTACTGTCAATCAATTCCATCCTACTCGTGCACCACAACATGAGGATAAAGAAAATTCATCCTCGATCACAGATCATAAAAGTACTCTATCACCTAAAACAAATAAAAACACGCAACCGAATGTTGACGTCGATCAAAGTTCTATCAACTTATTGATTTTAAAGATAAATAATATTTTCAACTTGTATCATAACTCCGAATATTAAAAGATTCTTCCCTTTCAATGCTGCTTATATTCAATCAATAAAAATAACTTATTTGCACGTTCCAAGCAGTGCTGGTGTGTAGATAAAAAGCGTTAGAAAGGAGTAAACGCTGCTTATAAATCGTTCTAATACAAAAACTGTCGCAACATCAAAAGCTCATACACAGTATGATGGTGCTAGTTTACAACACCCCCTCTTCATCATCGAAAACCACTTTTAAAACTTCACCAGAAGCTTCTATGACTTTGCCCTCAAAGGTTGAAACTGCAAACCCAACCACCGCAAATACTGAAAAATCATCTAAGCTTATGGACGATAAAGAAACCGCAACTTTATCGTATAGTTCTCATGTTTCTGAAGCAAAAACGCTCACACCACAAATGGCACGCTTTTTGGTGATGTCTCATGCGATGTTCGCCGCTGGATTTGCCGATGTAAAGGCGCAAAATATATTGTTAGACAACATACGAATAACAATGTTTGAAGCAAAGGACCCTAAAGAAAAGGGGATTTTTCTATTGACTTATGGCAACAAACTGAAACGATTTGCCAATCCCCATCCATCACAAGAGAGCGCTCATGTGGATATTCGCTATGCAGCCTTACAAGCAGGCATTACATTAGCCGCGAGAGAAAATCAAAATATCACCACAAGTTTTGGTCTTATGGGGGCATACGGGAAACAGGCTTTCATCATAACAGACAGAGAAGGTGCTGAGAAAACGAGCGTTGATAAATGTCCCTTACGGCATATGGAAACATCCAACATGACAGTGGCCTCTATACAAATACATTTCTCTCTTATGGAATTTTCAAGGGCAATATCACCACTGCCTTCATCGGAAAGACTAAAAAAGCAAATGATACAAAAACAGTGCGTGTCTCTGCTAGCGTTGGTCAAAAATTACCAACCAATTTTCAAGGAATAACACTTGAACCACAAGCACAGCTTGTTTATCAACGTCTCTTGCTTGGCACGCTTTCACAAACCGATAACTTGAAAATGAACCGACGCAATCCTTCTCAAGGACTGTTGCGTATTGGTGGACATTTAACACAAAATAAAGGTCATGCCGTGTCCTTTTATAGTAAATTATACGTTATTGAAACTTTTGAACATAAGAAGACCATAGAAATGAGTGAAAGTTCTCCACCGACTGCTATGGGAACTGCAATTGACGGTGGGATGGGTATGGAACGCGTATTTATCGCAAAATATCGCGCTTCATGGCGCTATCAGTTATCAACATAATCTCAAAAAAGCGGGCATATTTGGAATAAATATCTCTGCTGGAATGCGTTATTGTTTTTAAAAATACTTTAATTCACATCTTGAAAGAGAGAGCGTGCCCTATATTTTTCTTTTTGTAATTTAAAAAGAAACATAATGGATTAAAAAATAAGAGGGGTACAGATATTGAGGAATATATTTAATGATAAACAAAACCTTCTTACTCTACACACTTTCTAGCGTTCTCTTTTACTCTTCCAGCCTTTCCTATGCCCTCTCTGTAACATCTCCATCATCGACTGAAAATCTTTCCTCTCCACAACCTCGTTCTAGGAGCTTAAGAACGTCCCCTGAACAAAATATATCGACAATCACACACTCTCCAACGACAATAGCTACGATGGGAATACCTGGATCTACGGAGATGAGAACTCCAAGTAAGAGATCGACAGATTCAAGAAGCAATACAATATCCAAAAATTCTTCTAAAGGAACTGAAGGGACTTCTTCTCAAAGCCATAAGAAAAAAACACCACCTCAGAGTTCAAAAACTGTTAATACAACCTCTTCTGGATCAGAGCTTCAGTTTGCTCGAATGAGTACAGAAACACCCAATACTGAAACAAATTCTATAGGAAGTGGAACGCCATATCCACCTGTACCTAAACTCTCAGAAAATGAAACAACAACGGGAGGCGGGAAATCGAGGAGACGCCAAGGCGTCTCCCTTTCTTCCACCTCCCCTGTCACGGGAGAAAATTCAATACCCCCTTCGATGCCCCCACAATCAGTGTCAGGAAGTTCAGTATCGGTACCAAAAATACCTGCAAAACCAATACTTGCACAGCAAGAAGCTGCACAACCAGTGCCCGCAAAACCACTACCTGTACTGGAAATACCTGAAAGACCAGAGCTTCTACAACGAGAAACTGCACAACCAACACCCATGAAACCAGCATCTATACAAGAAAGGCCTGTAAAACCTGAGCTTGAAAAACTGGTACCAGAACAACCAGAAAAGCAGCCTGAACAACCAAAACAAATTGAGAGCTTTCAATCTGGTGTTGTAGTGCGAGGCGGTGAAACTTTAACCCTGCACAATCCTAAAATTTATGACAAATATCTTGCTGTAAATGTAGAAGGAGAAAATTCACTCCTAAAAATGAATGGGGGAACAGTGACTGCGGATTTTGTTGCGCTTAATACATTAAGAGGTGGAGCGATTGATGCTACGGATATTCTTGTAACAGCACAAACAGCTGGTTTATTCAGCGGAAATGGAACAATTAAGCTTACGGATTCGACCGTACGTGTTATGGGCCATTATAGCGCTTATGGTGTGGTTCTCAAAGATGATCTATACTATAGATCCAAAAACCAGAATATCCATAATGCTGAAGAAAAAGCCGACGCTCCCCAAGAAGAGCAAAACGTTGCTAACAGAATATTTTTGGAGAATACAAAGCTTTTTGTTGAACATGGTGCAGGCATTGCTGCTTATGGATCATCCATCAAAAATGAAATCAGCCTCAAAAATTCACAAATCTATGCTGATATTTTGTTAAAAAATGACAGTGGTCCTGCCTCTCCCCTTATGTTAACTGCAAATCACTCCCTTTTGGAAGGACGCGTAAGAGCGTTAGAAGCGAGCAAAACAGTTTTTGATCTAAAAGACAATACCACATGGCTTTTAAAGGCAAATAAAAATATCATAAATAATGATAGTAACATAGATTCACCCGTCTCTGAGCAATTTTCTCTTGATCGAAAGTCATATTCTAAACTTTCCATGCTAAACCTGACAGACAGCACGATTATGTTTGAAAAGCCAAGTGAGGGGGGGCATTACCAGACTCTCTTTATAGGCTATAATGAACAACAAGAGGATAAAAATCCCAATGTACCAGCAGTTTATAGTGCTACAGGTTCCGCAGCAATTCATGTGAACGCAAAATGGAGTAGTCTTTCTCCAATAACAAAACAAAAAACCGATCGAGTTCTGATTGATGGTGATGTATCAGGCACGACCATGGTTCATGTGAATCTTTTGGAAAAGGATAAAAAAAGAGCCGATAGCCGTTCTGTTTGGGAAGAACACATGGATTCACTCCCTTTAGAAACGCATGGGATTTCAGTCATTCAAGTTTCTGGAAAAGCGAATGAAAATTCCTTCAAGTTAGCCGGAGATTATATGACGATGGGTGGTTTGCCTTATAAATATACGCTCACGGCCTATAAACCGGGAACATCTCATGCAAGCCAAAACCTCTTTGGAAAAAATGATCAAAATTTCTGGGATTTCCGATTACAGAATGCCTATCTTGATAAGGAGAGAAAGATCAGGGCGCTTTTGCCACAGGTCGCAAATTATTTGGTCATGCCCAACGCTTTATTTTCTGCTGGACTTACCGATGTCAACAATCAAAACACGCTTTTAAACAATATGCGTTCAGTCATGTTTGAAGCAGAGAATAATAAAAAAGGCGCTCTCTTCTTGTCTTCTTATGGTGAGAAAGTCACCTTATCTTCCAACCGTGATCCACTACACTATGGCTACGATGCCGGTGTGAACTATACTGCTTTGCAATTAGGTACCGTCTTGGCCGCACTAGAAGGCAAAGATATCCAGACACATGTTGGTCTTTTCGCAACATATGGGAAACTTGACTTCACACCAAAGGGTATGGAAGATTCTGATAAGACGATGCTTGATAAGTGGTCGCTCACAGCTTATAGCGGAATCCAGCACAGCAGTGGTATATATGTAAACGCACTTCTTTCCTATGGCGCGCTGAAAGGAAATATTACGACAGCTCTTGTTGGCAATGCCGCAAAATTAGATGGAACTAAAACAGTAAATGTCTCTGCTACCATTGGTCAACAATTAGCAACGGGTTCTAAGGGGTTGGTGTTTGAACCGCAAGCACAATTGATTTATCAAAATCTCTTTTTCAAGAGACTCTCAGATGCCAATGGTTTAGAAGTTGATATGGACAATCCACGTCAATGGTTGGTACGTATTGGTGGGCGTTTGACACAAGCTATCACCACAGAAGAAGAAACCAATGCTTTTTCTTTCTATGGTAAATTGAATATCCTCAAGGCTTTTGGTGAAAATGAAACAATAAAAATTGCGGATACATTTTATCTTGATCCTACCGGTTCTTCAATCGAAGGAGGCATTGGTGTTAATGCCTCTCTCTCTGAGAATATTGTTCTCCATGGTGATATTAGCTATCGGCAGAAACTTCAAAAAGCCGGTGTCTTTGGAACCAGTTTTTCTGGTGGAGTTCGTTATCATTTTTAAAAGAAAAGCCAGTATCAATTTTAGTAAAAAACAGCAAAAAGCAGCACAACGTGCTGCTTTTTAGCATTAAATTTCTTTTTCTCAAAACACTCTTATAACAATACTAAAATGATAACGATGCTAAAAAACATCCACTAACAGAGAAAGACTTTTTTCATTACAAAAGAGGAATATACACTTTCCCTCTCTCCCAAATCACGCTCTTATCGTAAGGAGCAGATTTTTTTTGCAAGATAAAAATCAAAATTGCAAGAAATTATGACAGTAAATATAAAAACACTGAAAGGAGATGACCCCCATACATCCGACAGAACCGACACGCTCCGTCATTCTTTTCATCCCTGAGAACGTTCAAGCATTTACCAAACGATATTGACCGAAAAAGAATCTGATCAATCTGTTTCTTTTATGCCGCCAGCACCCTGCATAGCTTGCGAAAGATTGTTTACTGCGGTCAAATGGCTTTGCAGCAATTCGCTATTACGATTTAATTTTTGCTGTAAGTCGGATAATAAATTCTCAACCTCTTGGACAATCTCTTCATTCATGTAGCGTTTTATATCACTCATAGATTTATTCAAATCACGCAGACCACGTATTTTACATAAATTTATTTCTTCATAATCTGGAACACTACTGCTTTCCAGCATATTGCTTTCATAATCGACCACTTGTGCCAACCCATTAACAGCAGCTACAAATTTTGTCATTGCCCATTCACGATCAATAAGATCATTATTCAGGACTTTTGCTTTTGATGCAAAACTATCATCACCGTATTGCATTACAGACATTTTTATTTCCCCTTCCACAATCTTGTTCACTCTTGTTCTCAAATAAGGGAGATCAAACAGCCTCTCTTCAATGTTGATACACTCAATTGCATTCATTGTGCGACTATTGCCCCGACAAAAAGCACGATAACCGTTAAAAGCGTATATCTCTTCAATTCTTAACGCATGATATGAAAATATTTTTTCTTTGCTCCAAAACCACCATTGACGCGATACCCATTTGCAAAAACGCTACAAATCCTCAAACCAACACGTAATGGATATCAGAAATCTTTAATTTGTTTTGCCTCTCTTCAACAAAAATGACAACGTGTTGATGCCAACAAAAATTTGTAGTATATTAACGCGCTAACGCGTTAAGCTCCTTAAAGATTTCAACTTTCACCCTTCTCATTTTTTAATTTCACTACGCACGTGACACGTGCATACTTTTTTGTACACACAGGACCAGCCACATCCTTTCAGAAAGATGAACTCTCTTCACTTGGCTTCCCCTGCTCACACAAGCAGTATTCCACAACGTAAAATAATCAATGATGACCCTTTTTCAATTATCATTCGCTTTTCTTTGCAATAAACGACTATATAAGATTTTATCAACTCTTTCAAGAGCTTCTAAACAACACACAGTTCTATGGTTTTTCAACATCATCTCTCTCACAACACTTGTATATTGATATTTTTCGTTTTTGATTGACAATTTATCTTTTTGCAGATTATTTCACTCCATAACATGAAGCACACTGATAAATATCGCTTCTAGATATTTAAATGATACGTACAAAAAAGTGATAAGAATAATAACTTCCTCTGCTAAACAAAGCTTCTACTATAAATTTGCTTTTTATTTCCTCTTCAAGATGAAATTCTATAGTCGTTCTTCTCTTTCACTGATTATATTTGCTATTGCTTCATAAAAAAACAACTTGAGCCCATCTTCTTACAGTGTAAAATCAATCAGAAAATCTGTATAAAAGAATTGTTAGCACACGAACTCAGTATAAAAAACAACATATTGATTTATAAGGGTAATTTTTCATTTTGCATGTTGAATGAGAGCCTCAAATATCCTAAGATCCCCTTATTCAAACCTTGTTTATGTTGGATCAATCAAAATCATCCCCTTGCACATCACAAATGGAATAAGCGTGTGGATAAAACAGACCATGGATTAGCAAGAAGAACCGGATTTTTATAAAATACCTTACAAAACACCAACCATACCGCAACTGGCTCTGCGATTTCTTATCCTTACAGGTACTCGACCAAATCCTTTGCGTCATTTTTATAAAATCAGATTGAAAGCAAAAAAGCGTCAAAGGAAAACAATTTCATTTATAAGCAGCTATATGCAGCGTTTTGTTGATGAAAATTGATTTTGCACGCTTGAAAGGTGCAAAAACTATAAAAATTTTGATAAAAAACCAACACTTCTTTCCATGACCCATAGCATAAAACAAACAAGTACTCTCCTTTTTCTCTACGTTAAAAAATGAAGAAACCTTCCTATCTCAATAGGATAACAAACGAATTTCTTAGAAAGAGAAGTTATATTAACTGACCATTTAAGACACCACTAAATTTGACAAGAAAATTCTTTTTTAATAGCGCGTTCAACTTTATTGTTCTATATTCGGTTGATACAAAAGAAAATGAGAAACAAACAAACAGAGCATCGTATTTTAGACACGAATGCACCTTCTCTCTCCATTCTAAAGGACAAAATTGTACGATACGACAGAAAATAAAGAGGCTCTCTTAAAATTAACCAGTGTATTAAACTGCACAACTTGATTTTGCAAGTATCATCATAATCTAAAATGCATTGATCAATTGACTTTCTCACCTCTTTCATGACACGCATCACCATACGCGGTTATGAAAATTTTACATGTTATGCATTCCATCAACACTGAGAATGCTACATAACAATCGGTGACATTCTTCCACGCCTTTTTATTATTCAATAATCATGCACTTTAAGGAAAAGAGTTTTATGGAAACTAAAGTGTATGAGAATCTAAATCATACAAAAATGTCCCCTTTCACAAAGCGCTTAATATTGGTTTCCGCATAATAAAAGGGGCAGCATTATATCCACCATCCCTATAATCTATAATAAAGAATGAGATAATACTACGCAATTTACGCAATCCAGTTCTCAATGCAAAGAAACAGAACAATATAAAGAAAATTCATAAGATATCCGACCCATATTGATACCTTCTTTGCTTTTTAGAAAGATAAAGTCAATCAATGGAAGCTTATTATTATCTATTGCTTTTTATAATTTCCCATATTTTTCTGAAAGCAATTCACGCACCTCATCTGCTATTTTTGTTCCACGACTTGCACAACTCACCTTAATCAAGCGATGTAAACTTTCTGGAACATCAATAGTAAGGCGCTTCATAGCACCATCCTTATTATCTTTATGGCTTTCTACCCACGCATCAGCTGTTAAAGGAATTGATGTATGCGTTGGCTTCGTACCAATCTTAATTTTTTTATTCATTGTGCTAACTCCTTGATTTCCGCTGCAACGGCTTCAATCTCTGCTGCTGCGGGTCCTTGCTTATCAACTTCATAAACGACCTTCCCCTGTGCTGCGGCTTCCGCAAACACAACACGCTGTGCAACGCTCGCAGAAAGAACATGCTCTGAATACACTCCAAGGGACTCCCCCACATCACGCCCTATTGCCGTATTGACTATCTTACGATTAATAACAAAAGCAGATTGCAAATTTTCTTTATAGACACGTGCTTCGCCAATAAGTTTGACAATTCCATCAGCCGCCCAAATATCATATGGACTGGGTTGAACAGGAATAAGAACCAAATCTGAAGCCATAAGAGCACTACGCGCAAGATCCGTCACCCGTGGAGGGCCATCAATAAAAATATGATCATAATCACAACCAATCTGTGTGATCTCTTTGTGAACCGTTGCCCGTGGCAAACCAACCACTGGAAATAAAGGAGCCTCTTCACGGGCCGCAGCCCAATCCAATGCACTTCCCTGTGGATCAACATCAATCAGCAACACACGAGCTCCACTCCGTGCAAAGCTGGCAGCAAGATTCACGCTCAATGTGGTTTTCCCTACCCCTCCTTTTTGATTCAAAAGTCCAATGATCATGCATAACGCCTTTCAGTATTATCGTTTTTACGATTATACTGAAAAGAACAAAGGAGGCAAGCACCCAAAGTATATAAAATAATCCCCTTCCTCTCTTATAGATAAAAACGACACGCCTGCCTGTACCCTCCCGCATTGAAGACCATCATCCTTCCCTTCTAACCGCTGATACAACCGACAAAAGAAAAAGCAGAGCACTCCAAAAACGCATCATCAATTGAGATTCACATTTTTGGATTTCTCAAGCACAAAAAGGAACAAAAGAGGCAAGCACAAAAACTATGCAAAACAATCCCCTTCCTCTCTTATAGATAAAAACGACACGCCTGTACCCTCCCGCATTGAAGACCATCATCCCTCCCTTCTAACCGCTGATACAACCGACAAAAGAAAAAGCAGAGCACTCCAAAAACGCATCATCAATTGAGATTCACATTTTTGGATTTCTCAAGTAATACTTTTCATGAAAGACTTCGTCGTTCTACCACACCCCAAAAATTTGAAAAAATCCTCTAAAATCAAGTTTTCCTCTTTTTATTCAGAAAGATACAAAGTGAATGATAATGGAAAAAGGGTAATCAACAATTATTTGAAGTTATCTTTTTGATAATGTCGCGTGACGATGTTGAGAAAGTATTTTTCGTGTACTATGTAATCAGCAACATTGGTTTTCTCCTAAGAGCGCATTTTCTGCAAAGACAATAAAGACAATGAGGCAATATATCCAATGCTCAGATAATAATCAGCGGAGAAGATGAAGTATAAAACAAAAAAAATACCTGTAAAATCCCTGTTATTTTTCCAACCAACTTTATTCTCCTCGACAGATGACGCATTTCTGTTAAAGTCTTCTCACAAAAAGTTTCATGCTGCTCGTGCTTTTTGGTAATCAAACATGAAAACATCATAAAAAGAGAGCGTATCGGAGAGTAACAAAAATGAACTTACAACAAATTGGCCCTGATATTTTTACCAGCGGACAAATCAGTGTTGAAAACATCAAAACACTAGCACAAGCTGGCTTTAAAACGATTATTTGTAACCGCCCCGATCAAGAAGATCCTGATCAACCTGATTTTTCTATCATTAAAGCAGCAGCACAAGAATATGGGATAACAGCCTATCATATTCCTATCGTGCCCCCTAGCATAAAAAAAACAGATATTGAAACCATGAAAACAATCTTAGAAACAGCATCAACACCTCTTCTCGCCTATTGTTACAAGGGAACACGCTCCCTACATCTTTACCGTTTAGCCTGCCTTTAATCATCTGTCTTAACGGATCATAAAGAAACAAGCAGTAAACTTGCAAATGATCATAAAAGCCAAAGAACTTCATAAGTTTACGAAAAAAATCATGCTGAAATCAGATCTCCAGACCGTTGATTCTCCCTCTCAACAACGAAAAACGCATATACTCCATGATGTTTTAGAATATATCTTCGTGCTCATAGTCAGCGTGAGTGCTCTTTTTGCCGCTCTGCTCTCCTTTTTTGATCAACTTAGACCCTATCTTTAAAAGTAAGCAGCTGATCCAACTGCGACACGGGTTGTACTGTTGCCAAAATTGCTTTTGCTGCTTTTTCATCGCGTCGCATTTGCGCAATCAAAGGCTCAAGCCCATCAAATTTTTCTTGCCCTCGTAAAAACTGGAAGAAAGAAACGGTGCAACTTTCTCCATAAAGATCACCATCGAAATCAAATAAATAAGTTTCCAGAAGCGGCGCGCCATTTTTAACAACTGTCGGACGACAACCAAAACTTGCAACCCCATCATGCAAAATACCGTTAGCACGACGCAAACGTACCGCATAAACACCATGTACCAAACTAGCTTGAAGAGGCAACATCTGATTAGCGGTAGGAAATCCCAACAGGCGCCCTAGTTTTTCACCCTGAATAACATTTGCACACACGCGATAATGATACCCTAACAAATGGGCTGCTTTTTCGACCATTCCCTGTGAAAGCAGCTTACGAATAGAACTTGAAGAAATGATCACCTGTTGTTGCTCTTGTGTGTGAGAGACACAAGGAACGTACACAACCTCAAAACCGCATTCTTTTCCCCTTTGACAAAGAAGCTGCGCATCTCCACTTTTCTGATGACCAAAGTGAAAATTTTCACCTGTTACCACAACGGAAACATCAAAAACTTGTTTTAAAATCATATGGATAAATTGGTCTGCTGCAAGAGCAGCAAAATCTGTATCAAAGGGCTGTTCAATCACCCCATTAAATCCCATGATTTCAAAAATTTCAGCTTTTTCAGCTGCTTGTGTCAAACGATCAACAGGGGCTGAAGGGCAAAAAAAACTTCTTGGATGTGGCTCAAAGGTTAAAACAACCGCGGGTTTATTTTTCAGACGTGCGAAATCGAGTGCTTTTTGAAGCACTTCCTGATGACCACAATGAACACCATCAAAATTTCCAAGTGCCAACACAGCTCCTCGCCAAGGCAAAGGAAGCCTATCAATCCCCTGAAGACGCAAAAAATCAGACATTATTGCAGGGCCCACATGATGGCTTGAGGCTTATAACCATGACGTTCAAGAAAAGAGTACAAAGCTTGTTTATCCACGACACCATTTTGCATATAGTCATAACGATGAATTCCCCCCATAATATAAAGGGTATCAAGACCAAAATGAATAGCCCCTTTAATATCGGTCAAAAGACCATCACCAATAGCTAACACCTGACTTTTTTCTGCTGTTCCACGAATTTTTTGCAATTTTTCAAAGGCACATTCATAAATAGGCGCATAAGGTTTACCAGCAATACGGACCTCCCCCCCTAATTGTTGGTAAAGACACGCCAACGCACCAGCACACCAAAACTCCTGATGCCCGTAATGGACGATTACATCAGGATTAGCACAAATGAAAGGCAAATTACGCGCTCGCATACGGTGAAACATCTCCTCATAAGCAGAGGGTTCTTTATCAAGATCTTCAAGAAAACCACTACAAACAACGACAGAGGCTTCCCATTCCTCAACCAACTCACATTCTAATCCTTCAAACAACATCAAATCCCGCTGCTGACCAATAAAGAAAACTTTACGCGGTGCAGCGCGAATAAGATCGCGCGTCACATCCCCTGAAGTAATAATAGCATCATAATAATCACTATGCACATTCATGTCTTGTAATTGAGCAATAACATTGTCCCGTGGTCGCGGTGAATTGGTCAATAAAATGACACTTTTTCCCATCTGTCGAATTTTGTGCAAGACTTGCAATGCGGGTTCAAATGCATGCACACCGTTATGCACAACACCCCAAACATCGCAAAAAACAGCATCGTAATCGGCTATAACAGTATCAATATGGGTAAGTTCATTCATCTTTCACCTGTTTATACATGGCCATTTATCAAATCCTCTTTCATATTGTAAAACTCCTTATCGAAAGAGTGTTCTTCTGTCATCTGCTTTCTCAACATTCTCTTTTTTCTCTAAAGTTTCGCAAACTTTAATAAAGAAAATCATTTTTTGTACGTACAAATTTTGATTATCAAATACGATCTCAATGATACATGAAAAAAGCATGAATTATAACAGAATATCTTTTATCATTTATTGATCTTTATTTTTTTGGATATTAAATTGTTAGGAATTCTCTCTCTAAAAGACAAACAGAGAGCGATAATTTTTGCATTTTCTTCATTGTTTAAAGAACAATTCTTTACGATAGAAAAAAATTCTACTTCTAATACACAAAATATATAAATAATATATAATCAAGAAGCGTCGTATATTGTTCAAAAAATGGAGTACACATATTAACAAATGCGCTCTTCCTGTAACATTCATTGATAAAAATCTTGAAAGGAGACAATGGGCTTATGATCCTCAGTCTTCCATTCCCTCAACAATATCAGCAATCTTGGTACTGTATTCTACACCCCCTGTATAGAAACACAAGATATGCAAACGGATAATAACACGATTCTAAAATTTTAAGAGTATAATACATTTTGAACAACAAATCATAACTCTTCAATGATATCCAATAAGAACCGTTATATGTTTTAAGTCCTGTTTGTAACGAAAAATATACTTTCCGCATAAAACGATACCCCTTGAATCGAGAAAGAGGAGAAGAGAAAAGCGTTCATTTGATAAAACATTGCGAAAGCGAAGAAAAAAATTCAAAGGAAGCACAGCAAAATTTCTTTCACATCACACACGAAAAAAGCGGTATTGAAGGACACACTCTTCACTTTTCTCTTAGAAAGAGCTAAACTGGCTAAAAGCATATGAAGAATGATAAAAAATAAATTTCCCATACTCTTTATTGTTTTAGTGAATATGCTTAAAATCTAAGCTAAAATTTAAAGTCTTAAAAACAGGACGCGCTTTCACAATCGCATCAAATATAGAGACTATTCTGGATTTTAGCACTCCATTTCTCAAGAACTCTTATAACACTACGTGTCCTACATTTATAGGCAGTCCCAGCTTTTGGATGGGAGTAAATGGAGTGCGTATATCGATTTGGATAATTTCTAAAACCGGTAAAAGCCCCTCATTGAGGAAGAATATAAAAGACGTAAAAGTGAAAACCAACTCCAGCTTTACCACCATTTTTGCGTTCAGCCTCACCGCTTTCAAAAGCATCTAGAGCAATAACTTTTAAAGAATGCAGATTACGCATTGCTTCACGCTTTTGTTTGTCAGATTCTTAAATAAGATCATAGCCCTCGTGTAAAACAGAACGCCATTGGGTTGCACATTCACGGGCTTTTTTTAAAAGGAATATTTCTTAAAGCACCCAAACCCATTTCACGATACCGCCCGTGGATAGTATAGCGTAAAAACCATTGTGGCACCACCATCTTTACGCTTATGAAGGTACAAGCCGGCACTATCATACTCTTTACCGGCCCCCAATGTCGCCGATAACCCTTGGTATTGAGACGTTTCATAACAGCCATTTTTACGCCTTTCTAAACGTTTTTTATCGACACGCCAGCCCCACTTATGACATGCAGAAACATAATTTCACTTGATTCAACAAAAGAGAATTTAAGATGAGAGAATCTTACAATATTCGGGGGTCTCATTCAACATGTAAAACGATAAATTATCGTTATAAAACAAAGCATTGTCTACTTTTAGCCGCACCTGATATTACGTTTACACTTTTTGCGTGATATTCGGCAAGAAAATGCATCATCACTTCAGAACTTCTACAAAACACGGTTAACTGAAAAACGGCTGAGCCCTATTGGCCTTTTCCTTCTTTTCATGATTTCATTACAATTTTTAAAGATCAAGGGGGGTAAATATCCTTTTTTCTTCTCCACTCTTCTCAAAAATCAAATTGGCTAAACCACAATTTCCCTCACGCTTTTTGCCTTGCACTTGTACTTTTCTACATCGCAAATTGTCAATTTTTATCATCTGCCATACTGATCTTTTGTCATAATCACCATTTTTTCTGAAAACCTTAAGCGCCAAGATTAATTCCATTCACAAAACATTGGGCGTCATAAACATGTTTTATAACATACCCTTGCTGATAAAGAATATTTTTATCGATTGTTTTGTTACAAGCTAAGCAAGAACAAAAAGACCCTATGACAGCTTCATTCCATGATGTTAAGACAAATTGCTGTGTTTCATAAATTTCACTCCCTATCATTGAAGATAATACACAATTCTTTTTTTCATCTTTCATCGATGGGCATCCTTATTTAAAAGAACATCGCTCGTTGCCTGTATAATAACTGAATAAGAGGATCGGTTTTTGATAGAAATCGAAACAGAGGACTCTAGCAATAATTCTCAATGCGAAGTCGTTTTGAGAATAAAACTCCCTTATAAGAGAAACCAAATCACTCCATCTGTGTGCGAAACAAACATAAAGATTCTCACGTTTTTTTTCGATTGACTCTTTGGTTTATTTCAATTTCCTTTATAAAGTTCACAATCGCAACATCAGGGAAATATATCTATCACTCTCCTTACAAACTGGCAAAGGGATTGTAGGATCCATTATCTCGCCTCCACTGTAAAGGTTCAGTGAACTCACTCGACCAAAGACCAATTTTCTTATTGCGTGCTGTTTCTTCCGCAGTACGATACTGTATTGGAAGAGGGTTTTTATGCTCTTTTGAAAGCACGAAGATACCTTCTGTAAGACCTGCTTCAGCTAAATCAACCCCATCAACAAAACATTGTGCATACGAAATACCATTGTCTATAAGAACCTGCTGACAAGATAAATTCTGACCAAGTGTTTTGGTAACAAGCCAAGCCGTTGTAACCGCGCCACAAGGCCATTCTTGATCGTTAAGTTTTGCCCTTTGACGTGGTGCACAAGTATCAACACCATAGAGATGAATATCACGAACAATCTGTTTACGCCAAGATTGTGCAACAGGAGTCAACAGTTTAAATGTAACCCCACTGGTCACCAATGCCTTACCTTGGAAAACAGTGGTGTTCTTCAATAAAATATTGTTTTGCAAAGGAAGATTCGGTTCAGTTTTTGTTAATTGCTGTTTGGCGATCGTTTCCATGGGCTTGCTCTCTTGCAAAGGCAAACCAACAACACCCTCTTGCAAACCAACAATATCTTGCATTATAAATGTTTTGAAAACATCAATATCGACTTTATCTTTATATTGGTACATCCCCCATAATAGAGAACCCATGATATAAACAATAACGATGAATCTAAAGTGCATGCGTTTAATACATTTGCTCAAAAAATTCATTATTTCTTTGTCCTTTCATATTTTTACCAACACCCTTCTTAAATCTTGAAGAAGAATTTTAAAGGAGGTCTGTTGCACATTAACTCTGCAAAGACATACAACTTAAAATTGCCATTTTTATGTAGAACAATCTTAAGATGAGAACTTTTATCTCTCGGCAAGAGCTAAAAAGAGAAAAAACCACTCTTAAAGCTTTTATACACGAGAAACAGAGGAGCAACTTATCAGCTGTAAAGCAAGAGAACTCTTCAGGAGAGATGAAAGCGCATTAGGAAATAAATAATTCTTTTTAAAGAGAGGTCAAATGACAGACAATAGATCAACAAACATTATGTTTATCGTTATTATGCTGCTTTTAACCACCATCGTTGTATGGGATCCTTCTTATGCCGCTGCTGCTGGTACTGATACAGGTGGACTAGGGAAACTTGATGGTGTTTTACAAAATATTGTTACGATGATGACGGGAACAACGGCAAAGCTCATTGCAATTATATGTGTTGTTGCGGTGGGGATTGGCTGGATGTATGGCTTTATTGATTTACGCAAAGCCGCGTACTGTATTATCGGTATTGGTATTGTCTTTGGTGCATCTGCTCTCGTTGATAAATTAACAGGCGGAACATAAATGAACGAAGATACCCTTTTCCTTGCTTGTACGAGACCGGCCATGTTTGCCGGTGTGACAATGGAAGCAATGGCTCTCAATATCATGGCGACAACAATTCTTTTTGTTTTGACCAGTGATTTTACAATGTTTGGTTTAGGGGTTGGTATACACTTTGTTTTGCGTGAAATAACAAAACATGATCACAACCAATTTCGCGTCTTGTTTGCATGGCTGAATACGCGAGGAAAACAAAAAAACGTCGAGCGATGGGGAGGAGGATCAGCTTCCCCATTACGCCTTATCCGCAATTATAAGGAACTCACTCAGTGAAACAAATGTCTATCATGAAACGAGAAACTTTTCCTGAAGACTATATTCCCTATATACGTCATATCAACCAGCATGTTATTGCCTTAAATTCACGTTGCTTAATGACTGTCATAACGCTTGAAGGAGTCAATTTTGATACTGCAGATATCGATCAATTAAATTCCTTACATAATCAATTAAACACTCTTTTAAAAAATATTGCCGATGAGCGTGTTGCTTTATATTCTCACATCATTCGTCGTCGCGAAACAGTCTATCCAGAGGGGCGTTTTTCTTCATCTTTTGCCGCAACATTAGATGAAAAATACAAAAAGAAAATGGTTTCGCAAGAACTTTATAGAAATGATCTGTTTGTTTCACTTCTGTGGAATCCGGCGTCAGATAAAACAGAACAACTGGCTTCATTTTTTCAACGTTTATCAAAAGCGAAGAAAACGCAATGTGAACCGGATGAGGAAGCCATCCGTAAAATTGAAGAATTAAGCCGCGATTTTATAGAAGGTTTGGAGGCCTATAAAGCACGCCTCTTATCCCTCTATGAACATGATGGTCTGTTATTTTCTGAACAAAGTGAATTTCTACACCAGTTGGTAGGAGGAAGACGCGAACGTATTCCTCTTACCTTTGGGACTATTGCCTCAACGATTTATTCAGATCGTGTTATTTTTGGTAAAGAAATTATTGAAATTCGCCATGAAAGCAATGAACGCTTTGTTGGTATCTTTGGCTGGAAAGAATATCCCTCTAAAACACGCCCTGGCATGACGGATGAATTGCTGACCGCCCCCTTTGAATTCATCCTCACACAATCCTTTGTCTTTAAGAGTAAAGCGGCTGCTGGGACCATTATGAGCCGCAAACAAAATCAAATGATTAATACAGCAGATCGTGCGAGCTCACAAATTGATGCGCTTGATGAAGCGCTTGATGATTTAGAGTCCAATCGTTTTGTTTTAGGCGAACATCATCTCTCTCTCGCTGTTTTTGCCAATCATCCTAAAATATTGGCTGAGAATCTCTCAAAAGCACGCTCTGCTTTAACCAATGGTGGGGCCGTTATTGCTAGGGAAGATTTAGGATTGGAAGCAGCATGGTGGGCACAATTGCCTGGAAATTTTAGCTATCGTGCGCGTTCTGGAGCGATTACCAGCAGGAATTTTGCCGCCTTATCACCGTTTCATTCCTTTCCCCTTGGGCAGCTTGAGGGCAATGTTTGGGGATCTGCTGTAGCATTATTAAAAACGCAAGCAAGTTCTCCATATTATTTTAATTTTCATTATGGCGACCTTGGCAATACCTTCGTTTGCGGTCCCTCTGGATCGGGTAAAACGGTCATTGTGAATTTTCTTCTTGCCCAGTTACAAAAACACAACCCGACAATGGTTTTTTTTGACAAAGATCAAGGAGCAGAGATTTTTGTGCGTGCTGGAGGTGGAAAATACAAACCTTTGAAAAATGGGCAGCCTACAGGTATTTCCCCTTTAAAAGGCTTGGAATATACTGAAAAGAACAAAGTTTTTCTTCGCAATTGGGTGTTAAAACTTGTCTGTCCTGAAGAACAAACAGTGACAGAACAAGAGCGACAAGACATCGCCAAAGCCATAGATTCCTTAGAAACTTTGCCCCGTTCCCAACGCTCTCTTGGTGCTCTTCAACTGTTTTTTGATAACACCTCAAAAGAAGGCATTGCCATACGTCTACAACCTTGGATTAGAGGCAATGCCTTAGGCTGGGTTTTTGATAACGATCAAGATGATCTTAACTTAGACGCCCAATTTATTGGTTACGATATGACCGATTTCTTAGACAATGAAGAAATTCGGCGTCCCTTGATGATGTATCTGTTTCACCGCATTCTCGATCTTATTGATGGGCGACGCATTATTATTGTCATTGATGAATTCTGGAAAGCCCTTGAAGACGATTCCTTTAAAGCTTTTGCGCAAGATCGTCTCAAAACGATCCGCAAACAAAACGGTATGATGCTCTTTGCAACGCAAAGCCCGAGAGATGCTTTAAATTCAACAATAGCACACACCATTATTGAGCAATGCCCCACGCAAATATTTTTTCCAAACCAAAAAGCAAATTACAACGATTATGTTGAAAATTTCAAACTAACGGAACGTGAATTTGAACTGATCCAATCAGAATTAAGCAGAGAATCCCGTCGTTTTCTTATCAAGCAGGGACAAAATTCTGTTGTTGCCGAACTCAATCTACGGGGATTAAATGATGAGATCGCCATCTTGAGTGGCACAACCAAAAATATTGAACTGATGAACCAAATTATCAATGAACATGGAAGCGACCCCAACATATGGCTACCCATATTTCACAAAAGGAGAGAAAATCAATGAAAAAATATCGCTTAATTACCCTCTTATCTTTGTCTTTTATCTCTCATGCAATAGCAGAAAGTACGGAAAATGTTGAAGATTATTATAAAAAAGCTCTCGAAAACACAGAAAAATTAAATGCTGTAAAATCAGAAACAGCTGAAACGATTCATGAGCATGCAGCTTCAGCGATAAAAAAAATTAAAGAGTTCAATGAAGAACTGACACAATTACAAGCACAAACACAGTCACAAGGGCAAGACGCACAAGCACAAACAAAATCTAATACAGAAAAAATACAGGATCTTCAAATAAAACTTTCTGTTCTTCAAGCAGAACTTCAAGCGGATGCTTTAAAACTCCAGTCTCTGGCTATGATTCAAGCAAAAGATACAAAAACAAAAGAGGAAATCCATGAGGAGAAAGTAAAAAAAGAACATGAAGAGCTTTTAAAAACACTCAAAGAAAAACTTGAAAAGTCTAATATTCCATCAAATCTTGGGAGGCTCGATGAAAGACTTTAGTTCTTCACCATTTGAAAGCATTTCTGGATATATTTTAAAGCCCCTCAATGATGTGATGGATACCACCGTCAGCAATTTATCTGGTGCTATTTCGGCACCACTTAATCTTGCTTCGATCATTTTCATCTTTCTCTATGGCTATAATGTCATGACGGGTCGTGTTGCCCTTTCCATGCATAGTCTTCTCAACAACGTCGTTAAAATTGTTGTTGTAACGACCATGGCAACCAATGCAGATACCTTTAATACTTATGTTAAAAATGTCTTTTTCGAAGACTTAGTAAATGCCATTGGCAATGCACTAAACGGCAACGACACAGGTTCCAATGTTTTTGATTACATTTTATTGCAGGCGTCTACACGCTATCAAGAAGTGTTATATAAAGCGTGGTTCCTTGAAAGAATCTTGGTGGGACTTCTTGGCTTTTTAATGATTTGCGCTGTTATTGTTTTTTGTATAGCGGGCTTTATTGTGCAAATGTTTGCGCAAGTTGCACTGGTGATGATTATAGGTCTTGGACCGCTGTTTATTAGTTTATACTTATTCAATGCAACCAGAAAATTCACCGATGCGTGGATTACAACATTGGTCAATTTTACTGTTTTACAAGTTTTGGTAATCATGCTGGGAACAATTATGTGCAAAATTATTCTGCACGTTCTGGGTGGCTCATATGATTCGATTTATGTTCTCTTTCCCCCTGTCGTTGTCATCTCGATCATCGGAGCCATTCTCTTCCGCGCTCTTCCTGGTATTGCCTCTGCTCTCTCCGCAGGCGGACCATACTTTAACACTGGAATCTCTTCAGGAGGACAGATTTTTGCAATGCTCTCCAATGGAGCAAGAGCGACTAGGAATACAGCTTCGCAACTCACAAACGCAGCAAAAATGGCTGGTGGTAGTGGTGGTGCCCAGGCCGCAAAAATGGGAGCACGAAGCCGTGGTCGATTTT
Source organism: Bartonella harrusi (assembly GCF_024297065.1). NCBI lineage: Bacteria > Pseudomonadati > Pseudomonadota > Alphaproteobacteria > Hyphomicrobiales > Bartonellaceae > Bartonella > Bartonella harrusi. The sequence continues at coordinate 1,641,899 of NZ_CP101114.1, forward strand.
AATGTTCAACACCTTAAAAAAAACAGCAAAATTTTTGTTTTTGCACCGCGCGCGCTTGCAAGCGCGCGCACCACACCCCCATTGCGTAAAAGCTTTTATATTCTTGATTTTACCAGACCAATGAAACCCTTTCTTTCCATGCTTTTGTGAGATGAATCCAAGCAAAAGCGCCAACAAATTTGTATTCCAAAATATTTGTGAGTTCAAAAAATGAAACGAAAAATAATTTTTTTTGTGATCCTCGCCATGACCCTTACCGGCTGTGCGTCACTAAGTGGCCCCAAAAAACCACCACGCTGTAATGGAAAACAGACCCGTGTATTAAATAAGGATAAGTGGGATTGGAACGATCAGAATAGACAACAAGGGAAAATGGTAAAGCCTATCACAACGCCCATTATCCTGAATACCCTAGAAAGCGAACAAGCGACCGTGGACGTAACACTTCAGCAAGCTTCGCTCAATTCCATAAAGCAAGAAACGCTCTTTGATAAAACGGTGGAGGATACGCGTGAAAAGTGATGCACTTGAAGAATATATAAAAGAAGCACGTTCATTCGATATTGATCGCATGTATGGTATGCGCATACGGATGAAAATTGCCATGGCTTTAACAGTGCTTTTTGGATTAATGACCATCGCTTTAGCCTTGGCTGTAGCAGCATTAACCCCCTTAAAGTCCGTAGAGCCCTTTGTTATCCGCGTTGATAATTCAACAGGCATTGTTGAGACAGTAAGTGCACTCAAGGAGTTGCCCAATGACTATGATGAAGCAATAACACGCTATTTTGCTGCCAAATATGTTCGTGCCCGCGAGGGGTTTTTATCATCCGAAGCAGAAAATAATTTTAGCTTGGTCTCTCTGCTTTCTTCACCCGCTGAACAAAACCGTTTTGCCAAATGGTATGCCGGCAACAATCCAGAAAGTCCACAAAATATCTATCAAAATATGATTGCTACGGTCACGATAAAATCAATTTCCTTTTTAAGCAAAGATCTTATTCAAGTGCGTTATTACAAAGCGGTCAAAGACTCCAATGACAAAGAGACGATTTCCCATTGGGTTTCGATCTTAAACTTTTCCTATATTAATGCACAAATATCCACAACAGACCGCTTAATCAATCCCCTTGGTTTTCAAGTATCGGAATATAGAACCGATCCAGAGGTGATACAATGAGCCAATTTTTAAAAACAATCTTTTTAGCTTTCATCGTCGCAATAAACGGTTATACAACACCCCTCTTTGCCGAAATAGCACCTGTAAGTGCACGCAAAGACAATCGTATTCGCTTTGTTAATTACGACCCTTTCAATGTTACCCAAATCATTGGCTCTATTCGTTCCTCAGTACAACTTGAATTTGCCGATGATGAAGAAGTAACCTATGTCGGTATTGGCAATTCTGTTGCTTGGCAAGTTGCACCAGCAGGCAATCTTGTTTTTTTAAAACCACGTGAAGTTCAGCCTGTCACCAATTTACAAATTGTCACCACCCGCCAAGATGGTAGCAAACGCTCTTATCAGATAGAACTCCAAGTGCGAGAAGGTGATGTTTCGGCAGGCAATGAGACCTATTTTCTCGTCAAGTTTCGCTATCCAGAAGATGAGGCCTTGCGTAAGAGATTAGCGGAAGCAGCAAAAGCCGAACAGCGCGAAGCAAATTTTGTCAATGATATTCTCAATATTCATGAAGATTTCGGACCACGCAATTGGGCTTATGAAGCACAAGGATCTGTACTCATTGAACCAAGTTCTGTTTATGACAATGGAAAAACAACAACCTTTACATTTGTAGGCAATAGCGAAATCCCTGCCATTTATCTTGTCTCTTCTGATGGACAAGAATCTCTGGTTCCCAAAACCATTAAAGGCAATAAGGTTATCGTTCATGCGACAGCTGCGCAATTTACTTTACGCCGTGGCAATGACGTACTGTGCATCTTCAATAGAAGGTTTGTTCCTGAAGGTATCAACCCCGAAACGGGTACAACATCCCCCTCTGTACAACGTAAAGTGCATATAGGAAACAGCCATGAATGACAAACTGGATGAAAAAGACCTCAATGATCGTGATACAATAAAAGGCGCTCGCGGAAAAAACCAACAGAACAAGATCGGAAAAGCAGCTGTTCTTATTCTTCTTTTCGGTGTCTGTCTTTATTTAGCATATTCAACACTTTCTACAGAAAAAAAACAATCTGTTGAGCTTCCCAAAAAAGGGATTATTAAGCAAACAGAGATTTTCCGCCCTGCTGAGCTAAAACCGGTCCCCCTTCAACAAAGTGAACAAAAGGGTACTCTGTTACCCAAGGTTGAGCTCCCAACACCGACAATCACTCAATCAAGGCCTGATGATAAACTTTTAGAAGCAGCACAACGTGCTCCTGTATTGGCTTATGCGAATAAACAGCAAGGAACAGCAATAACAAACAATGGTATTTTAGCGAATCCACTTGAAAAAAAGCCTGATGAAACAGCACAACGCTTTAACAATCTTCTCAAGCCCACAACCCTTGAAGGTATTCGTGCTTCAACACTTGGCAACCGCAACTACATCATTGCCATGGGTTCTTCTATTCCCTGTATTTTAGAAACAGCCATTAGCAGTGATCAACAAGGGTTTACCAGCTGTATCGTCTCTAGGGATATTTTGTCAGACAATGGTCGCGTTGTCCTCCTTGATAAAGGCACACAAATTGTTGGCGAATATCGCGCTGGATTGAAAAGAGGGCAAAATCGCCTCTTTGTTCTCTGGAATAGAGCGAAAACCCCAGATGGGGTCATTATCACATTGGCTTCACCTGCTACGGATTCTTTGGGGCGTTCTGGTATGGATGGCGATATTGATAATCATTGGTTAGAACGCATTGGCTCTGCGCTTCTTGTCTCAATTGTCAAAGATGCAACAAGTTATGTAAAAAACCGTCTTTCAAAAGATACAGAAAAGCAAGAATCTGAAACAGCCTCTTCGGGACAAAATATTGCAAAGATTCTCACAGAAAATTACACTAATATTCCTCCCACATTGACCAAAAATCAAGGGGAAATGGTCAATGTTTTTGTGGCCCGCGATTTAGATTTTTCCAGTGTTTATAAATTAAAAATGATTGAAAACAAAAAACAAATTATCAACCGGACTCTTTCAAGAAACTTTTAGAAAAATTCTGTGGTACCCTTAAAATGATCCCTACTATACAACCATTAAATGATGAAACGGTCGCAATTGTTTTAACAAAACTTGAGCCAATCCGTGCTTTTTTGAAAGATGAAAGTCTTTTTGAAATTGTTATCAATCGCCCCTATCAAATCATGACGGAAGGGTTTGAAGGATGGAAAACCATAGAGGTACCAGCCCTTTCGTTTAATGAACTTATGGGGATTGCTAAAGTTGTCGCATCCTACTCTAAGCAAAATATATCGGATAAAAATCCAATCTTATCAGCAACGCTACCCGATAATGAACGTATTCAAATTGTCATCCCTCCAGCGGTCGAAAAAGACACCATCAGTATCACAATTCGCAAACCATCATCACGCAATTTTTCCCTAGAAGACCTTGCTAGTAAAGGTCTCTTTTCCTTGTGTGAACAGGTATCATTCACACCTTTAAAGGATTATCAATCGCGTTCTCATGAACTTAAAAACACGGAACATGATTTGATAACGGCTTATTGCAACAGGGACTTTGCTTCCTTTTTAAATCAAGCTGTACAACATCAAAAAAACATTCTGATTTCCGGAAAAACCGGTTCGGGAAAAACAACACTTTCAAAAGCACTGATTGCCAAAATTCCCAGTAATGAACGTATTATCACCATTGAAGATACACAAGAACTGGTTGTCCCACAACAAAACCATGTTTCTATGATTTATTCAAAAGATGGGCAGGGTTTAGCCTCTATTGGTCCCAAAGAATTGCTTGAATCTGCTTTACGCATGCGTCCTGACCGCATTCTTTTACAAGAACTTCGCGATGGCACGGCCTTTTATTATATCCGCAATGTCAATTCAGGGCACCCAGGTTCCATTACCACGGTTCATGCCTCAACGGCCCTGTCTGCCTTTGAACAAATGACCCTTTTGGTCAAAGAAAGTGAAGGTGGAAGTGATTTAGAGCGTGATGATATTCGAGGACTCTTGATCTCAATGATTGATATTATCATTCAATGTAAACGGGTTAAAGGGAATTTTAAAGTCACGGAAATCTATTATGACCCGTTCAAACAACGCAACATCTTTGGGGAGTAACGGCATAAAGAACCCTCTCCTGTCAAAAGACCTTTTAAAGCAACTGTTGAAAAGCGATAAAGGAAGAACAAATGGCAACAAACAAAACAGAAGATCTTTTATCTCATAGGGCGGAAGAATTAGAAAAACGCCGTCAAGCAGTTGATGCAACGATTAACAGCCATGAAATTGAGGGAATAACACTCCATCCTAAAACACTGGAAATTTTAGAACAATACGCAAGGGGAGATCTTTCCCTCAAAGAATTTAACACTCTTATGGACAACGCTATACTATAAGGAAAGAACAATGCCAAAAGCAAAAGCAAAAACAAAAAATATACAGACACCTTCTCCCCATCATTATGTTTATCCTAAAACGACAACACTAAAAAATAAATATGGAATAAAGGACTTAAAATCTTTTCTGGAGAAATGTTCGCATGATACAACACAAGCAATGGTCAATCTGCGTGAAGAACCCCTACCAGACCATTTTGATAGCACTTATCTCTGCCATATTCACCGACAGTTATTTAAAAATACATTTGAATGGGCTGGACATCTGCGCCATATCCCCTTTACGTTTTCAGATGGCACCATAGCTGCCATGCCCGAAATGAAAAGAACGGGTTGGGAAAATCCTTTTGCTATCGGAGATGAGGTCCAAGAAGGTTTACAAACATTAGAGCAAACACTTGTAGAAAAAAACAATCTGCGAGATTTGACGCGTGAAGAATTTAACTCTGAAGCAATAAGCTTATTTAACTCTCTCAATCAACTTCATCCTTTCAGAGAAGGCAATGGACGCACACAACGAGTCTTTTTTGAAAAACTCGCTCTTGCAGCAGGGCATCAGCTTGATTTCTCACTTGTCACAAAAGAACGCATGATGCTCGCCAGTGTTGCTGTGGCAGAAAAAAATGATCTAGAACCTATGCGCCATTTGTTTGAGGATATCTCCAATCCAGAAAAAATTCTTCTTTTAAAAGAATTTATGGGAAACATGAAAGCTCTTGGACGCAATGTAAATGACCGCCCTGTTGTGGTTGCAAAAGAAGGTGAAATCTATACGGGCACTTATAGAGGTGCTGGTTTTGAAAGCTTCGCGTTCAACGTCAAAGGTGCTTACATCATTGGCAACAAAGATCATCTCCCACCAGAACAATTAAAAACATTAAAACCCGGTGATAAATTTACCTTTACAGTTCCAAAAGCACAAGACCTTGAAAACACGCTCATTCCCAAAGAGGCACGAGCCCCTTTGACGAAAGCTGAATATGCCGAAATGATTAGCCAAGATGCTTGTGTCCATAAATGCCGCGAACAAATCCAGAAATGCGCAAAAATCGTTTATGGAAGCTCAAAAGCATTAAACACACAGATAGTAGAGCTTATTAAAAATCCAAATCTTGGTCAACAACTCACTAAACAGATTGCGGAGTATCCGCAATCTGTTGCTCATCTTGCCGGTTTCGACTTCCTATGCTTTAAAACGCAAGCACGTGCCAATGCTGAAGAGTGTGTTGAAACACTCTGTCATACCATTGAAAATTTTGCGCACGCTGTAAAACATGCTAAACAAGAAATCACAAAAGAGCATCAAACAGAACAAAAACGTTGCGGACAAACAGTAGCAATACCAAGTCAGAACTTACAAAATCTCTTCACTTTACCAAAAAAATTGCAGCAAGAAACCTTACAAGCTTCTCCCTTTCTTCAAAAAGAACTCTGTGGTTTTGTAAAAGATGTCAATGAACGTCTTTCACTAAACGAACAGAAAGCCATCAAAAACAATGATCATGCAACAGTTGCGAAAAGCCTTGGTGTCTCAGAACGTAAAGCACAGGAAATTAGCGAAATAACGAAGCAAGCCAGCGAAATGTATCAACAATCGCAAATACGTACAGTCAATCGTTCAAAAGTGCTCACTATGGCTAGCTAAACACTTGTGAACTGTTTCTACTTCATTTGAACAGCTATAGTGAGAAGATACTCTAACGAACGAACACACTCTCCCATGAGAAAAAACAGGTCATAGTGTCAAGAAAAAAGAAAATATTTCACGCTAGAGGGCATCATTTTAAGCCTCTACGAACAGAACAAAACATAAGACATAACAAGTCATAACTTTAAGGTGAGAAAGATGATAAAAAGATCACAAAGAGGAAGCGCATACAGAACACGCAAGATCTTTACGCTTAGAAGAAACAAAATGTATTTAAAACACTTTTTCTGTTAGGAGAAGAGACAAAAAGGGACATGTCACATAAAAAATTTAATGCCCCTATGGACAAGCCATCTTATTGAATCAAGTTTTCTTATAAGGAGGTCATTATGCCAAAAGCAAAGTCAAAAATGAAAGGAATCCCCTCTCCTCATCATTATATCTATCCTGGTACCCATGTACTCAAGAATAAATATGGGGAAACGAATTTAAAAGTCTTTTTGGAAAAATGTTCGGAGGATAGAGAACAAGCAACGAAACTTCTGCGTAAAGAAGCGCTGCCAGAACATTTTGATTTTTCTTATCTCTGCCATATCCACCACCAGTTATTTAAAAATACCTTTGAATGGGCTGGAAAGATCCGCACTGTTCCCTTCACATTTGCAGATGGCACCACAGCCTCTATGCCAGAAATGAAAAGAGCAGAATGGAACAAAGCTTTTGTAAAAGATGAGGAAATCCTTGAAAACTTACAAAAATTAGAGAAAATAATTGCTGAAAAAAACAATTTGCAAGGCTTAACGCGCCAAGACTTTATCTCTCAAGCGGTAGGAATATTTCTCTCTCTCAAAAATATACACCCCTTCGTAGATGGCAATGAACACACAGAGCAACTTTTCTTTGAAAATCTTGCCAAAGCAGCGGGGCATCAGCTTGACTTTTCGCTGGTAACACAAGAACGCATGATGGCTGCCTATACACAAGCAGCACAATATGGCAATCCAGAACCTATGTGGCATCTCTTTGAAGATATCTCCAATCCCCCCAAAATACGTATGTTACAATCCTTCATGAAAAACATGAAAGAACTTGGGCGCGATGTTGATGATCATCCTGTTATGACAGCAAAAGAAGGTATCACTTACCTTGGCATCTATAAAGATATTAATTTTGATAGCTTTATGCTCGATGCACAAGGAACTTACATCATCGGCAATAAAGAGCAGCTTACGCCAGAACAAATAAAAACCTTAAAATCCGGTGATACAATACTTTTTACAGCTCCAAAGGCGCAAGAACTTGAAAATACCTTTATTCCCAGAGAAACACTAGCGCCTCTCACAGAAAGTGAGTTTGCACAAAGGGTTGCAAACAGTGCCTATATTCAAGCAGCTCGAGATCAAATTCAACATTTGTCAAAAATTGTTTATGGCAGCTCAAAAACATTAAACGAACAGATGGAAGATATTTTTAGAAATCCAGATTTAGGACGAAAGATTGCTCAGCAGATTAAACGCACTCCTCATTCTATTGCTCCCCTTTCAGGTGTCGACTTTTTTTTCTTTAAAACACCAACGCGTGCAAGAGCTGAAGAGCATATTAATCCGCTTTGTGCCGCTGTTATGGATTATGCGGAGGCTATAACTTATAAGCGTCATGTCATCACCCAAGAACATCATATCGAACAAGCACGCTGTGGAAAAGCGATCGAAAAGCCGAGTAAAAACTTGCAAAACCTGTTTTGCTTATCACCAGAAAAACAAACAGAAATCTTATCTCAATCTCCTCATTTATACCAAGAACTGCGTATTTTTGTACACAATTTAGATCACCGTTTCTCATTAGAGGAATATAATGCAATCAAAAATCATGATTATGTAACACTCGCGAAAACCATCGGTGTATCAGAACAAAAAGCAAAAGAAATTACCAACACTGTTGAGAAGGCCAAAGCAGTCCATGAGCGAGTTTCTCTCCGCAAGCTCAATCGTTCAAATGTGCTCGCTATAGCCAACTAAGAAATGTAAAATTTGCATCTCCCTTTGCACATTGACGGCTAGGAGATCTTTCTCACCTTCTCCCACATATGAAAAAGGAGATCCGTTGAGGCTCTATCACCACTTTTTAAATGTATCGTTTTACAGCACACCCGGATAAAGACACTGGAAGTAAGAGACAATGCCATACACAAAAACACAACTTACGCTTATTTTAATGCCAATCCCTTTAGGAATTTTAACAATATTCCTCGTTCCTCATTTGTTGTTGTTGATCACAAATGGTCTGACAAACCATCAAGTTTATTGGTATCTTCGCTCAGAACCCTTATTGGTGTTAGGACTGGTTACTGCTGTTTCCTTATTTTACACGCTCTTACAAAAACTACACCTACGCAAAGCGATTACACATGTCTCAGCTGTTTTTTTTGCAATCATTGCTTTTTACTACATTGGCAGTGAGATAACACGCTTAAGTCCCTATGTTGGTCAAAACGGGATAACGTGGAATTATGCTCTCAAATTTATGGACCCCATGGTTACCTTTGGCGTTATTACTGGCTTTATTTTTTTAGCAATTCAAATTTTTATAAGCTCTCCAAATAATAACAAAGTCAAGCGTGCCAAAAAAGGCATTTTTGGTGATGCTGAATGGATGAATTTACGAGAGGCCGGAAGAATCTTCCCTGCCAATGGTCAAATTGTTGTTGGCGAAAGATACCGTGTTGATCAAGATAATGTGTGCAATATTCCTTTTGCACCTGGCAATAAAACCACCTGGGGGAAAGGTGGAAAAGTGCCTTTACTTGCCTTTAATCTTGATTTTGGCTCAACCCACATGATTTTTTTTGCCGGTTCTGGTGGCTATAAAACAACAAGCACGGTGGTTCCGACCTGTTTAACCTATCCAGGCTCTATTGTTTGCCTTGACCCTTCCACGGAAGTTGCCCCAATGGTCAGATTTGCTCGGAAAAAAATGGGCAATAGAAATGTTATTGTTCTTGATCCCAATTCCATTTTAACAAAAAACTTTAATGTGATCGATTGGCTTTTAGATGACAGTGTACCACGCACACAACGGGAAGCCAATATTGTGAGTTTTGCCAAATTGCTTCTCTCTGATAAGAAATCAGAAAATTCTTCGGCGGAATATTTTTCAACACAAGCGCATAATCTTTTAACCGCTCTTCTTGCCCATGTGATCTTTTCAGATGAATATGAAGAAAGTGAACGCAATTTGAAAACATTACGGGGGATATTGTCTCAATCAGAAACGGCTGTTGTCAATCAACTCCGTATCATTCAAGAAACAACGCCTTCTCCTTTTATTCGTGAAATGGTTGGTATTTTTACAGAAATGGCAGAGCAAACCTTTTCAGGGGTCTACACAACCGCATCAAAAGACACCCAATGGCTTTCTTTGTCCAATTACGCTGATCTTGTTTGCGGTGATAACTTTGCATCTTCGGATATCACAAATGGCAAGACAGATGTTTTTCTCAATCTCCCCGCGAGCATTTTGAACAGTTACCCAGCAATTGGGCGGGTCATTATTGGTGCCTTTTTAAATGCCATGATTACCGCTGATGGAAATTATAAAAAGCGTGTTTTATTTGTCTTAGATGAAGTTGATCTTCTTGGTTATATGAATATTTTAGAAGAGGCACGCGATCGTGGTCGTAAATATGGCACATCCTTGATGCTTTTTTATCAATCCACGGGTCAATTAGTCAATCACTTTGGAGAAGCAGGAGCCCGATCATGGTTTGAAAGTTGTTCATTTGTTAGTTATGCCGCCATTAAAGATCTCCAAACAGCCAAAGATATTTCAGAACGCTGTGGTCAAATGACCGTTGAGGTAACCGGCACAAGCAAATCGAGAGGTTTGTCTTTGGGAAAGAGCTCTTACAATTTCAATTATCAACAAAGAGCTCTGATTTTACCGCACGAAATTATTCAAGAGATGCGTCAAGACGAACAAATTATTCTTATGCAAGGGCATCCCCCTTTACGATGTGGCCGAGCGATCTATTTTAGAAGAAAGGAAATGTTAGCGGCTGCTGAAAAGAACCGTTTTGCTCCACAAAAAAAGAAAAGCTGAAAAACACCCTCTTATGAGGAATAACAGCATAAAAAAAGAAAGCCAAGCGTTCTCTTTCATAAAAGGCCATTAAAAAAGGATTTTTATAGAGCCCAACAAGGAAAAAATGATGGAAAAGATCTTAGTTGCTGCGTCTGTCCATGCGTTCCCAACATCAGCGTCCCTTGTGAATACCCTCAAACAAAATCAACGGCGATCACGCTCAGCTATCCATTCCTTAAAAGCTAATCAAAGAGCTTTTGAAGAAGACGACTTGGAAAGGAAAAGGACTAAAGAAGATGTCAATGATGACACCGACAATCAAAAAGAAGAAGGCTATCAAAGAAAGCGTTTTCTAAACAAATCAAAAAAGACAACGTCCATGCAAACAATTCGAACACACCATCAAATCCCATATAAAAAAATTACAAAAACGAAGAGCAACAATTGCTACAGTCATCACACAGATCTTAAGACAGAGAATTAAGAGAATAAAACTTTTTCCTCAAAAATTTGGAATCGCAAAAGAATACGCAAAGGGGGAATTTGAATACAAAGCGTTTAGCACGCTTATCCACCAACCCCGACTCATAAGGAAAAAAAGATGCTGGAGCAAAACTATCTGTATAAAAAGAGTAATACACTAAAAAATAAATATGGTATCAAAAATCCACACCAACTGTATACACGCAGTGCCCATGATACAGCCAAAGCAGCGGTAAATTTTCGCTTTGAACCACCACCACGAAAATTTAATGCCAACTACTTGAAAACGATTCATTGGAGTCTTTTCCATGAAACTTTTGAATGGGCCGGCTATATGCGTGATCAATCCTTTACCTTTGCAGATGGCACAACTGCTCGTATGCCAGCAATGCGCCCCAAAGGTTATGAGGTCCCCTTCGCTATCGGTTCACAAATTCAAAAAGAACTAAAAAAATTAGAGCGAAATCTTCATGCCAAGAACAATTTACAAGGTTTATCACGCCAAGAGTTTGCTATCGAGGCCGCTGAAGTTTTTATGGCACTCAATCATGCCCATCCTTTCCGAAAAGGGAATGGACGTGTCAATCGCATGTTCATGGAAAAGCTTGGAGAAGTGGCAGGTTATAAAATTGACTTTTCTTTTATCACAAAAGAACGCATGAATCTTGCCTGTATTGAAGCTATGCAAAACGGCAACCCACAGCCAATGAGAGATCTTTTTGAAGATATCACCCATCCCCAAAAATCTCTAGTTTTAAAAGAATTCATTTACCAGATGAGACATTCTGGACTCCATGAAATCAACAATCGCCTTGTTGTTGCGGCAAAAGAAGGTGTCACTTACGATGGTATCTATAGAGGTTCTTCAGCAGAAGGTTTTGTTATAGAACTGGAAGACGCTTTTGTCGTGGGCCACAAAGATGATCTCTCACCAGAGCAAATCAAAAGCTTATACAATGGCGCCCGCATCTGCTTTGAAAAAACAAATGTTCAAAACTTACGAGAGTCTCTCATTCCGAAAGAAACATTAGCGCCTCTCTCCAATGAAGAACTTTTTGATAGGCTTCAAGATCATCCCTCTATTGAAAAATGCCGAAAACAAGTTGAGCATTTGTCAAAGCGTGTTTTTGGCAAGCAGCACGCTTTAAGAGCACAGCTAGAGATCACCAATGCCGATCCAAGTTTGGGGGAACAGTTTGCCGATCAAATAGCGCAAAATCCTCAATCCATTTGTAAACTTGCGGGAAGAAAATTTTGGTGCATAAAAAGCCCATCGCGAAGACGAGCTGAAGAGCATCTGCCGCAGCTTTGTGAAGCCTTTAAAAATTATGTAACAACAGCACAACAGACAAAGGATGAAATTCTCGAGCAACACGCAAAGGAACAAAATCGCTTGGGCAAATCTGTTGAAAAACCCTCAAGAAACCTACAAACCCTTTTTTCTTTACCAGCGGAACAACAAAGAGAAGCCTTGTCTCATTCTCCTGCACTACAACAAGAACTGCATAAGTATGGGCGCCAATTACACAGTCGCTTGTCATCAGAAGATCATAAAGCCATACAGGACCAAGATATCACTAGACTTTCTTGCCTGCTTGGCACCTCAGAAAGCAAAGCCAAAAACATTGCCAAAATCGTAGACCACACCAAAGAAGCACAATGTCAAGCACGCACCCTCAAAATCAGTCGCTCTTCATCCCTCGCTCTTACCTGCTAACAATCAACAGAATGTTGAGCGTTTACCCTGATCTCTTGGCGCAACTCATTTCCTCTCGATTGCGCCAAGAGTGTTCTAAAACATTACAAAAAAGTTCCAGCAAAACAAACCCCGTAATTTTATTTAAGTTATTGATAAAATATCACAAAAAAACTGTATAAAAGACACAAACATAAATTACACTGATCAACGAATAGCGCGGAATCTTTGGAAGCCATTCAAATGAGCACCTTTTGATAAAAGCTGTACCAGCATGAAGGTGGAGAGTGCACCAAAGAGGTTTTCTAAAATTTTTGAAAGGAAACATGCATGAAAAAACATCAGCCAAAACACTATTCTCCACCATCTAACCCAGAAGCTCTCTATGCAGCGGTTGAGAAGCCGAAAAAAGAGCAGGGCTCTCATAAACCAGAAGAAACTGTCTATGCACCCCAACACCCACCGCAAGATGCTAATCCCTATGCAAGACCACGCAGTGAACCAACCCCTCAAAGACCTGTAGACCCTTACGCAGTAACTGATCTGTCAGAAAATAATTGGCGATCATCCCTCCAAGAACCAAAAAATTGGTATACAAGACAGCATGATCGTAAACCAGAGCCAGAACACCTGTACGCAGAAATTGATGTGAGTGGAAATGGAGGACGCAATCCTACACGACCACTAGAAACTGTCTACGCACAGCTTAACATAGGAGGACGTGGCGGGCCAAGTTCTGCTCCACAAGAAGAGCATCTTTACGCCGATCTTGACTTCGGCAGAAATGGAGGACGCAATCCTACACAATCAGTAGAAACTGTCTACGCAAAGCTTGGCATGGGAAGTGGGGGACCAGACGCCGAACATCGAGAAAATCCTATCTACCAAAGTCCGGAGGCAAAAAGAAGAACAACACCTCCTCAGACAGAGAAAGATTTAGTGACTTCAGCAATTGCAAAAGATAAAGGATTCCAAGATAGTCTAGTAAGCGTTCAAGAATGGTGCGAAATTGTTTTTGGTAACGGGCATGCTTTGAACAAACAACTTGCTCAGATCCTTGACAATCCTAGCAAAGGACGTGACATCTTACAAAGTCTAATGGAAAATCCTGAGTGCTATTGTAAGCTTGCCGGTCAAAAAACGTTTGGCATCAAAAGCCAACACCGCAAACAAGCTGAAGAGGGTTTTGGTTCCCTTTGTGATGCTTTTGAAAGACATGTAAAAACTGCAGAAAAGCTACACAGAAAATTTACACATGAGCATAGACAAGACAAGGGTGTTGAGAAAGGACAAGAGAGTCCTGAACACAGACATCATCGTCATCACCATCGTCACCACAGAAGAGACTCTGATTCTCCAGAACGTGAAACGCAATCACGCGGTAGGCAGCAGAGAGGAGGAGGAATGGCTTTTGCGATGTAAGAGGGTATAAAAGAGAAACGCATAAATTTCTGCTTTTTATCTGATTTCTTGACGCAATCGAAGGGAAAAGGTTGCGTCAGGGGTTGTTGTAAAATGTTATCAAAAGTCATCAGAAAAATCTCATGATTTTAGAGATTATGGATAAAACTTTATAAAAAATTTGTATAAAAAACATCAATATTTCTTAACAGAGTCTCTTAAGAGTGCCGAGAGACATAAGTCTTTACAAGCCATGCAAATAGGTATGCTGTGTATAAAACCATCAAACTATCAAGATGGTGTATTCACCAAAAAGGTTTTCTGAAACAGTTTTGAAAGGAAACATGCATGAAAAAAAACCAACCGTCTCCTCCACGCCGTTCAGTACAACAGCTCATCAAACTCTACGAACAAACTGCCTCAGAGCGCACTGCCTCAGAAAACTTTTCCACAAAACCTGCCTCACAAAGCAACAAACCGCCTTCTTCTTTAGAAAAAAAACAGCAACAACAACCTATAGGAACCATGCCAACGAGCAGTGAAGACGTTTTATCAACATCCGTTCCGTCTCAACCCCCCCCCCACTCATGAGAAGCGATCTCTCTGAAGGAAGCCACACTCTAAAAACCATAGACACCGCAATGGCCCAACAAGGAAGAAGGCTTTCTCCTATCCTGGAAGAAGATGAGGGCGCATTTCCCGTTTTCAGAGAAGAAGAAACTCTCTCCGTAACAGAAGCTCCGCAAAAACCACAACGTACAACAAGCTTGCAGAGAAACAGCACATCTTCTCAAGAAAGAGGAAGGCTTTCTCCTATACCAGAAGAAGATGAGGACGCATTTTTCTTTTCCAGTGAAGAAGAAATACTCCACGCAACAACTGTTTTGCAAAAACCACAACATGCAACAAGCTTGCAGAGAAACAACACATCTTCTCAAGAAAGAGGAAGCCTCTTTGCGACAGCAACTTTACAAAGGCCAACAAGGGTTTTGTCAGAAGAACAAATAATGAAGCTCCTTCCCCACAGCCAATTGGTAAAAACATATCATGAAAAAATTGAAGGTTTGTGCCAAATTGCTTATGGCAAAAAAGATGTTTTACAAGAAAGAATGGAGGAAATTCAAAAAAATCCTACGATAGGAGAAGGACTCCCATGGCAAACTGCAACGCATCTTCAGAGTATTTCTAAACTTTCCGGTATCAATTTCTTGGGCATAAGAAATAAAGCACGCAGAAATGCGGAAGAAAGCCTTTCTGCTCTGTGTAACGCTCTTGATTGTTATAGAGAGGCCGTAATATATGCAAAAGAAGACTTGACGATAACTCCAGACACAATCCTCATGCATTATGAACAATCTATGGGTCGTGAAGCACTCGCTGAAATTCTACAAAACCCAGATCATCTTGAAAGGACGCAACAAGCACTGTCAAACGCAGAAATCTCTACCATGATTCAAAAAAATCCCGCAGTCAAAAGGCATCATGCACAAATTCAATATTGGAGCGAAGTTGTTTTTGGCAATGCGAATCTTTTTACAGAAAAAATAGAAGAGATTTTTCACAATCCCGCTATAACAGAGGAGTTCACATGGCAACTTGCCGCCTTTCCTCAATCTTTACATCGCTACTCTGGTATCAACATGTGTGGCTTTAAAAACACCACACGCAGACATGCTGAGGCAGGCCTTTCCCATCTCATTGACGCGGTTGACAATTTTGCAAATGCAGTCCATTTGCAAAAAGAGCAGCTTACAGCAGCGCATCAAAAACAGCTTGAGCCATCTTCTCAACAAGCGAAAAACTTACAAAGACACCGCGATTTAGAGAAACCTTCTAGAATCCCTGAATATTTATCCTCCTCCTCAAATTATGAGATCAGTGGAACCTCCAATACACATGAAAAAAGACCAGACGTTCGTCACCAAAAAATTGCATGCTCAAAAGCGATGGCTCTCGCCAACTAAGCATATCGAAGTTTTCGCTTTTCATCCTGTTTTTTAACGCAATTTCCACAAAGCAAAAGAGGCAATAAAATGAAAAACTTTGATCAGCATTTTCCTTAGATTAGCTCTAACTGGTTCATAGAATAGCATATTCGATTACAAATATTGATTATCATTTGCATAAGGAATGCAAAATCTTTTGAAAGCATTTCACTTGACCTCCTCCATAAAAAGCGATGAAAAAGCATCAAAATAAAGATGGAGATGGCCATGAAGAGGGGAAAGAAGTATTGTAAAAATTTGAAAGGAAACATGCATGAAAAAAAGAGCCCCCTCCTCTAAGATAGAACAGCTGATGGCAAAATTTGAAGAATCGCAAGAACAATCTACCGCGGCGCCAATTGCCCCACAAGTTCCCCAAGAGCAGCAAGAAGCACATCTCCAGCAACACCCATCAGAAACCGTACAGGAAAGTGTTATTCAACCAAGCACATCACATGCGGAAGACATGCAAAAAAACACCCCTTCTCAAGAAAGTGAGGTCCTCTACGCAACACCAACCCCACAAAGACCACCGCGACCACCGCGTGCGCACGAGAGAGGGTTAAGCAGCACAACCACACAAAACAGCCAAACATCACGCACAAAAGTTTCTCCCCAAAGACCATCACGGGCAAGAGACAAAGAATTAAGTAGCACCTCTTCTCAAGAGAGCGAAATTCTCTACGCAACGCCCACTCGGAGAAAAACACCACGTGCAAGAGACATGCAAAAAGACAGCACCTCTTCTCAAGAGAGTGAAATGGATTCTCATCTATTCCAATCATGGGAAGACATCGAGAAGGCATACAGCTCCTTTTTCCAAGAGAGTAAAATTCTCTACCCAACAAATTCTGGGCAAAAACCATCACGGGCAAGAGACATGCAAAAAGACAGCACCTCTTCTCAAGAGAGCGAGACTCTCTACGCAACACCCACTCGGCAAAAAACACCACACGCAAGAGACATGCAGAAAGACAGCACCTCTTCTCAAGAGAGCGAGACTCTCTACGCAACGCCCACTCGGCAAAAAACACCACACGCAAGAGACATGCAAAAAGACAGCACCTCTTCTCAAGAGAGTAAAATGGATTCTCATCTATTCCGATCATGGGAAGAAGTCGAGAAGGCATACAGCACCTTTTTCCAAGACAGTGAAGTCTTCCACCCAACAAATTCTGGGCAAAAATCATCACGTAGAAGAAGCATGCGGAGAGACAGTACCTCTTCCAAAGAGAATGAAATAAGTCCTGAGGAATTACAAATATGGGAAAGAAGCATGCCATTAACCGAAAGAAGAACCTCTTCCGACGATAGTTATAGCGCCTACACAGTAGCTGTTCCGAAAACACCACCGCTCAAAAAACATGAAATGTATCTTTCAGAAGAGGAGATACTCTCAAAAGTAAGAAACCATACGTTGGTCATACGCGCTAAAGAGACAGTCAAAGAATTGTCTCAGACTGTTTATGGCAACTCAGATATTTTTGGACAGAAACTTGCAGAAATTGACAAAAATCCCGCTTTGGGAGAAGGACTTTCACGGCAAGTTGCAGCAAGACCTAAACTTGTTGGTCCGCTTGCTGGTCACAGCTTTTGTGGCTTGAAAAGTAAAGCACGCAAAAACGCTGAAAATAACGTTCCTGAACTCTGTCGTGCCCTTGGAATTTATACCGATGCTGTAAAACACGCAAGATATGACGCTTGTCTTGCACATAATTCAAGAAAAAGAAAACATCAAAAGTCAATAAACCAAGAAGAAATGGCTGAGAGTTTACAAAATTCGCGTAAACCTGAGCAAGAAATAACTCTCCTTTCACAGGAGGAGATTACCCACAGAATGAGCGGTGATACATCAGTCAGATATTGTCATGCAGAAATTGCCTATTGGTGTACCGTTGTTTATGGTAACCCAAGTGTTTTGCAGTATAGGATTGAAGAAGTTGAAAAAGCTCCTGCTATAGGAGAACAACTTGCATGGCAAGTGGAAAATCATCCTCTTTTATTTGGTAAACTTGCTGGTCGCAACGTCTGTGGCTTGAAAAACAAAGCACGCAAAGAGGCTGAAAATGCTCTGCCATGTCTAAAAGATGCCATTGAGGCTTATACAGAAGCTTTACAACATGCCAAAGAGAACATCATAGAAAGCCATCAACAAGAACAACAACGCTATAGACTGTCTAGAGATCTCAATCAAGACTTACAACAAACGCTCATCCCGAAAAAAGAGGTACCTCATCTCACGAGAGAAGAAACCCTTGAAAAGGTTAAAAATCACACATCAGTTCAATCCAGCAAAAAAGCAATCGAAACTTTGTGCAAGGTTGTTTATGGTCGTTCACATATTTTAGAGGAAAAGATTGAAATGATTCTTAAAAATCCTCTTGAGGGGAAGAATCTTGCATCTCAAATTATGACATCCCCTCAATCTATTGCTAGGCTTGCTGGTTTGGGTATGGGGAGTATAATGAATGACGCACGCACATGCGCTAAAGAGAATATTTTTTCTTTACATCTCGCAATTAGGCATCATACACATATGGTTGAACGAACAGAAAAGGACATTTTGCAAGACCATCATGCGAAACAAAAACGCTGTGAAAAATCGGTAGAAATGCCTGGGGAATGGTTTGGAGCTCTATGTTCCCTGACAAAAGAACAACAGCAAGAAACCTTATCACAATCTTTTGAACTGAGAAAAGAAGTGAAAGCTTATAAGGAAAAAATCGATACACGCTTATCAGAAAGTGAGCATGAAGCGATCAAGGGAAACAATGGCGAAAAACTTGCTAAAATGATTGGCATATCAGTCAGAGAAGCACAGAAAGTTATACAAGTCGTCAAGTCCTTAGAAGAGCTACAACAGAGTATTACAGTTGCTGAACACAAAGCACAAAATTTGCATCTTGAAACCCGTGCCTCATCAGCAATAAAAGCAGAAAAAGTTACACAAACCATCGAGCAAGAAAAAGCAATACCAAAAAATGTTCAGCCACGTAAAGTCGAGCATGCAAAAACAGCAATGATGCATCTATAAGCGCTCACTCTTTCGTTCTTTTTCATTCATTCTCAAGCGAGAGAATTATTTAAGCTCTCTGTTCTTTGTTGTTTTTTTTCATCAAAGAAAAAGAGGGCTTATCATAAATTTTAAAGAGCAAAACAGAGAGTCTAAAAAACAAAGAAACGCTCTCTGTGTGATAAGAAGAAAAAATGCAATAAAACATCAACAGAAAGAATGATCAGCCTCACCCGCTTTCTTTACATTCTTTTCTCTTCTGTTTTCTCTATTCGGTTTAAGAAAAAATATATTGTTTTATTGGTGCTCTAAAAGCTTTAATGCAGAAGCCACAAGAACATTTTAAAACTCTCCATGCACTTTTATGATAGAAAGAAAAACAGCAACATAAAGTACTTTAAAAGAGTATTTATTAACACTATTGTATTAAGACGCTTATCGGATTTTTATAATCTCATGACTTATAATGATTTTTTACCACCTGTCTTTTATGACAAACGCGATATATTTTTATGATTTTAATTAAAAAATTTGCAACTGTTGCTTCAGGAACTCTTATGAGCCGTATTTTTGGCTTTATCCGTGAAATGCTGATGGCAGCAGCTCTTGGAACAGGTCCCGTTTCCGATGCATTCAATGCGGCTTTTCGTTTTCCCAATACATTCCGCCGTTTTTTTGCTGAAGGCGCCTTTAACGCAGCTTTTGTTCCTCTTTTTTCAAAAAAATTACTGAAAACGGGAGCGAAGCCGCTTGCAAATTCGCAGAAGAGGTGTTTGGCATTCTCTTTTCACTGCTGTTACTTTTAACCATTGCCATGGAATTCAGTATGCCTTTTTTGGTACGAACGATCATAGCTCCAGGCTTTGCAGAGGATGCGACAAAATTTAACGCCACGATTCATTTTACCGCGATCATGTTTCCTTATTTAACCTGCATGTCTTTAGCGGCCATGATGGGGGGCATGTTAAATGCCCTACGGCGCTATTTCATTGCGGCCGTAGCCCCCCTCTTTTTAAATATTATTCTTATTGGCGTGCTTGCCTATGCTTGGTTCTATAAACTTGATGCTTGGCATATCGGCTTAAATCTTTCTTGGGGTGTCTTAGCAGCAGGAATTCTCCAACTCTCCTTAATCGCTGTTGCTTTGCGTCGCAGTGGCATGAAAATTCTCCTTCGCCGCCCCCATTTCAGTCCCAATGTTCGTAAGCTTTTAACTTTAGCACTCCCTGCTGCCATCACAGGAGGGATCACGCAAATCAATTTGCTCATTAATACCAACATTGCTTCCAGCCAATCGGGTGCTGTATCCTCTTTGATGTATGCTGATCGTCTTTATCAATTGCCCCTAGGCGTCATAGCAATTGCCGTTGCAACTGTTCTTTTACCAGAATTAACAAGAGCTCTGCGCGGCAAAAAACATGAAGAAATGCATGATTTGCAAAACCGCTCTATTGAACTCACCCTATTATTAACGCTTCCTGCATCGGTTGCCTTTTTGCTGCTCTCCACACCCATTGTCAGTTTGCTTTTTGAACGTGGACAATTTACCAGTGAATCAACACACCATGTTGCACAACTCCTTGGACTTTATGGATTAGGGCTTCCAGCCTTTGTCCTCATTAAGGTGTTTATTCCCAATTTTTTTGCCCATGAAGACACAAAAACACCGATGATTTTCACCGGCATTTGCGTTTTCATCAATATCAGTCTTGCTTTAACATTATTCCCCCTTTTATCCGCCCGCGGCATTGTCATTGCCGAAATCACCTCTGGATGGATGAACACCTTGTTGCTTTGTGCTGTCCTCATCAAACGCGGCTATTGGAAAGTTGATGCACAACTGATAAAACGCATTGCCTGTCTGATATTTGTCACTGTTTTAAGCACGATAGCCCTTCAATATCTCCTGAATAGAC
The DNA here is from genome assembly GCF_024297065.1 of Bartonella harrusi. Taxonomy (NCBI): domain Bacteria; kingdom Pseudomonadati; phylum Pseudomonadota; class Alphaproteobacteria; order Hyphomicrobiales; family Bartonellaceae; genus Bartonella; species Bartonella harrusi. The sequence continues at coordinate 1,662,650 of NZ_CP101114.1, forward strand.
TTGATTTTTTATCTTTCCCCCTCTCCTCACAAGCATCATTTTTCTTGCGCGCTAGCACATTATCAGGGATAATGCTGGCTCTCTTCTTGGTCTATTTTAGCGTCTATTTTTTAATTGATACGCGTTCTTTTTTTCTCACCCTCAAAAATTTTAAAAAACGGCTCTAATATTTTATCTTGCTTTCAGAAAGACGTTTTGACACAAAACGTAAAAGAAATAATTTTATTTAAGAAAGAACACTTCTATGGAGACCTTCACACCGCTTGTTTTTTCTGGTGTACAACCGAGTGGAAACTTACATCTTGGCAATTATCTTGGCGCCATCAAACATTGGGTTGAGCTACAAACATCTCATCATTGCCTCTATTGCGTTGTTGATATGCATGCACTCACAGTGAATCCAGATCCCCTTACTTTGATTGAATCCACCAGAGCCGTCACCGCCGCCTTTTTAGCAGCTGGAATTGATCCGCAAAAACACATTATTTTTAACCAATCGCGTGTTTTCCAACATGCCGAACTTGCATGGATTTTCAATTGTATCGCCCGTATTGGTTGGCTTAAACGTATGACGCAATTTAAAGATAAAGCAGGAAAAGATCGCGAGAAAGCATCCCTTGGGCTTTTTGCTTATCCAAGTCTGATGGCCGCTGATATTTTACTCTATCGTGCCACTCATGTTCCAGTAGGTGAAGATCAAAAACAGCATGTTGAACTCACACGTGACATTGCACAAAAATTCAATAACGACTATTCTGATCGTATTGCAGAATTAAATTTTGCTGTTTCAATGCCAATGGATGAAGAAGAAAAATCAGGCTTTTTCCCAATACCAGAAGCGCTAATAGGAGAGACAGCGATGCGCATTATGTCGTTGCGCGATGGTACAAAAAAGATGTCCAAATCAGATCCTTCCGATTTTTCGCGCATTAATTTAACCGACGATGCGGATCTTATTGCCAAAAAAATCCGCAAAGCAAAAACGGACTCAGCCCCTCTTCCCGATACATTAACAGCTCTAGAAGGACGACCAGAGATCAACAATCTTCTTGGTATTTATGCGGCCTTTGCTCACTCAAGCAAAGAAAAAGTCCTTTTAGAATTTTCAGGACAACAATTTTTACTGTTCAAGACAGCCTTAGCAGACCTTGTTGTTCATAAGCTTGCACCAATAACAGAGGAACTGCGTCGCTTGCATCAAGACAATGCTTATATTGATTCTGTTTTGCATGATGGTGCACAACGTGCCGGTGCATTAGCAGAAAAAAATATGAAAAAAATCCGTGAAATCGTTGGATTTTTACACGATACATGAAACAATAAGGTTTCAATGATCAAGAATATAGAGAGCACCCCATGGTTTCCAAAAGAAAAAATCCGAAAAAATCTCATAAGAAAAAAATTTTAGTCATTATTGATGAAACACCAGAATGCCGCCGTGCTGTTGCATTTGCCGCACAACATGCGCAAAATACCAACAGGACATTGGTATTGCTCTGTGTTGTGGACAGTATAGAATTTCAACATTTTCTGGGTGTCAATAGCATTATGCGCACAGAATCAACGCAAATTGCTGATAAAATATTGCGAGAAATTGCCCATGATGTACACAAAACCCACGCTTTAAAAACAGAAATCATTATCCGTGAAGGTGAAGGAATTGATGAAATTTCTAAACTCATCAACGAAGATAAGGATATTGCACTCATTGTTTTAGCAGCCAGTGCACACGCAGAAGGACCAGGACCACTGATTCAACTGATCGGAAATCGGGGAACGGCATTTTCAATTCCTGTTACCATCATTCCAAGCAGTGTTGCCGATGAAGACATTGAATCAATTGCTTAAACAGGATGAGAGATAACAATCCTCCTCATCCCTTATCTCAAAGACCTTATATAAAAGGAGAGCATATGTTTATTCAAACTGAAGCCACCCCCAACCCTACAACGCTTAAATTTTTGCCAGGTCGTGTGGTTCTTTCCGAAGGTGTATTAGAGTTTCGTGACCATGCAGAAGCGGATAAAAATTCTCCTCTCGCTGCGAAACTGTTTAATATTCCAAATGTCAATGGTGTTTTTTTAGGTTACGATTTTATCACGGTAAGCAAAAAAGAAGGCGAATGGCAGCATCTCAAACCCGTTATTTTGGGCACAATTATGGAGCATTTTCTGTCCGGTGAACCGGTTGTCACCACCAATGCCTCTACACAAGCACAAACCCACGCCCTTAACGAAGAATTTTATGATGAAAAAGACGCTGATATTGTCATAACAATTAAAGAGCTTCTCGAAACCCGTGTTCGCCCCGCCGTTGCCAATGATGGAGGAGATATCACTTTTCGCGGTTTTGAAAACGGTATTGTTTACCTCAATATGCGCGGTGCATGCGCCGGATGCCCTTCCTCAACCGCAACACTCAAACATGGAATTGAAAATCTTTTACGGCACTTTATTCCAGAAGTTTTAGGTGTGGAAGCAATGCCACAATAGAAAACGAGATCAAAACAGCGATAAGCAAACACAAGCGTGAGGAGAATACTCCTGCGCTGTCACAAAACCAAATCCCAAAACCACATCACACCATCTATAAAGACCACGAAAAAAGAAGATTTTGAGCACTTGATTATTGGCACTTTCTTTACAAAATCAAAGAAAAAGAGCAAAATGACCTATTCTCCACAAAAGCATCATACAGACGAAATTCTAAAACTTTCTATTGCGATAAAAAATTGATTTATAATGATAATTTAGTGTTTTATATGTTAAATAAGATTCTCAAAGACTCTTAAGATTTTTTCATTTCTATTCCCCTTAGATTAAATGAAAAGAAACATTCCCTTGCACCAAAAGGAGAGATATGTGAACAAAAACCGTTTGAGAAAGGCATGAAAACGCCTTTTAATGAATCGCCTTCATGCAAGAGCTGTTGCAACATTGAGAGCTAGCAAAGAAAATAATGATACTGACCTGTTACTTCATAAACGTAGAAAATATAACTAAAATATATAGTTTATATATGTGATTTTATTAAGAAGTTGATCGTATAAATAAATGCTAAATTATAACTTTTCTTATTACCTCTGTAAAATTAAATAATTTTCTATTGTATACTCTCTACGTTAGTGTAGTGCGCTTCATGTTGTGTACACAATAAGTTAAATATTAAATTTGGGAGATAATTATGGAAAGTGCATATGAATTATTTATAACGGAATATTTAGAAGAAGACATTCATACTACCAGCCTAATACTCTAAAATTATATTGGAAGAGGTGTCTAGCCTCTTCCAATATAATATGAATTAACGGGGGAATTATAATGGATAATGAAGGTTATCATTATTTTCTGGATGGAGTTGTAAATGATCTAAAGCTCTTGAGAGATGAAAAAACCTTATATTCTTTCTTAAAGTAAGAAAAAACACAAAAATGAATATTCTAGGATTCATGTCACACAAATTTACAACAGAGGAACAAAGTGTGACAGGTTTTTTTTTATTGAGTGAATCACATTTATCATTCCATACATATCCAGAGAGTAATTACATAAGTATTGATTTATATACTTTTGGACAAGGTTACAGCTCTGCAATTGAAACTATCAAAGCTCAATGGAAACATACTGGACAATTATTTGTTAGATCCTTCAAAAGAGATAAGCATTTGTTGAGGACCAATAGCTCTTCAGCTTGTAACTTAAATTAAGAATGAAGGTGGTCATGAATATCAAAAATAATGGTTTATTTAAGTTTGATTGTCAGATTCCTGTGTATAATTTTTCTTTCCAAGTCAAGGAAGGTGTATTATCGATAAGCCAGTATCTGATGTTATTGTAAATAGTAATGACGTTCTTGATTCAAGAGCTTTGTATTTTCATATTCCTTTTTGTGAAACACTCTGTACTTTTTGTCCTTTTACTAAAGGTGGTTATAAAGGCGAAACTCTAATTAATAATTACACGGATGCTTTAATTAAAGAAATAGAATTAAAAGCAAATTTTATCGACTACCACACTGTTCCTGTTCGTGCAATTTTTTTTGGAGGTGTAACTCCATCTTTATTGTCTCCATCTAATATTTTAAAAATAGGAGCAGCTATACATAAGCATTTCAAGATAGCATCTCATTGTGAATTTTCTTTTGAAATTGAAATAAAAAGTCTTACCGAGAAAAAAGTAATTGCTATGAAAGAAATAGGAGTTACGCATCCACGGTTTGGTCTTCAAACTTTTAACCCCGAATGGAGAAAACTCTTTAATCTTACATCTACATACGAACACATTAAGTTTGCAGCTAGTATATTAAATGCGAATTTTAAGTACGTACTTTTTGATATATTATACGGTATGAACGGACAGGATGAAGAAGAGATAATTCAAGATCTTGAAATGGCCGTATCTCTTGGTACGTCTAATATAGATATATACCCAATTGACAATGTTGTGACTCAAGCAAAATTACATAAAGCTATCGAAAATCGTGGTTTAGGTCTTACTACAGCAACAAGAAAATTTTCTATGAATATGCTAATAGATGCTTACATGAGAAATAAGGGATTTATGCCTCATAATGGTCATGGTTATATTCGTACCTCAAATGTGTCCTCTGATATAGTTACGGATGAATATAGTTTTGTATATCATGAGCATGTTTATGGATATTCAAATTATGACTTGCATGGTTTTGGAGTAAATGCCATATCATCAATACGTGAACACGTAATAACAAATTTTTCTAATCGTAATGCTTACATTACAGCCGTTAATAGCGAAAAAATGCTAGCAAATGTTAGTAAGCACTCTCCAATTCTAGATGAGATAAAGCCAATCATCCTACGATTACCTTATCATGGTGTAGTGAGAAAATCTTTAATAAAAATGGACTTTGTACCTAGTAGTATTTCTGCTAAACTAGATGTTCTTTTATCGAATAATCTTATAGTGGAAGATGATTATTCTTGGCAACTTACGAAACTAGGCTGGTATTGGTATACTAATATTATGTTTTGGCTTATGCCAGAAGAAGATCAACGTATTTTAAAGGCATTTATTGCAAAAAAACTGGATAAAACAGGTAGATTTATAGCTAAAAAAGAGCTTATGTATGTATGATAATTTCTTGCTTTAGCAAGAAATTTAAAGCATATCTTCTTTCCAAAGTAATGAGTGTGCTTTGCTGTCTGCAGGCTAAAATAATATTATCAACACTTGTTTAAAAAACATCTTCTATCTGTCGTCAAAAATAGTGAAAATTACAGCATTCTTAACAAAAATAGATGCTGTTCCCTCTTTACTTGTGTTGACTTTAGCTATTCTTATCAAAAAATATTTATAAAAGAATAAATCTAATATTGTATTATAAAAAGTTAATAACAGTATCGCACTAATGCGAAAAAAGAGAGATATTTATTGTACTAATATAGAAAATTTTTATATTTGTTAATTTATTAAGATATTTATTTAAATATATGATTCATTTGAAGTTTATATCACCAATTTTATTAAAGATATATAACTTTAATTATAGAAAAGTTTAATATCGGATGATTGGTATGAATTTATTTTTAAAAAAAAGTCCATTATTGCTTTTTTTATCTCTCTTTATTTCTAAAATTGGTGATTATACTTATGAAGTTATTTTTGTTTTACTTGTCTTAGAATTAACGGATAACTCCTTTTTTACAGGTCTTGTGTATTTTTTTCGCTTTATCCCTTTTCTCTTTTTTGGCCCTATAGGGGGGTGGTTAGCGGATAATTTTTCTTTGAAGAAAAATATGATTTTCAGTGAATTTGTGAGATTATTAGCCTCATTATTCGTTTTTATAACCTATATAACAGGGAATGCACATATTATTGTTCTTATTTTTGCAGCAATGTTTACAACAATAGGAAGGAGTCTTTTTCAACCAAGTTTTCAAGCTGCCATTCCGAGAATATTTTCAATAAATGATCTGACAAAAGCAAATAGCATTTCACAAATTATAGAAGAAACTGCATCCCTCATTGGCCCTCTCGTTTGTTCAGTATTGCTTTTTTTAGCCAATAAATCGACAGTCCTCATTTTTGATTTTTTTACCTATTTTCTATCTATTATCTTGTTGTTGAATCTCATGAATTTCAATTCAAGTGAGAATAAATCATTCTATTTTATAAAAATCTATCGCGAAACAACTTTCTATCTTAAACATATTTCTACAAAAAATAAGAATTTATTTATTACGCTGGTTGGCTCATCCTTTGCTATTCTCTTTACTGGTGCAATTTTAAGATTTTTAATTCCAGCATTTATTCTTTCTCAAGGTGGAGAGGAAAGTTTTGTGAGTTCTCTATTTTCTCTCATTGCTGTTGGAACTCTTCTAGGTGGTTTTTTATATAGTAAAATTATATTCAATATTACATCCTTGAAGCTCATGGTATTTTGGCTTCTCTACGGGATTACTCTGTTTATTATGCCTTTAGCTGCAATGCTTTCTTTAAAACTCCTTCTCGTGCTCGCATTTGTTTTGGGATTTATTGGTGCATTTGTCGATATTAGTTTAGTCTCAGCTATTCAATTATACTCTCGTCGTGAAGATTTTGGGAAGAGTTTTGGAACTTTTTCAACTTTAGCAAACTGTGCTGAAGCAGTGTCTGGCTTTATTGCCGGACTTTTTGCACTCGTGGGATTAGTGAGCTCTTTTTTAGCTATGTCTGCATTCATTATTTCCACTGGAATGATTGGAATTATAAAAATGAAGAAAAATAAACAGAGAACACCCCTTAACACTCCAAGTGATACCGATCATTGATCTCTTTGAGGTCTCCATGCTGTTTCTTTTTCTAAATGGTTCTTATCTCTGAAAACTTTAAAAGAATGGAAGAAATTCTGCTCTCTCTACCTTCATCTCAAACAAATACGCTTTAACAAGCCGGCATCATTATTCTATTTGCTAATTCTGAAATGTTACGACAGCCTTAGCGAACTCTGCTGAAGCAGTGTCTGGCTTTATTGCCGGACTTTTTGCACTCGTGGGATTAGTGAGCTCTTTTTTAGCTATGTCTGCATTCATTATTTCCACTGGAATGATTGGAGTTATAAAACTGAAGAAAAATAAACAGAGAACACCCCTTAACACTCCAGGTGATACCGATCATTGATCTCTTTGAGATCTCCATACTGTTTCTTTTTCTACATGGTTCTTATCTCTGAAAACTTTAAAAGAATGGAAGAAATTCTGCTCTCTCTACCTTCATCTCAAACAAATACGCTTTAACAAGCCGGCATCATTATTCTATTTGCTAATTCTGAAATGTTACGACAGCCTTTTTTCAATAGTTTTTACATAAAGACGCTTCATGAGAAGCATTTTTTCCTTTCTTGTACAGCTTTTATCCACACACCAATACTGTTTGTGACATATACGTCAGTGTTTTTAATGGATTGAATATAAGAGAATCTTACAATATTCGAGAGGCATAATTTAAGAGGCGAAATGATAAATTCTCTTTATAAATCAATATATTGTGAAAACCAAAAACTGATTAAACTTTAGTCCCCACTAAATTTTTTTAACAAATTCCGATTTTAAACCCATTTGACCAATCCCCGGAATTTTACAGTCGATATTATGATCTCCATCGACGAGGCGAATATTCTTCACCTTAGTACCCGTTTTGAGAACGGATGAGGCGCCTTTGACTTTAAGATCTTTCACCACCATAACGCTATCCCCATTTTTCAAAACCTGACCATTAGCATCATAAACGCTCTCAGAAGTAAAAGAATCTTCACTCTTTTGTGGCCATTCATGGGCGCATTCAGGACACACAAAGTTTTCACCCTCTTCATAAGTATAAAGACCACCACAGTGAGGGCATTTAGGATATTGGTTCATAGATTCCCTTTTTTATTCAAGAAAAAACATCTCTATAAGCGCTCAATAGAGCAAAAGATCTTCATTGTCCATTGCTAAAGCAAAAGACGAACAGTGCATTTTTCTAAAATTCTTAGCGATTAAAGTCATCCAACAAAAAATAAGAGCAAAATTTTATCAAATACCGATACAAAACATCCTTAAAACAAACATCACCATCAAAACACCTCTGAAAAAAATGCATCAATGAAAATAAGATCTATTGGCATCAAAAAAACACATTGCAATCATACAAAAAAGGAAAAATCCTATAAAACGCTTTTTCTTCATTCATGTTCTGTTTCCCTTAATGACAGGATTCAAAATCCACTCTGCCCATTCCACCACCAAACATAGAAGGCCATGGATCTCTTTCTTTGGCTTTTCAATAACCACCGCTTCTGTTGTAACAGGCATTAACAACAACCATACCTTTCGTTGAATAGGCAATAGATTGATCTATAAAGAGAGTTCATCATTTTAGATGTTGAAGAAAAGCCCCTAATATCCTAAAATTCTCTCATCTTAAACCCTCTCATTCACCATCATTTTCTTTGCCGGCCCCCAATGTTGCGACAGCCCTTGGTATTGAGACGCTTCATAACAGGCATCTTATCTCCTTTCTTGTACAACTTTTATCCACACGCCCCCCCCAAGACATATAAGCAAGTGATTTTACTTGCTTCAAGATGAGATGAGATGAGATGAGATGAGATGAGATGAGATGAGATGAGATGAGATGAGAAAATCCTACAATATTGGGGGTATGATACAAGTTAAAAAACATGATTTATCTTTATAAATCAATCTATTATCATTATACAAAAATACAAGACGTTTTACAGTGCTTTGCATGATAAAAGTTCAAGACAGTTCCCCACAATTCTATTGCTTGATAAACAGTGTGAGAATAATGGTTGAAGAAACAATCCCACGCATGCGTGCGAAAGCACGTATGGGGGATTGTTGATCATTTACCAGCAGCCAGATACTTAAACTTTGCATTCAGGTGCATTTTTATATTTTTTACAATGAGGACTATTTAAGCGCTTTTTGACACTTCGTTGCGGAATAACAGCACCTGGACGACAAATTGAAAACTCTACCCCATATTTATATTGGTCACGACACCAATCACTCCTATATGGATAATAGTCATGAAGTCCTGCTTGAGTCATGCAAGCATCAATCGTTGCTAATTCACCGCCATTCAGATTATCGTTTTCGTGATTATAAGGTGCAACACCTAGCATTCCACATTCTAACAACGCTTTTTTTATCTCAATAGGATCTGGAGGGGGCTTTTTCACATGCTCTGAAGGAGGCCTGAAAAATTCACATCCAGCGATAGTTAACAAAGCGAATCCACTTAATAACTTAAAGATTTTTTTCATTTCCTCCTCCTCTCATAAGCCTATTTATAAAATATGTTTATAAGGCATGTAAGCTTTTAATATTCTTATCCCAGCTGTTTAAGAGAATTGCTCATTGAATTGAAAAGGGGAATTGACGAAACAATCTTACCATTCTAAGCAAAAATAAGAAATATAGGATAGTTGATTATCACCAACAAAAATTAAAGGTTGGCATTTAGAGCCATTTTTATTTTGTTTACAAAACGGGCTGTTTAAGCGCTTTTTGACACTTCGCTGCGAAATCATAACGCCTAGACGACAAATGGGAAGGTTTTTATAATTATAACACCAATACGGATCGTCATATCTATCATGAAACCCTGCTTGGACCATACAAGCATCAATGGATACCATTTGATTTAAACTAAGCTTTTGATTTTCTGGATCATAATAATTAATCAAAACATTGATTTATAACGATAATTTACTTTTTTGCCTATTGAATAAGATCCCCGAATATTGTAAGATTCTCTCATCTCAAATCCCCTTATCTTGAATCAATCAAAACCATCCCTTTGCACGTCACAAGTGGGGTTGGTATGTGGGGGTGAAAACCGTTTAGAAAGGAACAAAAATGCCTCTTATGAATCGTCTCAATACCAAGAGCTGTCGCAACATTGGGGGCCGGTAAATAGTATGATGGTGCCAGCTTGCACCTTCATAAGTGTAAAGATGGGGGATGCTCAATGGCTTTATCGCTATACCATTCACGGGCGGCGGCGTGAAATGGGCTTGGGTGCTTTAAGAGATGTCTCTTTAAAACAAGCCCGTGAATTGGCAACTGGGTGGCGTTCTGTTTTACGTGAGGCTTGTAATCCCATTAAAGAACGTGAGAAACAAAAGCGTGAAGCGATGCGTAATCTGCATTACTTAAAAGATATCGCTCTCGATGCTTTTGAAAGCCGTAAAGCTGAACTCAAAAATGATGGTAAAAATGGAGATTGGTTTTCATCTTTACAACTTCATATTCTCCCTAAATGAGGTTGCTTACCGGTTTCAGAGATTACACAAACAAAGATACGCAATACACTTGCTCTCATCTGGCACATAAAAGCTGGAGGAGGCTTATCGATATTACACTCCAGCGATACTTAATAGGACGAGTCCACCTAATAATCTTAAGATTTTCTTCCTTTTTCCTCCCCTGAATATTTGAATAAATTTTTATACGATGTGGTGTTCCATAATCATATCGGCATAGTGAACTCACATGACCATAACAAGCATACCCCCTGGGGTAACCTTTCAATATTTTCCCTGTTTCTATCCAAAGAGCATTTCCAGGGGGGGGATGTGATCAAAAGTACAAGAATTTTTGCCAACCTTCATACCAACAAAGTCATCTTTTTAGTTTTCTAAACTTACATAATCCTGTTTGCCATCACTTAAAACATATAATAGATCTGCTATATCTTCAGTGTAATAAGAAGGCTTGTGATCAAAACAGCTGGTGCAAGAGCCAAACGCACAACTTTCACCGGTTCAACAATTCTAAAAGCAATCAAATCAAAAAATTCACCAATGATATATCGCAACAGTAAGCCCCGCTGAAATAAAAAAACGGGCCCAATGGACCCGTCTTTTTTATCTTTACGAAAGAGCTTAGAAATCCATTCCACCCATTCCACCCATTCCGCCACCAGGCATTGGAGGCATTGGTGTTTCTTTCTTTGGTACTTCAGCAACCATTGCTTCTGTTGTAATAAGAAGGCTTGCAATTGAAGCAGCATGTGCAAGAGCCAAACGCACAACCTTCACAGGATCAACAATTCTAAAAGCAATCAAATCACCAAATTCACCAATGATATATCGCAACAGTAAGCCCCGCTGAAATAAAAAAACGGGCCCAATAGACCCGTCTTTTTTATCTTTACGAAAGAGCTTAGAAATCCATTCCGCCCATTCCACCCATTCCGCCACCAGGCATTGGAGGCATTGGTGTTTCTTTCTTTGGTACTTCAGCAACCATTGCTTCTGTTGTAATAAGAAGGCTTGCAATTGAAGCAGCATTCTGAAGAGCAGAACGCACAACCTTCACAGGATCAACAATTCCCAAAGCAATCAAATCACCAAATTCACCAGTTGCAGTGTTGTAACCGTAGGTATCTGCATTGTTTTCCAATACCTTGCCGACAATAATGGCTGCTTCTTCACCGGCATTGGTTGCAATTTGACGTGCTGGTGCTTGAAGTGCACGACGAACAATATGAATACCAGCTTCTTGGTCAGGATTGCTTCCTTTAACGGTGAGCGCATTTGCTGCACGCAACAATGCAGTTCCACCACCAGCAACAATACCTTCTTCCACAGCAGCACGTGTTGCATTCAAGGCATCATCAACACGATCTTTCTTTTCTTTCACTTCAACTTCTGTTGCACCGCCAACACGAATAACGGCAACACCACCAGCGAGTTTGGCAAGTCTTTCTTGCAATTTTTCACGATCATAGTCAGAAGTGGTTTCTTCAATCTGCGCTTTGATTTGATTAACGCGTGCACTAATTTCAGCTTTTTGTCCAGCACCATCAATAATCGTAGTATTTTCTTTAGAAATATTAACTTTCTTAGCACGTCCAAGCATATCCAAAGTGACATTTTCCAGTTTAATGCCCACATCTTCGGAAATGACCTGACCCGAAGTTAAAATTGCAATATCCTCGAGCATTGCTTTACGACGATCACCAAATCCTGGCGCTTTAACAGCAGCAATTTTCAAACCACCACGGAGCTTGTTAACAACGAGCGTTGCCAAAGCTTCACCTTCAACATCTTCAGCGATAATGAGAAGAGGCTTACCAGACTGAACAACAGCTTCCAGCACAGGAAGGAGAGATTGGAGATTAGACAATTTCTTTTCGTGAATGAGGATGTAAGGATCATCAAGATCAGCCACCATTTTTTCAGCATTGGTGACAAAATAGGGAGAGAGATATCCACGATCAAATTGCATCCCTTCCACGACTTCTAATTCCGTTTCAGCAGTCTTTGCTTCTTCCACGGTAATAACGCCTTCATTGCCCACTTTTTCCATAGCATCAGCAATCATCTTACCGATTTCTGCCGCGCCATTAGCGGAAATTGTTCCCACTTGGGCAATTTCTGCTGAAGTTTGGATTTTTTTCGCTTTTTTGAAGAGATTTGCGACCACTTCATCAACAGCAGCATCAATTCCACGCTTGAGATCCATTGGGTTCATGCCTGCAGCAACGGCTTTTACACCTTCTTGAACGATAGCCTGTCCCAAAACAGTTGCGGTTGTTGTTCCATCCCCAGCAATATCATTGGTTTTGGAAGCAACTTCACGCAACATTTGCGCACCCATATTTTCGAACTTATCTTCTAGTTCGATTTCCTTTGCAACGGATACACCATCTTTTGTGATGCGAGGCGCACCAAATGATTTATCGATCACCACATTGCGCCCTTTAGGGCCGAGGGTCACCTTAACAGCGTTAGCAAGGATATCAACACCGCGCAACAAACGCTCACGCGCTTCACGGCCAAATTTGACTTCTTTAGCAGCCATTTAATTTCTCCTTGGAATTATCTCAAATAGTACAAAATAAAAAAAATTGAGATTCTGAATTAACCCAGAATTCCCATAATGTCAGATTCTTTCATGATGAGGAGATCTTCCCCATTAATCTTTACTTCGGTGCCCGACCATTTTCCAAACAGGATACGATCTCCTGCTTTCACTTCGAGAGGCACACGCTTTCCGTTGTCATCAAGAGCGCCATTACCAACAGCAATAATTTCACCTTCTTGAGGTTTTTCCTTCGCCGTATCAGGGATGATAATCCCACCAGCGGTTTTATTTTCAGATTCAACCCGACGAACAACAACGCGATCGTGTAGTGGGCGGAATTGTATATTAGCCATATTTTAAATCCTTAAAACTTAATATAATTGATAGAATTGAATTAATTTTAAGTCCTTGCTAGCACTCTCAACTTAGGAGTGCTAACAGCAGTTAAGATATAAAATCCCAGCACCTCAATGTCAAGGATAGTTCATAAAAATTTCTCTAAAGATCCTTCAAACACTTGCTTCCCTTTTCTATTTTGCGTTATCTAGCTTTGTATTAAATTTGCAAACAAAAAGGAACTTATCATGGTTGAAACACGTCAGGAAACGGATAGCTTTGGAACGATTGCGGTCCGACAAGATCGTTATTGGGGCGCACAAACTGAACGTTCTCTGCATAATTTTAATATTGGCAGTGAAAAACAACCTCTCAGCATCATCTATGCTTTAAGCCTTGTTAAAAAAGCAGCAGCTGTTGTCAATATGGAAAAAGGCAAGCTTTCAGAAAAAATTGGTAAAGCGATCATTGCTGCGGCTGATGAAGTGCTTGCCGGTGCCTTTGACACCCATTTTCCCCTTTCTGTTTGGCAAACGGGCTCTGGTACGCAAAGCAATATGAATGTCAATGAAGTGATTGCCAACCATGCTAGCATGCTTTTGGGAGGAAAATTAGGCAGCAAAAAACCAGTTCACCCCAATGACCATGTCAATATGAGTCAATCATCAAACGATTCCTTTCCCACAGCGCTTCACATTGCCACCACATTACAAACACGCCAACACTTGTTTCCCATTCTTGAAGCCCTTATTCTGACTTTAAAGAAAAAGGAGGAAGAATTTGCCGATATCATCAAAATCGGCCGAACGCATACCCAAGATGCCACTCCTCTCACTCTCGCACAAGAATTTTCCGGCTATCGTGCTGCCTTAGAAGCCAACCGCCAACGCATTGAAACAGCGCTAAACGATGTACAAATGCTTGCCCAAGGAGGCACAGCAGTTGGAACAGGGCTCAATGCACCGAAAGGTTTTGATGTTGCTTTTGCGCAAACAATCAGCACCCTTACAGGAATCCCTTTTAAAACCGCCAACAATAAATTTGAAGCCCTCGCCCATCATGGAGCCCTTGCTCATTTCCATGGTAGCTTGAATGCTCTAGCAGCCGATTTATTCAAAATTGCCAATGATATCCGGTTTTTGGGTTCAGGCCCCCGTTCGGGATTGGGAGAACTCAACTTGCCCGAAAATGAACCAGGCTCTTCTATTATGCCGGGTAAGGTTAACCCCACACAGTGTGAAGCAATGACAATGGTTGCCTGCCAAGTCTTTGGCAATCATACCAGTGTGACATTTGCTGCAAGTCAGGGACATTTTGAACTCAATGTTTATAAACCTGTTATTGGCTATAATGTTTTACAGTCGATCACACTTCTTGGTGATTGCATGCGCTCTTTTGACCTCCATTGCATACAAGGATTACGCGCCAATCGAATCCATATTCATTCTCTCATGGAACGCTCATTAATGCTGGTGACAGCTCTTGCCCCAGAGATTGGCTATGAGAAGGCTGCTGAAATTGCCAAAGCCGCCCATAAAAATGATACAACTTTACGTGCTGAAGCAATAAAAGCGGGCATTTCTGGAGAGACTTATGACCGGCTTGTTGATCCTAAAAAGATGATTCATCCGCAATAAACCCACACAAGAAATCTACACAACAAACAATAAATGGAGAACAACAGATTTTATTTGATGAAAACATCGGACCCTTTATGGTTCGATGTTTTTTTCTATCATTTCAAAATCATCTCTTGCAAAAAACGCATAACTCTACACGCGACAACCACAAAGCACGCATCAGATGAGAATGATGATGGCTATAATCTCCGCAAGGCTCGCCATACAACAAACGCACCACACAACAAGAGAGAAGAAACTTTTCCCTAATCCATAACTTTACGTAATAATATCAGGCTTTTCACACCCTCACTGTTGTTTCACATTCAACAATTTCAACGCAACCTGTTGCAAAGAACACAAAAATTTTTGTGCACAAAAATGCACATAACTCTACGCACGACAACCACAAAACGCGCGTCACATGAGAATAATGATGGCTATAATCTCCGCAAGGGCGCATCACCAACAAACGCACCACACAACAAGAGGGAAAAACTTTTCCCTAACCCATAAGCTTTATGTAATAATATCAGGCTTTTCACGCCCTAACTGTTGTTTTAAATTCAACAATTTCAACGCAGCCTGTTGTAAAGGCTGGACAACTTTTTGCGGATCTTGAAAATGTTTAAGTGAATCCGCTTCATACTGCTCAAAATAAAGCCGCAAGGTCGCCCCTACGGTTCCCGTTCCCGATAAACGCACCACCAACCTTGCGCCATTTTTGAAAAAAATACGCAGACCTTGCTTGCTGTTCACACTGTGATCAATGGGATCATGATAGGTAAAGTCATCGGCTTTTTCGACGAAGAGTCCAGCAATTTCAGTTCCCACGCGTGGTAAATGGGCACGCAAGTGCTCGATGAGTGCAGAGGCTTTTTCCGCCTCCACTTCTTCATAATCATAGCGTAAGGAGTAAAAACGCCCATAGGTTTGCCAGTGATGGCGCACAATTTGTGCGACAGTTTTCCCTGTCACCGCCAAAAGATTTAACCAAAACAACACCGCCCACAAACCATCCTTTTCACGAATATGATGCGAGCCTGTTCCAAAGCTTTCTTCACCACAAAAGGTCACTTTTCCGGCATCCAAAAGTGAACCAAAAAACTTCCAACCCGTTGGTGTCTCAAAACAATTTAATTGTTTTTTTGCAGCAACCAAATCAACAGCACACGTTGTTGGCATAGAGCGAGCAACCCCTACAATGCCTTGACGATACGCTTTAATGAGATGTGCATATTCCACCATAATAGCCAAAGAATCAGAAGGCGTAACAAATTGCCCACAGCCAATAATAAGATTCCGATCTCCATCTCCATCAGAAGCTGCCCCTAGATCAGGCGCCTGCTCCGACATTAAAAAATCATAAAGCCCCTTGGCATAAACCAAATTGGGATCTGGATGCTTCCCGCCAAAATTGGCTAAGGGAACACCATTGACCACGGTTCCCTCAGGAAATCCCAAACATTTTTCAAAAATTTCATGGGCATAAGGTCCCGTTACCGCATGCATGGCATCAAAGCGCAAAGTAAGACCTTCCCTCACAGCCTTAGCAATACAATCAAAATCAAAGATCTCTTGCATCAACGCCACATAATCTGCAACGGGATCAATGATATCTATTCGCATAGACCCTAGAAAAGTTGTTCCTTCTTTTTCCAAATCAACATCTGGTGCCTCAAAAATTTTATAACAAGAAAGGTGCTGTGATGTTTTAAAAACAGTTTCACACAGAGAAACGGGAGCAGGACCACCATTGGCAATATTGTATTTAATGCCACAATCCCCCTCTAAGCCACCAGGATTATGACTTGCTGACAGGATAAATCCCCCATGGGCATGATGTTTGCGAATAAGATGCGAAACAGCCGGCGTGGAAAGAATGCCCCCTCTTCCTACTTTTACGCAAGCAACACCATTGGCAGCGGCCATTTTCAGGACAATTTGCAAAAGAGTCTCATTGAAATAGCGTCCATCGCCGCCAAGAATGAGGCATTTTCCCTCAACATCTTCTATGCTATTGAAAAGAGACTGTATAAAATTTTCCCCATAATGGGGTTGTTGAAAAACCGACACTTTTTTGCGCAAACCTGATGTTCCTGGTTTTTGATCATCAAAAGCTGTTGTTAAAACTGTCTTTATCATTGTCAAGGTGCCTTCATGCCCTTCCCTTGTCCCTTCATACTCTTCCTTTAATTTTAAAGTGAAGATCGCTTAAAGTCGACCATTAATTCCCCTGGATGGAACAATGAAGTACTTGCACACTTATGAATCATAGCATATTTTTAAAAACATCTTCTTCAATACATCTTTCTTCTTTAAAGATGAAATTTAAAAACATATTTAAAGACGAGGTCTGTTTTGAAAGACAATTTTCACAAAAACGCAGGAGCATCATTATGATTAAAAAGACCGTTCCCAATGTTACTTTCCATACGCGTGTCCGCGATGAATCCGTTGATGGGGATAATCCTTATCGGTGGCAAGAGGTTAAAAGCGATACCTATTTTAAAGGAAAGCGGGTTATTCTTTTTTCTCTTCCAGGCGCCTTTACACCTACTTGCTCAACCTTTCAACTGCCTGATTTTGAAAAACTTTATGATGAATTTAAAAAAGTAGGCATTGATGAGATTTATTGCCTTTCTGTCAATGATGCTTTTGTCATGAATGCTTGGGGGAAAACGCAAAAAATTAAAAATGTAAAATTAATTCCTGATGGCTCTGGTGAATTCACCCGTAAAATGGGTATGTTGGTTGCGAAAGACAATGTTGGTTTTGGCATGCGCTCATGGCGTTATGCCGCTGTTATTAACGATGGTGTGATTGAGCAATGGTTTGAAGAAGCAGGCTTTTCAGATAACTGTACAACAGACCCTTATGAGGTTTCTTCACCGCAAAATGTTTTAAAAAACCTGCAAGGCTAATCTCATATCTCATTTAAACATTTAAAAGTATAGACTTCACGGCACAAACTCCTTCGCAAAGGGACGTTTGTGCCGTTTGTCTTTGAACAGTTTTTAAACACAAAAAACGAAGCGGAAATATTTTATCAAGAAAAGCATACAGAAAACTCTCAATACCAACTCCGGCAATGATCAAAAAAAATAACGCTCCATCCTTCTGAATACAAAAAAAGATTCATCTTTATGGAACTCAAAGAGTTATACCATCCCCAAAAACAACTTCTATATAACGTCCCTCCTCCTTCTCACCAAAAAGAGAGACCAAAAACACTTTTAACATCACTGTGCGAATTGCTCGTCCTCAATTTTTAAACATGGATTGTCAAAAATTAAGCGTTTTTTTATAACTGCTAAAGCAACTGTTTATGAGAGGAACCGCCCACAAAAATCACATCCACTTCCCCCTCCTCATCTTCATGAAACACACACTCTTCATCCTGTCTAGCAATCCCAAACACATCTGGATTAATGAAATAACAATCTTTTTTTGTCCCCTTCGCGACAATTTTATTCTGTTCTAATTCCTCGATACCTTCTTTAAAAGTTATAAAATTAAGGTATTCTGGTTCTTTGATTGAAACATCACAGCTCAAGAATTCACTAAGGATATCATGATTTAATGTTACCTGATCAAACCATAAATCCATCTCATCCTCATCCAACATTTTCCCCACTTGCCACAACATCACCAAAAAACTTTTCATCCCAATAAAGGAAAGCCCAAAGATCATACGCCGGCTATCAGACGCTCCTGAAAAGGTAATTTGCGGCAGATCTTCAAATCCGAAGTGTGAAGAAGGAAGCTGAAAGGATTTTCCGATATCCTAAGGTCTTTCAAGAATAAAAGGATTTCTTTCATAGAGCACGGTAAAATCATATTGGACCATTGTATTTCTCTATTAATGCATTGATTTTATAAAAAATGCATATTACCCGTCAGTCACCATTATAGGCACTGACAACGTATCCAACTATTTTCCCGTAAAAATTGTTCGATTTAAGTTGTTCCATTATTTTTTGAAACTGGAAAAGTCTTTAAAGAGAAGACTTGTTCATCTTTTCTTCCCATAAGGCCCAATTTTGTAGTGCTAATCCAAGGGCTTACTTTAAAGAAACAGCTCTCAAAGCACACTCAAGCCCATTTCGCGACGGCGTCCGTGGATGGTATACTGATAAAACTATTATGCACCACCATCTTTACGTTTATGAAAGAAAAAACCGACCATTTCCAGCAATGTCTTTGAGACAATGGAGATTACACATTGCCGCATGTTTTTATTTATTATGTTTTTTAATGAAGCGCGATCTCCCTGTAAAACAAAACGCCATTGGTTTACACCTTTACGTGCTTTTTTTAAAAGATCTTTTTTAAGGCACCCAAGCCCATTTCATAGCAATATTCGTGGATGGCATACCAATAAAACCATTGTGCACCAACATCTTTAGGCTTGTAAAGAAGCAAACCAACCCCATTATTCTTTTTGCCAATCCCCTATTTTACAAAAAAATCTTGCATTGAGACGGTTCATAGGCGATCTTTTTCCTCATTTCCAAAGTTTTTTATCTATACGCTTCCACTTGTGACATGCAAGCAATTGGCTTTACTTGAGATGAGATGAGAAAATTTTACAATGTTTTGGATTATGATACAAGTGGGAAAATAATTATTTATCTTTATAAATCAATATATTACTCAAAAAGATCCTATCAAAGGGTCTTATGTAAACGGATAAAAATTCAAAGTTTAAGCCAATAAAAACTGTCCATATTTTTATAAATTTTTGGAGAGATATTACGTGAAGCCTTAAAATTTTCTGAGAACCTTTATTTGTTAAAGTCTTTTTATTGATGGAAGATCTTGTCATCGCGCTCTCGAAAGGATGCGTTTTTCATAGAGTGTTGTTCTTTTGACCTCTTAAGAAATCCCTTTTATGCTGCTCGAACGTAAAAAACAACTCGATTTTACATAAGAGCTACATCACATGAATTTGTAAAAATAAATCATTACACATATAAAATTATCCCCTTGAATATCTTAAGACTTTCTCATTTCAAACCTACTAATTTTGAAAAAAGCAAGCTCTCTATCCCGTAATGCTTTCTTTTTTCTACAACCGTCCGCACACCCCTTCATGTGCATAACCTCTCATAAGATATGAAAGAGACTGAACCTGAAGCATCTCCTCATGAGATTCCTTTCTCGTTTAGGTAATTATGTAACTATAACTGATTGATTTATAAAGATAAATAAAGATTTTTTTAACTTGTATTATAACCCCGAATATTGTCAGATTCTCTCATCTCAAACCCTCTTATGTTCAATCCATTAAAGCCACTTACTTGCACATCACAAGCGGGGCTTGTGTGTGGGTGAAACCGCTTAGCAAGGAGGAAAAATGCCTCTTATGAATTGCCTAAATACCACGGGCTGTCGCAACATTGGGAGGTAGTAAAGAATATGATGGCACCAGCTTGTACATTCATAAACGTAAAGATGGCGATGCTCAATGGATTTTCGGTATAGCATCCACAGATGTCTCTATGAAATGTTTGGAGGCCTTAAGAAAGGTTTTTAAAAAAAAGGCCTGTGAACTAGAAACTCAATGGCATTTTGTTTTGCATGGGGGCTTAACCCCATTAAAGAACACAATAAACAAAAATGTGAGACACTGTGTAATCTCCATTGTCCTAAAGAGCATTGCTGTAGAGTGTGCCAACTTGTGCTTTACAAACGTAAAGATGGCGATGCTCAATGGATTTTCGGTATAGCATCCACAGATGTCTCTATGAAATGTTTAGAGGCCTTAAGAGCTGTTTCTTAAAAAAAAGCCTGTGAACTAGAAACTCAATGGCGCTCTGTTTTGCATGGGGGCTTGACCCCGTTAAAGAACACAATAAACAAAAATGTGAGACACTGTGTAATCTCCATTGTCCCAAAGACATTGCTGTAGAGTGTGCCAACTTGTGCTTTACAAACGTAAAGATGGCAATGCTCAATGGATTTTCGGTATAGCATCCACAGATGTCTCTATGAAATGTTTGGAGGCCTTAAGAGCTGTTTCTTAAAAAAAGCCTGTGAACTAGAAACTCAATGGCATTTTGTTTTGCATGGGGGCTTAACCCCATTAAAGAACACAATAAACAAAAATGTGAGACACTGTGTAATCTCCATTGTCCTAAAGAGCATTGCTGTAGAGTGTGCCAACTTGTGCTTTACAAACGTAAAGATGGCGATGCTCAATGGATTTTCGGTATAGCATCCACAGATGTCTCTATGAAATGTTTGGAGGCCTTAAGAAAGGTTTTTTAAAAAAAAGGCCTGTGAACTAGAAACTCAATGGCATTTTGTTTTGCATGGGGGCTTGACCCCGTTAAAGAACACAATAAACAAAAATGTGAGACACTATGTAATCTCCATTGTCCCAAAGACATTGCTATGGATGCTTCCAGCTTGTTGCTTCACAAGCATAAAACGCCATAAAGCTCCGAATAGATCAACATGGGATTAGCAAGAGAGAGCAGTTTTAAAACACTGTGCAAAACAATAACCATGACACATTGAGCAATGCGTTTTCTTACCCTTACAGGCGTTCGGACCAATCCAAATCTTTTGCGTCATCTTTGTAAAAATCAGATTGAAGAGAATAAATGAACTATCCCTGCTGAGAATTAAAGGTGCATGTGATGCGACAAAAAAATTTCGTGTACCCTCATCATTGGAAGTATGAGAAACTTTGAAAAAAGCAAGCTCTCTATCCCGTAATGCTTTCTTTTTTCTGCAACCGTCCACAGTCCTCTTCTTGGGTATGAAAGGTCATACCCAAGAGAGCCAGCGCTTTTTCTGTTGCTTGTAAATCAACATCCAATCCCAAGGCAAAGCAGCATGCTTGAAACAAAGATTAAAACGGATTAGTGCTTGAGAGGCTGTCCCAGCTTTTGTATGCCAGATGGGAGCGAAAGTATTGCGTATATATCTGTTTGTGTAATCTCTGCAACCAGGAAACAACCCAATTTAGGAAGAATATGAAGTTTTAAAGATGAAAACCAATCTCCATCCTTACCATCATTTTTAATTCTGCTTTACGACTTTCGAAAACATCCAAAGCAATATCTTTTAAATAATGGAGATTCCGCATTGCTTCATGCTTTTGTTTCACATGTTCTTTAATGGGGTCACGTCCCGCATGAAGAACAAAACGCCATTGTGTTGTCAATTCACGAGCTTGCTTTAAAGAGATAGCCCTCAAAGCACACCGAAACCTATTTCACGAAGACACTCATGAATGGGATAGCGTAAAAGCCATTGAGCACATAAAATCAAGAAAGGGAAGAATTTTGAAAATTAAAGCGCACATTTCCCAAATATCTCACGCAATTCTTGCTACAGGAATATTTACATCTTTTGTGTTTTCAAAATATCTTGCACTGTTTTAACCAACTGTTCTTCATCAACGGTTACCTGTGCTGGTCGACTTTCTCGCCATGTCTGATTATCCTTAATTTCATGAGACAAACGTGCTCCTTCAATTAAATCTTTGATCTGTATTTTTCCGCTCTCACGCTCTTGTGAACCTTGAATCACCACACAAGGCGCTTTTCGCCGATCGGCATATTTCATCTGTGCCTTTATCCCTGCTGCCCCCAAATAGAGTTCAGCACGAATTCCTGCACCCCGCAGTTGCATAACCATTTTTTGATAAGCCGCAACCGCCTCAGGCTCTTTATCCATCATCAGCACCACAACGGGCCCTGCGTCCTCTTTTACAGGCAGTTTTCTAAGATTTTGCAAAGCAGCGATCAAGCGTGAAACCCCAATGGAAAAACCCGTTGCTGGAATCTTCTCCTCTCGAAAACGAGCCACCAATCCATCATAGCGTCCACCACCACCAACAGAACCAAAAACAACCTTTTGTCCATCATCATTGAACACATCAAACAACAATGTCGCTTCAAAAACAGGCCCCGTATAATAATCCAGTCCTCGCACCACTGATGGATCAATTTTGATACGATTCTCGGTGCCATTTGCGGCAAAAATTGCTTGCATTTCCTCAAGCTCACCAATCCCCTCAAGTCCTTGAACATGATCTCCAACGACTTTTCTCAAAGCATCAAGGGTTTCCTCTGCTGTTTCAGCGCCAGCAGCCATCAAAGCAAGAATACATTCAATGTCTTTCTCCTTAAGCTCTGCCCCTTTTGTAAAATCACCACTTTCATCCAAACGCCCCCGCCCTAACAGCAAACGCACACCTTCAGGACCAAATTTATCTAACTTATCAATTGCTCTCAAGACAGTTAAACGCTTTTCAGCCTGTTTATGTCCCCCCAAGCCAATTTTCTCTAAAACGCAATCCAAAATTTTTCTGTTATTCAAACGAAGGGCATATTCATGCTGTTGAAACCCTAATTTTTCCAAACTCTCCGCTGCCATCATGCAAATTTCAGCATCGGCAGCAACTGTAGGTGTTCCAACAATATCCGCATCAAACTGCATAAATTGCCGAAACCGCCCTGGTCCGGGTTTTTCATTACGAAAAACAAAACCAAGACGATAACTACGATAAGGTTTTGGCAAAATTTCAAAATTCTCTGCAAAATAACGAGCAAGCGGCGCGGTAAGATCATAGCGCAAAGACATCCACTGCTCATCATCATCTTGGAGTGAAAAAACCCCCGCATTAGGACGATCTTCATCAGGTAAAAACTTACCCAACACATCTGTATATTCAAAAACCGGTGTTTCAAGCGCTTCAAAACCGTAAAGTTCATAAACCTCACGAATTTGTGCAATCATAGTCTCAGTTGCATATAGCTGTGCGCTTGTGCGATCAACAAAACCACGAGGTAAACGGGCTTTGGTTTTTTCTTGTTTTGATGACATACTCTTCTCTAACAACAATAGATATTCACGGATGGCCTATTCACGGATAACTTGTGTCTATCTTATAGAAACAAACGCTGCAATACCTTTATCAATCTAGCCCCACGACAACAAATACCACCTCTCACTTTACAAAGAAGCTGCTCATTACCTAAACGTACCCAAATGCTTGGCACCTTTAATCGCAAAAT
Source organism: Bartonella harrusi (assembly GCF_024297065.1). Taxonomy (NCBI): domain Bacteria; kingdom Pseudomonadati; phylum Pseudomonadota; class Alphaproteobacteria; order Hyphomicrobiales; family Bartonellaceae; genus Bartonella; species Bartonella harrusi. Next base: position 1,686,475 of record NZ_CP101114.1, read on the forward strand.
ATCGGCTTTCTGTTAATATTTTTCCAATTATCAATGAAAAAGAAAAGCCCTCAACCACGAAACGACGCTCCGCAAGCACTTCCCCATAAGATTTCCCATACAACCCCTCCTATCACCGCTGCCTTCTTCTCTTTTCAACAATTCTTCTCAAAACACATTTTCACTATTCTTTTTCCTCCCTTCCCCTTTACACAAAACACCTTCTCATATGTTCCTCATACCAATCTGATTTACAAAGATAATGAATCGTTTTGCCTATAAAATGAGAACACGAACATCCTAAGATTCTCTCATTTCAATCCTGCTGTTGTTGAATAAAAACCATCCTCTTCCACATCACAACTAAGGCTATCGTGTGGATAAAAATACAAAAAGAAAAGCATAACAATAACTCTCAAGAATCGTCTCAATGCCAAGAACTGTTGCAACATTGGCGGCTAGTAAAGAGCATCATGGTGTTGGCTTACTCCTTCACAAATGTAAAGAGGGTGGTGCATAATGGATTTACCGCTATACCCTTCATGGGCTGTATCATGAAATGGGCTTGGATGTGCTTTAAGAAATATTTATTTAAAACAAGCCTATGAATATGTAACATAATGGCGTTCTGTTTTACATAAAGAGTGTGCCCCATTAAAAAACGTGAAAAATAAAAGCGTAAGGCAATGCATCATCACCATTATCTCAAAGCTATTGCTCTAGATGCTTTTGCAAGCTTTAAAGCGAAACCAAAAGAAATGGTAAGGATGAAGATTGATTTTTGCCTTTACATCTTTATATTCTCCCCAAATGAGGCTGGTCTCCTCGTTTCAGAGATTACAAAATGGATACACGCAATGCTCTCGTTCTTCATTGAGTCTCCCAAAACTGGTCCTGCCGATAGGACGTTCATTCGTCTTAATCTTTCTCTTAAACATACTATTGCATTGTAAACATGTGGCTGCATTGGAATGAAATGTTGATTAACAGGTAACAGCAAATGCTAGGACTCTCTGAGGTCAACAACGCCATAAAACACAAAACTTATCAGCCATGAATTGGAGAGAAATACCGGCTTTTTATAAAACACTTTGCCAAACGACAACCATGACACATATAGTTTTGCGTTTGCTTATTTTTACACGCATTCGCACCAATCCTTTGCGTTATACCTATAAAGATCAGATTAAAGATGTAGACCATCTCTGCTAAAAATATGAAAGAAAGGTGTGATGCGACAACAGAGTTTAGTGTGTCGTTTATCATCAAGATAACGTAAGTTGTTTCAAGAGAGACATCAAAAAACGGAAGCTGTTTTGAGAGAAGCATCAAAACAATTCTCGATTATCGAATAAGCCAAAATCATTCCTCTGCAAGAGGTCCCCTCTTTTATAAGGGCTTAAAAAATTAAACATCTATGCAAAAATCCTTAAAGCATCAGTGTGCTTTTAGCTTGCTCTGCAAAATGATTGATCAGCGTTTTTAAATCACCACTGTTACAACCAGCATCTGTAATCGAACGTGAAATGGAGGGAATAATATTCTGCCACAAATTTTGTGGAAACTGATTTTTCAATTGTGTGATTGTTCCTCCTTGAGCTCCGATACCTGGAACGAGAAACAAGCTGTTTTTTAACTGTTGGATTGTCTCTTTTGCTTCACTGCCCAAAGTTGCTCCAACAACCGCCCCGATGGGCCCAACAGCAGGATGTTGCGTAAAAGAATGGCTATTATAATCACAAATACGCTGTGCCAAATGAACAGAAACTGTTTGATCGCCAATGCGTGCATTGCGAAGTGTTGCTCCTTCTGGGTTAGAGGACTGAACAACCACAAAAACCACTGTTGCTGTTTCTTCAGCAATCTTGATCAGAGGAATGAGCGCATCAAAACCAAGAAAAGGATTAACTGTCAATGCATCGGCCTTAAATGCACTGCTTGCGCCAAGCCAAGCCCTTCCATAAGCTTCAGCAGTAGAGCCAATATCCCCCCTTTTTGCATCAACGAGAACCAATAAACCTTGTTCATGTGCCTCTTCAATGAGTTCTTTGAGAACGTGAAGACCTTCCACCCCATATAACTCAAAAAAAGCGGCTTGCGGCTTTATAATACCCACTTTACCAACAACGGCTGTTAAGAGAATCTCACAAAACTCTTTTAAACCTTTATAATCGCATCTCAAATTCCAAGATTGCAAAACTTTATGACTAGGATCAAAGCCAACACAAAGCGGTCCATAGATTTCACGGTTTTTAAAAAAAGTCGAACAAAACATTCCACCACCCAAGACAAGCTTTCTTGCAATTTTCGATACACGAGACAACTGAAAAAGAAATTTACGTATCAATGAATTTTTTTCGATCAACCGAAAAAAATATACTTACAACTGAAATTTATTTTCCAAAAGGACCGGTAACATAATTTCCACGCAAAAGAAAATATTTTCATAGCACCAAGTAGCACAAGCAACCATATTGCAAAACACCCTTCTCCTCTTCTTTTTCTATCCGCTCAAACATCTCTAGCAATGCAGAAGCGCAATAAACAGCACCTTGAAGCAGAATTTTGCAAGAAGAGGTCTCACCAAAATGGTTTCATCATCAAAATCCGTGATCATTCCTCTCATAAACGATAATCATCACGCACTGTTTTGAACATTCCCGCCGATTTGACAGCATCTTTGTCTCTTTTGGAACATAATTGCTAACGAGGCATTTTATCTCCAACATCATTTGAGGAGATAAAAATATGGAAACCCGCATTCCTGAGGATACACCCTTCGATAACCACTTTCTAGAAGAAACATCTCTAGAAACAGATTATCCTTTTTTCCAACCCCCACTTTCATGGTCAGCAATCTTTGCTGGACTGATCACAGCCCTTGCCACTTCAATCTGCTTATCTTTTCTGGTTGCAGCGTTAGGTTTTAACCAAATGGACTTCACCTCTTCGACACCTTTTGCAGGGTCCTTTCTCTCCTTTGGGATTGGCTCTCTTATCGTTATGCTCATCAGCCTTGCTTTAGGAGGCTTTGTCGCTGGACGCTTTGCTGAATCGTCCGGCACACTTCATGGCTTTCTCACTTGGGCTCTGTTAACCCTTATCATGACCCTCCAAGCCGTCCACGTGGTTTCAAGTACAGCAACAATAGGCGCAAAAGCTATTGGAGAAAGCACTTCAGCACTCCAACAAACTGGAGAAAATCTCAAAACAAATCTTGTTTCCTTCTTTTCACAAGCAAACAATGACAATTTTGCAAACTTTTTTCGTGAAATAAAGGACAATGGCGTTGATTTTGATAAATTGCGCAGTGAATTACGCACACTTCTCAAGAAAAGCGATATCCCTGCTCTCAATCCTGATCGTTTAAAGCAATCCTATCAAGCCGCTCTTAAAGAGATCAGTTCTGCGATAACGGATTTTAAGGAAGATCCTTCTCACTACCGCACCACTCTCAAGGACCTCCATGATCATCTTTCTGATCGTATCGAAGATATCACAGAAGACATCAATCAAAATGATATCGTCAAAGCTCTAATGAACAATGGCATGACGCGTGCGGATGCACAAAAAACAGCCGACAATGCACTTAATCTTTATCAAACAGCAGAGGAAAAAACCGAACAAGCACTTAAAGACCTTGAAGCGCAAGCCCATACACTTTCGCAAAAGCTCAACAAAACGATGAAAGAAGCACGTCACACAGCGGACAAAGCTGCTACAACAACCTCTCACATGGGATGGTGGGGCTTTTTAGGAAGCTTGATTGGTGCCATGCTTTCCAGTGTTTGTGGTTATTATGGTTACAAAAGCCGTAAAGACATACACATGCTTTGAAACTTATAGCAAAACATAACGAAAAAAAAGCTGTACGGTATGTACAGCTTTTTTACACATAGGTCTGGATCACTGCATTCTCCCAATGGGAAAGAAATTTTAAAAACATCATTTTGATTTTTCATGACAGCAAAAACAGCCTTTAAAAGAAAAATAAATTTTCCTTTTATGTTTTTTCTTTAAGGCGTTTTGCAAGAAAACTTTTCTGTTTTATAAAGAGTATTAAAATTCTCTAGAGGATTTTGCCTTATTGTTGATGCTTCTTTATATATCAGGCCTGCGCTTTAATCTTTGGAAAAAGAGAGGCTCGCTACGTACTCATGTTTCCCCTATTGCTTTCTCTTCATTATAAGAGTATTTGGGATAAAATCTCAGAACACAAAAGAAGAAATCATCATAGATTATCAGAATTCTTGTGTAAGATAGAGAGGCAAGAATAATGATTTAATCCATCATTCCGTTTATCGATGGGGGCGTTTTTAACCACAGGGACAAATGCACAAACGACTCTGTTAAGTTCATACACTCTCTAAAGCAAACAGAGTGGATGTTGTATGGAAAAAGAATGTGTTACGTACACTCTTCCATTTTAAAACAGGCACACAACTCATCCTCATAACATCTTTATTGAGCAGTGTTGGAATATTTATGGTTGTCGCTTTTCTTGCAATTTACTTGAATAAACTGAACTCTCTCACAACGACAGAAGTTGAAATCATCATCGGCGTAGCTTTTTGGTGTAAAAAGGCAGGTTCTCTTTTAGGTGGCATACTCTCTGATTATGTCCATGTAAAAAAACAATGCTTTCAGGTCTAGCAATACGAATACCAGGCTATCTTATCATTGGTTTTACGGATAATTTTTATATCTTGCTCTTCTCTTGCATTTTAATTGGTCTAGAAAGCAGTATATACGTTCCTGCTGCAAAATTCTTTCTTAGTGAGAAACATCTCGATAGCGCAAAAAGTAGAGGCTTTAGCAACAAGATCCATCTTTAATAATATAGGGGTCTTGATCGGCCCTGTGATTGGAATGTTGATTTTTACAATGCTTTCTTCTCTTTTATTTAGTTTTGTTGGATTGATCTTTTTTTTATTATTTCTGCTGAACTATACCTTAAAGGAAAACTCTGATCACCCAAAATGAGACAAAATAAATTTTTCTGATTTTGGAAAATTGCTTACCAACAAAACCATGCTGAGTGTTGCATTTTTTATGTTTATGTTTACCTTTTTTATATCCAACTTGAAAGCATCATACCTCTGTTCAGTGATCAAGTTTTTGGAGGAAATGCTGTTCCTGTTATTTTTATCTCAAATGCCCTCATCGTGATTTTTTTCCAACTCCCTCTCTCAAAATGGGACTGTAAAGAAAGCTCCAAAAAACCTTTCATATTATCCTTTGTTTTGTTTGGGCTCTCATTCATCTTTCTCCACATCCTTGATCATTCTTATTTCTACCTTTTCTTAGCAATCATCCTGTTCTCCTTTGCTGAAAGCGTTATCTATATATGCCTCGATTACGACACCACAAATATCGATAAACGCTTAATCGCTAGTACATTTAGCATCCTGAGCCTCTCAAGTGCTTTCGGAGGCATATTGGGGAGTTACTTTGGCTCTCTCTTATATAACCAAAACATTTTTGGACTTTCTACGTGGCACATTTTAGCCATTGCATCCGATCAGCACCGCCTTATTTTCTCTCACCTCTCTCGCAAATACAACAAAAAGTAAGCTTGAAAGGATGACCTCTTAAGGTTTTCATTATCTTAATCTTTTTATGCGCTATCACGCATTATCAGCCTCATCCTGGGTTGCGTTCTTAATATCTTGTCTATTATCCTTTTATTCGCACTGATCTGAAGTTAAGTTGTTAAGACATATGGCATAATCACAGATATGGCAAAGCATCAACTTTGTCGTTTATTCACTTTTTGGAAGCATAATCTTCGTAGAGCTCCTACAGGCTTAGTCATTTGTTCACTTTTTTTCTTGTTCGGCATCATATTAATTTGTTTTCTTGTCCCAAAGATATGAGCGTTTTATAAAACATGAACTGTCAAGCCCCCCGTATTGCGAATAAATTGAGCGATGCTCACAGCCATAGATTTTATTACATATTATAGCTGATCTTTAAGGATCTGGAATGTAGGTTTATTTAAACAGCATTATTACGAAAGATACGATATTAAACGGTATACTTCAAAC
>NZ_CP101114.1:2002500-2235184 GCF_024297065.1 Bartonella harrusi
TGTATCAAGAATCAGCACATCATAACCACCCAATTTTGCTGCCTGTACCGCACGTGATGCGATATCAACGGGAGACTGTCCAACAATAATAGGTAAACTTGCCAGTTTTGCCTGTTCTCCTAATTGGCGTAGTTGTTCCTGTGCTGCGGGACGGCGTGTATCTAATGACGCCATGAGAACTTTTTTATTATTTTTATCCGTAAAACGTTTTGCAAGTTTTGCTGTCGTCGTTGTTTTTCCGGAACCTTGCAAACCAATCATCATGATAACAACAGGTGCTGGAGCATTTAAATCGCTCAAAACACCTTCACTGCCTAGGATGTTAACCAATTCATCGTGAACGATTTTAACAACCATCTGTCCAGGTTTAATTGATTTAACAATTGCAGACCCAACAGCTTTCTCGCGAACCCTATCGGTAAAAGAACGTGCAACATCAAGAGCAACATCGGCTTCCAACAAAGCGCGACGAATCTCACGCAATGCCGCTGTTACATCCTGATCCGACAAAGCACCACGCCCTGTCAAATGAGACAGTATGGAACCAAGCCGCTCTTGTAAGGATTCAAACATTCTCTACCTCATTGCTACATAATAAACAAACTAAAATGGCACCCGAGAACGCATCGCGCCGTCGAATGTTGACCTCTGAGATCTCTTTATACCCTTCAACTGGGGTCTCAGTCGGTGGCTCCAAGTTTATTTTGTCACTGAAAGCTTGTTCTTTCAAACAATAAAAGCCCACCTTTGTCAAGATTTATCATGTAATAGCGTTCATTTTAAAGTTATTTTAAAGGATAGCAAACATTTACATTTCAAAATTCTCCAACCTCAACACGCATAAAATCACCTGTTTCTTGTTCTATACTCCACAATTCACCGCTTGAGATATCAAACCAAACTCCATGCAATGTTAAAACGCCCCGCTCTTTACGCGCCTTTATCCACGGAAATGTCTCTAAATTTCTCAACGAATGACGAATAGAAAGCTGCTCTAATGCGATCTGCTGCTCTTGCCTAGACAGTGATTTATAGCCAACAACATCTTGCGCGGCTGGTGCCAAAAGGTCAATCCATTGCCCAATAAAATCTTTTGACGATAAAGACTTATAAGTCCCTTTAAGAGCAGTACTCACCCCTCCACAGTGCGCATGACCGAAAACAACAATATGCTTAACTTCAAGCAATTGTACAGCATATTCAAGAGCTGCTGATGTTGCATGATATTGATTATCAGGAGAAAATGGAGGGACTAAATTCGCCACATTACGCAACGTAAAAATTTCACCAGGCCTAGCATTAAAAATCGTTTCTGGTATTGCGCGCGAATCACAACAAGCAATCACAAAAACTTCGGGTTTCTGCCCTTCAAGGGCCAATTGTTGATAATGTGCTGTTTCATAAGAAAAGTGATGTTTTATAAAAGACTGGTAACCACTTAAAAGTCTTTCTGGCAAACGCATCATTCCCCTCTTACTTTCCATTTTTATATTTTACGAACAGACCCTTAAGACAAAAATACCCAAAGTATTCTATCATCAACACAAAGCTCTTCGCCCAAGATAGCAAATTATTACTTTGAAATGGAAGCAACAAGTTAAACGTTTCTCAAAATAAATAACTATTCTCTTCGAGAAGAAGGTGTTACACTGCCAAGAGTGATATAATGGTCTGCTTTAATGAAGAAGGCCTCTAAGAGCAAAAAAGGGAAGTTTAAAGGGAAGAACTATCGTGTTACAACAAAAAGCAGCAGAAACAAAAAACCATCAAAATAACATAGAACAAATTCTTTTTGCTCATACCGATAAAGAAGATATCGTCTGTTACGAAAGCGAGGAACTCCAAAAAGCCGCAACCGCCGCTGTTGAAGCTTTCAACCGCCACCAAGCAGGAAAAACCATCATCTGCTTTGAACAAAATTTAACCCGTAACAACAAACCTATCACCGTCATCACGCTCGTAAACGATAACAAACCATTCCTACTCGATTCTATTTTGAATGTTTTCAATCAGAATAAATATCATATTTATTTGATTGCACATCCCGTACTTAATTGTGCCTCTGGACAACGCATTAGCCTGATGCAAATTCACATTGAGTCCTTAAACGAACCGCAAATACAAAAACTCAAAGAGGGACTCACTCTCGTTCTTGAACAGGTCAATGCAGCTGTACAAGACTGGAAGCCTATGCTTGAAGAAGTGAAAAAGCATATCCATACTTATCAAACAAATCTCCCGCAACACTATAAACAAGAGGGCGAAAAAGCTATAGAGTTTCTTAACTGGTTGATGGACAATAATTTCATCTTTCTTGGCATGCGTAGTTATCATTTCAAAAAACACCAAGAGCCTACAAAAGCTTTTATAGCCAGCGATGTTGAACTTGGTATTCTCACAGATGCCTCTATCCGTATTATCGGTGACGCGTGTGTGGAAGAACCTCCACAAGAAATCTTCTCCTTTATGGAAAGTGACAACTTGCTTATTGTAACAAAAGCAAACAGTCGTTCAAGAATTCACCGTCCTGTTTGGCTCGATTATATTGGTCTTAAAATCTTTGATAAAGAAGATAAGCTATGCGGAGAATTGCGTATTGTAGGATTATTCACCTCCTCAGCTTATACACGCTCTATTTTGCAAATCCCTTTTTTAAAAGAAAAAGCAGAAACTATTATTCAACACCTTGGATACAGTCGAACTGACTATTCTGGAAAAGCGCTCATCAGTGTTTTAGAAACCTATCCAAGGGATGAAATGTTTCGTTCCGACATTGATACATTAACAGAAAATGCCAAGCTTATTCTGCAATTAGATGAACGCCCCCGTTTACGGGTGCTTGCCCATACGGATTCTTTTGGACGTTTTGTATCTATACTTGTTTATGTCCCTCGTGACCAGTATAGCAGCAATATTCGCGAAAAAATTGGCGAATATTTTGTCGAACTCTATCAGGGTGATTTTTTTGAATCCTATCCGCTCTTTTTAGAAAGTACACTCATTCGCGTCTATTATATCATCCATCGCAAAGGAAACGAAAGCGCCCCTATTGTCGAGCGGATGACACTTGAACAAAATGTTCGTTCGATAGCAAGAGGTTGGGAAGATAGCGTTCAAACCATTGCTCTTACCTGTAAAGCAACAGACCAACAAATGTGTTTGGCTAGCCGATTTCCCAATAGCTATCGTGACTTATTTTCAGCTGAAGATGCAATAAAAGACGCTAGTCATATTCTCAGTCTTAATGATAAAAAACCCCTTTTCGTTACTTTTTATCATCCACAAAATAAAGAAAAACAGACCCTTTCTCTCCGGCTTTTTCACCGCCATCAAGCACTTGCTCTTTCCAAACGCGTACCCCTTCTTGAAAATATGGGATTTCGCGTCATAGCTGAACAAACTCTTGAATTACCAGACAGCAATGGAGACTCTGTTTATCTTCATGATATGCAATTGGAGAGTGCTTTCCAACTCTGTATCGATTTTGCAAAAAACGGTCAAAAACATGCTGAAACATTCGAAGCAATTTGGTCGCAAAATGCTGATAATGATGCCTTTAATGCCTTAACCCAAACAGCAAAGCTTCATTGGCGTGAAATTGTCGTTTTGCGCCATTACGGACGCTATCTGCAACAAACTGGAATTCCTTATTCACAAGATCGTGTTGCCCAAACTTTAAACGCTTACCCTGATATTACCCAAGATCTTTATACTTTATTTCATTTAAAATTTCATCAAAGCCATACAGAAAAAGAGCGAGAAAAGAACCAACAGATTATTCAACAACGCATTGAAGAAAAATTACAGAAAGTATCCGGTTTAGATGACGATCTGATTTTGCGCCGTTATCGTAATCTTATCGATGCAAGTTTACGAAGCAATGCCTTTACTCCTTTAGAAAATGGTGATCCACGACGTACTTTAGCAACCAAGCTAGACCCTCGCCAAATTGAAGGCTTACCTGAACCGCGCCCTTATAGAGAGATTTTCGTTTATGGACCAGAAGTTGAAGGGGTTCATTTGCGTTTTGGTCCTATTGCGCGCGGTGGAATCCGTTGGTCTGACCGTGCACTCGATTATCGCACCGAAGTGCTCAGCTTAGTCAAAGCGCAACAGGTTAAAAATGCTGTTATTGTTCCTGTTGGAGCAAAAGGTGGATTTTATCCTCATCGCCTTCCCCAAACGAATGATCGCGCCGTCGTAATAGAGGCCGCACGACAAGCCTATATCGATTTTATCACAGCTTTGCTTTCCATTACCGACAATCTGGTAAACAACCAAATAAGCACTCCTCACAATATTATCTGTCATGATGACCATGACCCTTATTTTGTTGTTGCAGCAGATAAAGGGACAGCAACATTCTCTGATACAGCCAACACCATTAGTCAAGCGAATCACTTTTGGCTCGATGATGCATTTGCCTCTGGAGGTTCAGCAGGTTATGACCACAAAGCCATAGGGATTACAGCGAAAGGTGCGTGGGAAGCTGTTAAAAGACATTTTCGTGAATCCTTTAATCACGATATCCAAACAACGCCTTTTACCTGTATCGGTGTTGGTGATATGTCCGGTGATGTTTTTGGCAATGGAATGCTTCTTTCCAAACAAACAAAACTCATTGCTGCTTTTGACCACCGCGATATTTTTATAGATCCCAATCCCAATATAGCTGAAAGCTATGCTGAACGTCTGCGTCTCTTTCAACTTCCTCGTTCAAGTTGGCAGGATTACGATCAAGCAAAATTATCAAAGGGTGGTGGTATTTTTTCACGAACAATGAAAACCATTACTCTCTCACCCGAAGCAGCACAAGCCATTGGTTTTGAAAAACAAACAGGAACACCCTTTGAAATTATCTCTGCTCTTCTCAAAGCACCTGTTGATCTTTTATGGTTTGGCGGCATTGGGACTTACATTCGTGCAACAACAGAACCGGATGCACAAGTAGGCGATCGTGCAAATGATGCTCTCCGCATTACTGGTGAACAAGTTCGTGCAAAAGTTATTGGTGAAGGCGCTAATCTTGGTGTCACACAACGTGGTCGTATTGAATATGTCTTAAATGGTGGGCGATGCAATACAGACGCCATTGATAACTCCGCAGGTGTTAATTGTTCAGATGTTGAAGTCAATATCAAAATCGTTCTAGCATCAGCCCTTCATGCAAAAACGCTTACCCGCGAAGCACGCAATGAGCTCTTGAAAGAAATGACTTCCCAAGTTGAACAATTAGTCCTACGCAACAATTATTTACAAACACTTGCTCTTTCTTTAGCTGAAAGCCAAAGCATTGCCGATTTACCTTATCAAATACGCTTTATGCATGATTTAGAACAAAAGAAACTTCTCGATCGCAGAGTTGAAATTCTCCCTGATGAACAAATTTTACGACAAAGAATAACACAAGGCCAAGGACTTATACGTCCAGAACTCGCGGTCATTTTGGCATATGCAAAGCTAACCCTCAAAGAAGAGATCGCTCATAGTGCTATTGTTGATGAAAGTTATTTTGACAAAATCTTATTACATTATTTCCCAACGCAAATTCAGACAAGTTTTGAAAAAGAAATCATTAACCACCAATTGCGTCGTCATATTATTGCAACCCTCATTGCCAACGATATTGTGAATCGTGGAGGGCCTACTTTTGTGAGTCGACTCCAAGATGCTACTGAACAAAAGGTTGAAAATATCATTCGTGTTTTCATCGCATTGTGTGATGGCTTTGCTATACCTCAATTGTCTGATCAAATTGATAGACTTGACAATAAAATACCAGGTCTTGTCCAAAACAAATTTTACGCAGCGATTACGTCAATGCTTTTTGAAACAACAAATTGGGGCTTGCGCAATATGGATCTCTCGACTCCATTAGAAGAACTGGCAAAAACAATAAAGCAAGCCCGTACTGTTCTTGAAGAACTGCTAACACATTCCAGCGATAACGATATCAATCAAAAAATCAAGGAAAAAACAAACCATTATAGCGAAGAAGGTGCACCAAAAACTTTAGCACAGCAATTGGCTCTTTTGGACGCAACCCCCATAATTTGTGACATTTCTTTGATTGCCAAACAAAGCAACAGCGACCTTATTAAAACCGCAAAGATTTATTTCTCACTTGCGCAAATCATTCGTATAAATCGCATTAATGAAGCAAGTCGAACAATTCCTGTCGTTGATTATTATGATAGTATGGCCTTAAGCCAAGCTAAAGAAAATATTGCCGAAAGTTTACGCAAAATTGTTCTGAAAATCCTGAAAAATTATGGAGCAAAAGAAGATCCTTTTGCAGCTTGGAGTAAAACAACAGAAGATCAAATTCATAATGTCACAAACCGCATTGGTGCTCTCATTGAAAATGATCTCAACATTTCTCGTTTTACCTTCGCAGCAGGTATGATTGCCCAACTTTAAAACATACCGGTCAGATTTAAAGCAATGCCTTCAGATGTACAGCAATGCAAAACATAAAAGTTTTAAAAACTTTCACTTTCATGATGTCACAAACCGCATTGGTACTCTCATTGAATGATCTCAACTTGCTGTCTTGTACGTAACAAGTAAGGGAAGAAAGAATCTGCTGTCTGCGCTTTTAAATCAAACAACGCATTGATTTATAATGATAATTAATCGTTTTGCATATTGAGTGCCCTCCCCAGATATTGTAAGATTCTCTCATCTTAAATCATCTCATTTTGAATCAATCATAATCATTTATTTGCACATTATAAGCGGAGCTGGTGTGTGGGTAAAAACTCTAAAAAAAGGAATAAAAATATCTCTTATGAAGAATCTCAATACCAAGAGCTATCGCAACATTGGGAAACCGGTAAAGAGTACGATGGGGCAGGCTTGTACCTTCATAAGCGTAAAAATGGCGGTGCTCAATGGCTTTATCGTTAAACAGAGCACTTAAAATACCTTATCCCCATAGTAAAATTGCCCCAATGCAACAGCATATTTGAGACAAATATTAAGATGGTTTAGTGTTTTTTAATTTTCCCAGCTTTTGTATGTCAAATCGGTGCAAACGTATTGCATATATTATCGGTTTGTGTGATCTCTAAAATGGTTAGACAGCCTAATTTGGGGAAAATATAAAGACGTAAAGGTGAAAATCAATCTCCAACCTTTTCATCTTCTTTTAATTTAGCTTTACGAATTTCAAAAGCATCCAAAGCAATATCTTTAAATAATGCAGACTACGCATTGCTTCACGCTTTTGTTTCTCACATTCTTTAATAGGGTCACGACTCACGCAAAACAGAACGTCATTGTATTGCACATTCACAAGCTTTTTTTTAAGAAACATTTCTTAAAACACAGAAGTCCATCTCACACCCCCACCCGTGGATGGTATAACGTAAAAACCATTGATCACCACCATCTTTACGCTTATGATGGTACAAGCTGGTCTCATCATACTCTTTACCGTCCCCCTCCAATGTTGCGACAGCTCTTGCAATAAGACGATTCATTAAAGGTATTTTTATTCCTTTCTAAATGGTTTTTATCCACACGATAATCCCACTTGTGATGTGCAAGGGAATGGATTTGATTGATTCAACATAAGCATGTTTTGAATAAGAGAATCTTAGGATATTCGAGGATATCATTCAACATGCAAAATGATGAATTATCATTATAAGTCAATATGTTGCTCTATCATAGAATTACCCTATGGTAAAATTGTCCCATGGTAAAATTGATTGGCAACATACAAAGAGTAGACTTTAGACTTAAAGTGGCGCAAGCCGGCCGAGTTTTAAAAAACCTAATTTTGCCCATCCATGGGTAATCTTCAAGGGCAGAATGGGAGAGCCATCTGGACTTTTAGGCATCATGCTCAAAACAAAGAATAAAGCTTGCAGATTATTAGCTTGCTCAGGAAACAAGCGTTGCATAGTGGTAAGAAGCTCCATATGCTTCACAAAAACAAGATCAAATTCTGCTGTCAAATAGCCTTCATCATCAAAGGAGAAAGGTCCACTGATACGCAGGAGACCACCTGTATGAAAAGCCAATTCACCACGCTTTAAAACACCACTTTTCCCATACAAACACTGTTTCCAACCACCTCTTCCATTTTCAAACAAATGAGAGAGATCATTGAAAGTCCATTTTAAATTGCCATTAATTTTTGGGAAATCAACAAAATAAGGTGCAAAAAATAGGGAAGAGTCAAAATCATCAACAATAAGGTGCCCTGATAAATGATTTTTCTCATTTTTCAGATCAAGTCGCAAAAATTCTGCCGCTATTTTTTGGGGCACATTCTCTTTATCTAACGAAGGTACCATCATATCCACAGCATCTTGCAAAGATGCTTGATTTCTAACATTTTCTTGTATGAGCTTCTTATTCTTCGTTTTTGATCCAAATTTTTCTGAAAATTTCTGATCCTTACGAGAGGAAGCAATGGTAGAAACCTCAAGCCCTTCAGCCATCAGTTTAAATGTCCTCACCGTTTTCCAATAAGGCTCTGTTTCAACTACAAGATTGCGCCATTGCAACGCAATAGGCATTTTTCCAGAAAAAACAATGGACGCAGGAGAAGAAACATTAAACTCTACAAAACGAGAAGCATAAATTGGTGCACCAACCATCAAACGCGCAGTTGATAAGGAAAACTCGTGTAAAGGCCAAGAAAACTGAAAGTTATCACAAGAAACACCAATACGTAACGGATAACCATTTTTACTGAGATGTTTGCATACAATCGTTATATCACGAGCAGAAGCTCTTGCGAGGAGATCAGAAACACGGTCTTCTATTTTACGTGAAAAAAAAACCAAAGTGCACTATAAACGCATATCACAACAAGACAAAACAGCCCAAAAAGCAAATAACGCAAAGAAAGGCTTTTTCGTAGTGATGTCAACTGAGAGATTATAGACACAATGACAACTTTCCTTATCTTCTATGAATAAAATTTTTAATGCTCAGGCACAAACGCTGGGTACACAAAAAATCTGTTGTAACGCATTTTCAAACCATTTACTCAAAGCCTGATCATAAATTAAACGACCTTTCAAATGTGCAGAAGCAGGTTGAGCACCTTTTTCAGTCAATTTGTGTGCTGAACGCACCACCAAACGCCGCATCATAGCACGTGTGAATTCGGCATGGAATTGCAAACCCCATGCATTATCTCCATAACGAAAAGCTTGTACAGGATATGTATGACCTGTTGCTAAAAGCGCAGCTGCTTTAGGTAAATCATAAATACCTTCATCATGAAAATGGTAAACCATTCCTGGCCAATTCATCAAAGCCTTGCCTTGTGAGGTTGCTTCCAGAGGGTACCAGCCAACTTCAACAATTCCATCACTTCTTGTACCAACACGTCCCCCTAGATTTCGCGCTAACATCTGTGCTCCAAGACAAATCCCCAAAAAAGGCTTATTTTCTTTCAAGGATAAGGAAATCCAATCAATTTCCTTGCCAATATAAGCTTCCTCATCATTGACACTCATCGGTCCCCCCAAAATAACCACACCGGCATAATGCTTCAATGTATCGGGGAGTTTTTGTCCTAAAATAGGGCGATAAATATCAAGAACAAAACCATTTTGTTGCAAAAATTTTCCCAAACGACCAGTATATGTAGATTGACGATGTATCACCACCGCAATTCTTGGTTTGCACTTTTTTTGCTTTGCACTAAAACACCTTTGATGTAAAAACATTTTTTAATCAATCATTTCTGCAACCAAGTCACTTTTCATTTTTTAAGAACAAGAAAATAATATGCACTATAACTTTCTTGATTTAAAATAAACGAAATTTTTTTCTTGACAAAAATGCCTCCTCTTCCTCTGTTTTAACTCCTGGATCATCAACATTTAAGTGGATTTGACTCAATACCGTAATATCTTGATCTTTTATATCTTGTTTCTGTAGTGGTGCATGATACTCAAGGGGACGCTCTACCGAAGATGACTCTCCAAGCATCTTATTTTCGATATCAGCACTCTTCCCTACCCCATTTGCTTTATCTTGATTCTGCTTTTCCAACTCACTCTTGGTCGCCTCCAATGTGAAGGGAGCCATACGAGGAGGCGCTTTCCATTCAAAACAGCCAAGACGTCCGCTAATTGGAGACACAACCGACCAAGAAGGAAAAATGTCCCCATCACACATCCACACCGGATCACGTTCAGCACGAAGTGCCAAAGAAAGCCATTGTCGCACAGCTCCTTGATTATTTCCCTGCGCTTCTTCAATATCTGCCAACAATAAATAAACACTTTCACGCGGATGATATTGCAGTGCTTTTTCAGCTTGTTCCCTTGCTAAGACTATCTCACCAGCATCCAAAGCAGCTTTGGCAATAAGGAAAGTCGCTTCGAATGTCTCCTTATTATAAGAAGCAAGAGTTTTAGCCCTCTTCAATCGCCCAACAGCTCCTTCTTCTTTTTCAAGATAAAGCACTCCCAAATCAGGATGAGGTTCTTTCTGCCAAGCTGTAATAATCATTTTATCCGCTTTACGTGTTTCATTGAGTTTATAAAGAATATCAGCAGCAACAATCGTTATAGGCACAAAATCAGGCAATAATTTATGCGCTTTTAAAATGGCTGAACGTGCTTGCACAGGATGCGTTTCAAACAGATGAAGAGCCTTCCCACATAACAATAAAGCTTGTGTATGTTGACGTTCTACAGTTGAACGAATTGCACGTGGCAAAGCTTTTTGTGCACGTTCAAAAACAGTAAGTGCCGTATCCCATTTACCCTCAACACTCAACCGTTCAAGCACAGCCTGATGCGCCCACAAAAGTGCTGGTGATAAAGCCAATGCTTCTTCTGCATATTGTTGTGCTGCTTCATAAGCTTTGCTTTTTAGAGCTTCACGAAACAAACCGTAAAGCCCCGCCAATTGTGTTGGTGCTTCTTTTCTCATCTCCTCATAAAGGCGGATGGCAGAAGCAGAGTCATTTTGCAAAGAGAGAATTTGAGCTTGTAAGAGTTTTACCAACGGTTCCTGTTTATCAGAAAAATATTTGCCAACATGTGCCTCCATTTGTTGTGCCAAAACACCATCACCGGCAAAAACGGCAAGGATTCCCTGTGAAAGAGCTTGATAACCACGCTTTTTACGACGTTGATAAAAATAATGAGAGAGAGCTCTAGGTACAGAAAAAAAGGCAGATAAAAGCCACCATAAAAGCGCTAAAACTCCAAGCAATAAAATGAATGCGCACAAAAACGTTAACAATGAAACAGAAAACCGAAAGTGCAAAAATGTTATAACAAAAACGCTATTGTGATTAGCAACCCATCCAAAAGCCAGGCCGATCAAACAGACAACAAAACTGTAAATAAAAACACGTATCATCTTGCGCCTGTTTACCTCTTCAGAGCCTTAACAGATCCCTGCTGTGCCGAGAATAGCAACTTCTGAAGCCGCTGATGAATAGCAATATGTCTTTCAAGTTTATGAACAAAATCCACCGAAACATCTTTCGCATTTTGAGGCAATGTTTGCCATTCGCTCAAAGCCTTTTCGTAATCACCCGCTTGAATAGCAACTTCCATTCGTGCCGCAATCGCCTCTAGCGTCATACCCTCGATATTTCCAATTGGTCGTGAAACGACCAAACCTTTTATCCATGCCCAAACCCGTTTAGAAAAAGCAGCATCTGATGCAACATTATTTTGCACACGAACGATTGCATCGGCAACTCTAGCAAACTCATCTGAAAGTTGCGCTGAATTTGGAAGTCCTCTATCTGCTGTTTTTTGTAACAAATCAAGTCCATCCATTGTAGGCGCTAATTGCTGTAATGTTTTCAGTTCATTGATATAAGACCCTCCACGTTCTATGGCATTTTTTAGCGAACTGATGGCAATAAACAGCGCAATACTTACCTCTTGTTTTTCACTCTCTTTAACAGCAATTTCTTCCTGCATGGTTCCTAACTGTTGCTTTAAGAGAGCAAGAGCGCTTGCATTGCTTTGCCCAACGGACAAAGCCGTTTCCATATCTTTCGACCTATCAACCAAAATCTGTACAGACTCTTCTAAACCTTTCACTTTTTCCTCTAAAACAGTAAAAGCTTTTCTGCTTTCTTGTTGCAAGTTTTCATCACCTTGAATTGTTTCAACCTGTTGCGATGAAAAAGAAGAAAACTCTGTTTTTAAAGCATCAATTTCTTGAACCACACGCCCCAATTGTTCTATTGTTTCTTCGCCTTGTTTTTTTGCGATTTCAGCAATTTGCAAAGCCTTTTTGTCTCCAGCATCATTTTCTACAAAAGAAAGAGGCAGCACACGTGCCCATTGAAGCCCTATGAAAAAGCCTAAAGCAATAAGGCCACCTAAAATTCCCGAAAGAAATAAGTACAGCCAAGAGAGATGAGATATAGATTGATGCGATATGTTTTTCTTGTTCTGTTTCTCTTGTGCATCAAATTCTACAGAATTTTGTGTTCTCTTTTCTTCATCATCGCTTACAGTTTCATGTTCAACCACCGGTTTTTTACGGCGCGTGGCAATGTAATGTGTTTTAGCTTTTGGTTTTGAAGAATCTACCATCTTAGTCACTTTTTGTGCACAGTTTTTTACAATTGTAAAAGAATAAAATGAAAAAAGTTTTAAAAATTAAGCTTTTTTCAAACATCATAACTTGTTTTATAACCTTTTTACAACAAATATAACTTTACAGAAATTTTTAACACTGCATTTTCATAAAAAATATTTACAATGATATACTTTAATAAACAACGTTTTTAAAAAATAGCATCATTTTATACTCAACAACAAAACCTCATTTTTTGATGAGCATTAACTCTTATATTCAAAGAAAATATTACAACGCGTTTTTCATGAAAGCTCTTAACATCAAGAGAAGTTCTTTGCATCTTTGCTTATCCGTGGTAGGCACACAATAAAGAATCTTCAACACAAGGTTTTGTCTAAAATGCGTCTGTTAGGAATAGAAACAAGTTGTGATGAAACTGCTGCTGCTGTTGTTGAACAGGACAATAAAGGAAACAGCAAAATTCTTTCCAATATTGTTTGGAGCCAGATTGATCATCATGCACCTTACGGAGGTGTTGTTCCTGAAATTGCTGCCCGTGCTCACGTTGAAATTCTCGACAGCTTAATTTTAAGAGCGCTAAAAGAAGCAAACATAAAATTAAGTGATATCGATGCCATTGCCGCCACCAGTGGACCGGGTTTAATAGGAGGGCTTTTAGTGGGCGTTACGACGGCAAAAGCGCTTTCTCTTGCCACAGGAAAACCTTTTATTGCCGTCAATCATCTGGAAGGTCATGCCTTAACAGCCGTGCTCACGCATAATGTCCCTTTTCCTTATTTATTATTGTTGGTTTCCGGTGGTCATACACAAACAATTCTCGTCCACGCAGTAGGCAATTACCAACGGTTAGGAACCACCATTGATGATGCCTTGGGAGAAGCTTTTGATAAAACAGCAAAACTTTTAGGTCTTCCCTATCCTGGTGGTCCAGCACTTGAAAAAGCTGCTTTATTGGGCGATAAAAATCGTATTCCTCTTCCACGCCCTTTAAAAGGTGAAAAACGGCTAGATTTTTCCTTTTCAGGTCTTAAAACGGCTGTTCGCCAAGCAGCAACAGCCATGGCCCCCCTTACAGAAAGCGATGTAGCCGATATTGCAGCAAGCTTTCAAGCCGCCGTAACCGACACCGTGCATGATCGTGTTCATTTAGCTTTGCAACATTTTATTCACCAATATCCTCTCTCTTGCGAGAAAGGGCATCATCCGCCTGCTTTAGTTGTCGCAGGCGGAGTTGCTGCTAATCAAGCTATTCGATTGACATTGCAAGAACTCGCTCATCAACATAGATTTGAATTTATAGCTCCACCTCTTTCCTTGTGTACCGATAACGCTGCAATGATTGCTTTTGTTGGTGCACAAAAACTCGCACAGGGAGAAACAAGCCCCCTTGATCTTACCCCTCGCTCACGCTGGCCATTGGATGAAAAATCTACCCCCCTCATTGGAATGGGACGCCGTGGAACAAAAGCATAACAAAATTAATGCTTATGCTGTCTAAAAAACGCACGATGAAGCACCATCGTAGAACATCTTATTCCTATAGACTTTGATCTTCCTAGAATCTGTTTTCTTAAACCATTTTTAGAGACAACTTTTAGACGCAACACGACCTACAGACTTAAGTTTTCGAGACAAATGTCAAAAACGACAAAATCTATTATATTTTTATCTTTAATAATTCACTTTAAGCTTATTCTTTGATCGACATAAACATCTTCTCTTCTGAAAGTAAACCAAAGACAAGACAGCCTTATGTAATCCATAAAAACAGGCAGAATGCTTAGTATATTACATTACAATAATTGAGTTTTTTCTAAAAAAGAAGAAAGAAATCGATAATGTGCGTTCTTTACCTCATTTTAAAAATCATACAGAATGGTACACTATAAATACATGGCAAAATACTTATCTTGTACAAGATCGATAATCTATAAAAAGGAAAACACATGGCTTATTGGCTTTTTAAATCTGAACCTCATAAATGGTCATGGGAGATGCAGAAGCAAAAAGGCACACATGGTGAACAATGGGATGGTGTGCGCAATTACCAAGCCCGCAACAATATGCGTGCTATGAAATTGGGTGATAAAGGTTTTTTTTATCATTCTAATAAAGGGCTAGAAATTGTAGGTATTGTAGAAGTATGTGCTGAAGCACATCCTGATCCCACAACCTCTGATCCACGCTGGGAATGTGTAGATATTCGTGCACTCTTCGATATGCCAACACCGGTTTCATTAAAACAGATTAAAGCAAATTCAAAGCTGAACAATATGGTACTCGTCAACGCCTCTCGCTTATCAGTACAACCCGTGACAGAAGATGAATGGAAAGAAGTTTGTTTAATGGGTAATCTTAAACAACAAATTGATTTATAATAATAATTATACTTTTGTAACGTGAATAAGAGCCCTAAACAGAATAGGAACTTTTATTCTCATCTTATCTTATAATGAATCAATAACGATTGCTTTTTTCCATCACAAGCAAGATTAATATGTGGATGATTGTTTAAATAAAAACGCCCTCTGTTTTCATAAACAATTTTAACGCAAGAACAATCTCAACAACGTTAAAATTTCAGTAACAGAAATGGTGATGATCGCTTATACATTATAGAATAAAAATGGTTGTACTCGATAAATTTTGCATTATCTTCTTCACGAGAATCATCGTGAAATAAAATGAAAAACCACGAGAGTAACTTTTTTAAGAAAAAAGAACTTTCATCTTAAGACTATAATTTCTGTCTGCTAACTAACATGCCGACAAAAGATGCTCCCTCTCATAGCCGTAAGCATAATATATCCTACTGTAAGCATGTAATTTTTTCGTTCTAAATAAAGAACAAGAGCACTCTCTCTTTATTTTTCATTCTATAATATTCTATTTCAAAATGAAAACACTTTTATAAAATCCATCTTTACAATACGTCATTTACGCATTGTTATCATTAGCAAAAAACACCAAACGACTATAATTGTCAACACATTGATTTATAAAGATAATTTATCATTTTACATGTTGAATGAGACCCCGAATATTGTAAGATTTTCTCATCTTAAATCCTCTTATGCTGAATCAAGTAAAACCATATTCCTGCACATCACAAGTAAGGCTGGCGTGTGGATAAAAAAACTCTAAAGAAAGGAGTCAAAATGTTTCAATCGTCTTCACGCAGGGATTGTCGCACTATTGGGGACTGGTAAAGAGTATAATGGCGCCAGCTTTCCTCTTCATAAGCGTAAAGATGGTGTTGCTCAGTGTTTTTTATGCCATACCATTATTCACGGATAACATCGTGAAATGGGCTTGAGTGTGCTTTGAGAAATGTCTCTTTAAAGCAAATGCGTGAATTGGCAGCACAGTATCTATTTGACGTTAGAATGCAAAGAAAAGATAAAAAAGAACAATAAGAATTTCTATAGCAACCTCGAAAACAATTTATACAATACCTTGCACGCAATTCTTCACTTTTTGGAAAACTTTTGACAAAAAACCATAGAAGAAACAAAATTTTGTTTTTTAGAGGTTTACTTTTTTAATTTTTCTTGCATGAAAACGTATTTTTCGTGAAACTACTCTCAACAAATTGGTGCATCAACATATCTTATCTTTATAAGGAAAAAAATGAATCATTATACCCTTTTAATCATTGAAGATGATGATGATTTACGCCCTATTTTGGTAGAACAATTGCAAATGCATCAAGAATTTGAAATATTGCCAACAAAAACAGCTGAAGCAGGAATAACAATAACGCAAGAGAAAAATATTGATCTCGTTATTTTAGGAATTGAATTGTCTGATTTTGATGGCCAAACAGCTGTTAAAAAATTACGTGCCCAAGGATTTCGTGCTCCCATTATTATGATCACGAATCATAGCACAAATTGCGATACTCTTTTAGATCTTGAAACAGGCGCCAATGACTATGTAATAAAACCCTTTCGTTTTGCGGTGTTATTAGCACGCATTCGTGTCCAATTGCGTCAATATGAGCAAAATGATGATGCAGTTTTTTCCATTGGTCCTTATAGCTTTAAACCTAGACAAAGACTTCTTGTTGATCAATGCAACAAAAAAATGCACCTCACAGAAAAAGAAGCAGCAATTCTTAAATACCTCTATTCTACCAATGATAAAATTGTAAGTCGAGAAACACTGTTAGAACAAATTTGGGGTTATAATAAAAATGTTGTCACTCATACCTTAGAAACCCACATTTATCGTTTGCGACAAAAAATTGAAAAAGACCCTTCTAATGCACAAATTCTTCTTACCGATCAAAATGGCTATCGCTTAAATCTTTAAAAGTTCTCTAACACTGACTGCTTCAAAAGAAATTTTTATCCTCTTACCTTTTTATGAAACACAACAACACTAAAAAGAAATACAATATTTTGGATTTATAAAGATCATTCATTATTTATAACTTCAATGACAGTCTGAAATAGAGTAAAATTGCTTCTTTTAAACCCATCTGATGGTGAATGCGTAAAATCGGTGACTTATAAAAAAATAAGAATAACCGTAAAACATATCTTGAAGAAGATATAATATAATGGATAGTTTCTTTTACTTACCCAGAAATAAGATTTGTTGTTTTAAACAAACGAGCGATTTTTTGCCGCCTATAGGATGGACTGTAACAAAAAGCTGCACAAGCATTACGTGCCCAAAACCAGAGCGGTTTTGCTTACCCATAACAAAGAGAATTTGTGGAGGAATAACCATTCAGCAAAAGCTTACTTATACCTCTCAAAAACTCTCTCAATATATGAACATTGTGATATTAAGCGAACGGAGAAAATGAGAGTACCGGTTCAGCTCTCTTATAAGCAGGTTATGCCCAATGGATTTTGTGTCTCTTCACAAATGCGATTGTGAGGGGGAATTTGCAACAATGTGAGAAGACCTCTCATAAGCTTGTGGTGATAACGCAGGAATAAAAACACGCTGCGATTGACGGCGCTTTACAAGCAGTCCTTGATAAACACGTTTCTGCGCCTGACACATTAAGAGACCTCCGAAATAAGGCAAAAGATAGCGTGAAAAGGGTTCATAAAAAAATGAAAACAATCGTGAAGCACGTCCTGAAGAAGGCATATAATGGACAATGTCTTGCACGGGTCCAGAAATAAAGTTTGTTTTTTCAAACAAACGAGCGATTTGTTGCCGACTATAGGGTTCGCCATAACCAAAAGGTGTAGAAGCATTGCGTGCCCAAAAACCAGGACGATGAGGAACAATAACGATCAAACTACCATTGGGCACCAAAACACGCCATATTTCATTCAGCGTTTCGAATGAATTTTCTGTATATTCCAGAGCATGTACCAATAAAATACAATCCACCGAAGCATCAGGAAGCGGTAAATCTTCTTCAAAAACAAGTGCCGTAGCGACATTATCAGCACAAGGCCAAGGTGAAGCTCCCTGAGCAGCCGGCATAAAAGCAAAACATTGTTGGGCGCGTGCACACAACACAGAAAGATAAGGAAGTGCATAGCCTAAACCCATTACCCTCTTATCAGTAAGATCGGGCCACCATAAATTTAATTGCTCACACAACGTCCTTTGTACACGCAGTCCAAGGGCAGAATCGTAAAAATCTCTCAGTGTGATTATATCCAACGCAACATACCATATAGAAAAAACTTCAAACCTAACAGGTCTTTACATATACCCCACTTATATGGACTTTTGCCTTTTTTCCGCAATGGCAAAAATTTTAATATTTCATATTTTAAACCCAAATAATAAAAACTGCACAAAATATTTTTCATAATCACTTCACAAAAAAGTACTCTCATCATGCTCTTTCTTTAAACTTTAGATTCTAAAAAGCTTCCAATGTGCTTTTTTTGACATTGATACTTTGGCATCAATGAGAAGGAGAAAGTAACTAATTGAAATGAAGGAGTCTTTCAAGATAGTTTTTCTCTGCTTCTAAAATATGCTCCTTACCAAGACGTTTGCGAATTTCCTCTAAAATCTGCCGTGCACGCATTTGATCATTTTCCTGCTGTAATACTGCCCCTTCTTGGTCTGTTTTTGAAGAGAGTGAACGCCCTAATGGATCTATAGGACCACGAACAGCATTTTGACTTCCATCCGTTTCTTTAAGCCTTTCGCGCATTTTTTCCAAAACATTTTGTGCACCTTGCCGCAAGGATTCTAAAGCATCTGACTGACTTTGCATGGACATTTGATTATTACCATAATCAAGAGCCTCTTCTGCAGAGTTCATTTTTTCTTCTGCTTTTTTGAATGCATCATTCGACGCAAATCCTTGCGCTGATAATTCTTTTTCTAACATTGATAATTCAGACTGCAACTCAGCTTGACGTTTTTTTAAAGATTGTCTTTGTTGTTCAGGAACAGTTTCTCCACGTTGTTGTTGCTTTTCTAATTGATGTGTTTCATTGAGAATTTCCTGCTGACGACGCATCAAATCTCCCAATTGATCCATTTTTTCTTTCATCTTTGTGGATTGGTTCCGATCTTGCCCTCCACCTTGATTACCTTTTCGCACTTGCAAATGATCAAGAGTTTGTTCCACTTCTGCCAACAGCTGTTCAGCTGCTAAAGAAGAGCCCATCTTGGCCATTTCCTCAATTAAATTAAGCTTTTTTTCTAATGAATCCTCTGAAAGATTGGGAGGACTAAAATTATTATTGTGAGGATTACTCTTATCTTGTGCATTTTCTGCCAAAGCGTGAATATAATTATCCATAGCCTGTCGTAAATCTGCCATCAGCCGTTCAATTTCTGTTGCTGGGGCCCCATAACGAAGAGCATCACGCAAAGCCGCTTGTGCTTGTTTAAGATTTTTTTGCACAGATTCGAGCTGATTTCCTTCAATTCCCACAGCAATCTGCCATAAATACGCGACAACACCACGCAAATCATCTTCTGTTTCTGCCATAGAAAGCCTTGTCCACGCACTCTGTAGAACAAGAAAATGTGTGAGATTTTGCAACCCCTTTTTTGGACGCACCAGCAAAGCAGCAAGCATATCAAGGGCTCGCTCTTTTTTAGTAGTATCCAGAACCAACATACGACGCAATTCAATCATCGCACGCGCAACAGGATTCGAAAAAACACGTTGTGGTAGTGTCATAACAAAAGTTTTACTGCGCCCTTCTTGCCCCGCCCCATCTTCTGCTACCAAAGTAATTTTAACGTCTAAGCCAGCCCAAGGATGCGCTGATACATCTTGTACCGTACGCATTTTACCCTTTCCCCCACGGGGCAGCAGAAGTTGTATTTCAGGTGCCTTATAAAGAGAAGAAGCACTTTTATGCCCATTTAAAAAAGGCTCTATTTCAACAAAAGCTTTTGTCACGCCATAATCATCATTGAGCGCATAATGAAGTTCCAATGAACCCGTTAAAATCCGCCCTGGCTTTTCTACCCAACGAATTGTTGGATTCTGGTCTTTAATCACTTGCAAATTCCATTGCTGTTTTTTATGCCGCGATGACACCACGAGATTGATTGAACGTTCTAAGCGTGTTTCAAAATGAACGATTGGATCATGCAAAGCACCCTTTTCATTTTTCTTAGTAAACGAAATTTCTCGTGCATCTTCTTTAGCACTCGCTTTTACTGTAACGCCAGCACCGTTGACAACACGGACAACCAAATCACTTCCTTCAGGAACAGCAAACTTTGTCTTGTTATCTTTTGTCAAATAAAGAGGGGGAACATTGGTATAAGCAGGAGGTGTTACCCAAGCATCAATCCGCATTGATGTTTCATCGATCACAGGACGTAAATCAAATGCATCTGCCAAACGTCCTCCTAATGAACCAAAAGAAAAACTAAAAGCACACACACAAAGGAGAATACCTATAGTCCTCAAAGCCAAAGGGTCATAAACCCCACTCTTAAGGTCGATAAATCCGGTTTTTAAATGATATAACTGTTTTGCCATACGGCGTTGATGTTCACGCCAAACAAGTACAGTCAAATCTTCATCATTCTCAGAACATAAACGATCTGTTTGAGCGCTTAAAGGTTGATTTATGAAGCCATTTATACGTTCAAGATGCTGATCAACTTCCCGCATTGTAGGAAAACGAAAACGAATAAGAAAAAATAAACTTCCCACAGCCAAAAAAAACATAAGCCCAAGTAGGAACACATGAGGCCAATAATCTAGAATGCCAAAAACACCCAGCCAACTAAGCGAACAAAAAAGACTGAGAACGAGAAAAAACGGCAACAACCGTACCCACATTCGTTCAAAGAAGAGGATAAACCACACAAAAATGCGCACAAACAAAAGCTTTATTCTTGCAAAACTTTTGATGTTTTCATTTCTCATAGACAAGCACTGTCCCCTTTTGCAGCGGTGAATTGAGATCTCAACTTCTTCTTCGTCTTAAAAGACAAAGATTCTTATCCACCACTCATTCGTAACCAGATTATTTCCTCTCAAATAGGTTTTATTCTCTGACTACTTATATGACTCACTCCATAGGATAACCCAGCAAATCTTACCCTGAATACCCCATTTAACTTTATACTTTTACACTTAGCTGATGCAAAAGAAAACTGAAATCAGAGAGAAACGGCATTACAGAGAAATTCTCTATAAAACAATTTCCAGACAATTAATTTTTTCATTAAAGTTTAGTAAAAATAAGACCAACTATCCTTAACAAGCTTCAATCCAATCTGGAATATGATCACAATCTATCAATTGGGCATAATCAAGACGAGGACGAATAATTGCATAACGCATATCCTGTACGAGAACTTCTGGCACCAAAAGTCGACTATTATAGGTACTTGCCATCACCGCACCATAAGCACCCGCTCCAGTAATCGCTAAAACATCACCTGCCGTTAAAGGCGGTATAGAGCGGTTTAATGCTAAATAATCACCAGTTTCACAAACAGGACCAACAATATCTGCATTGATCAACGCAGCATTCCCCGATGCTTTTTCCACTGGTATAACATTCTGCCACGCATCATAAAGTGTTGGGCGCATAAAATCATTCATTGCCGCATCAACAATAACAAAATTCCGTCCTTCACCCTTTTTTAAATACACAACAGATGTCACCAATAGACCGGCATTACCAATAATACTACGCCCAGGCTCTAGGATAATATTGATTCCTAAAGGTGCGATATGTTTCTTTACCAGCTGTGCATAATCAAAAGGAGTTGGTACTGGATGCTGCTCGCACCCATAAGAAATACCAAGACCCCCACCAATATCAACATGAGTTATTGCATAACCATCATTCCATAATTGACGCACGAAATCTGCGGCAATCATAAATGCATCTTCAAAGGGCTTTAAGTCACAAATTTGGCTACCAATATGAAGATCAACACCACAAACATGAAGACCAGGCAATTGTGCTGCCTTTTTATAAGCATCCCACGCCAATGACAATGGAATACCAAATTTATTCTCGGATCTTCCTGTTGTAATTTTCTTATGTGTTTTAGCATCCACATCTGGATTAATACGCAAAGAAATACATGCTTTCTTTGCAAGTGCCACAGCCCGTGCCGATAATTGTTCAAGTTCTGGTTCTGATTCAACGTTAAAACAATAAATATCTTGTTCAAGAGCAAAGTCTATCTCTTCAATTTTTTTACCAACACCAGAATAGACAATGCGATGAGCAGGAATACCAACAGCAAGCACACGCCGTAATTCTCCCTCTGAGACGACATCCGCTCCCGCTCCATTATTCGCCAAGAGTTGTAAAACCGCTTGATTAGAATTTGCTTTAACCGCATAAGCAATCAAACTCGGCATATCCCGAAATGCATTTTGATAATCTCTAAAATGTGTTACGAGTGCACTTGCTGAATAACAATAAAAAGGTGTTCCAACCTCCCGTGCAAGTTGCAAAAGTGAAACACCTTCAGCATACAGCACATCATGCTGATAAGAAAAAAAATGCATAAAAGCCTCTATTGTATCAATCGGTCGAGAACAAAAGGTTCATCTGCTTTGCTTTGCGGAACAGATGAACCTTGCGAAGAATCCACCACTGCTGAAGGGGGCAATTCTAATGCCCCTTTACGCCCACATCCAACAATAACAACACTCCCCAAAAGAACAATTGTTAAATTCTTCAAAATAATTTTCATACGCCTTTTTTCTCCCTCTTGTTATTTTTTTGGATTTACAAACCAACCATTCAGGTAGTTACAAGGCGTTTTTTCCAATAAGCAATTTGATCAAGCACTTTTGAAGGCGCGGTACCACCAAAACTTTTACGGCTTTTAATTGATTTTTCAACTGTTAAAACCTCAAAAAGCGTTGCACGAATCTCTGGACAAATCGTTTGGAGTTCACGCAACGATAAATCATTTAAACCACATTGTTTTTTTTCCGCCAAAGCTACAGCACACCCGGTAATATGGTGTGCTTCACGAAAAGGAAGCCCTAACTCACGCACCAACCAATCAGCAAAATCAGTTGCGGTAGCATAACCAGAATCAGCGGCGTGTTTCATAGCTTCTTTATTAACTTGCAAATCACCAATAATCCCTATCATTGCTGTCAGAGATAATTCTAGGTTCAAAGCTCCATCAAACACATATTCCTTGTCTTCTTGCATATCTTTTGAATAGGCAAGCGGCAATCCTTTCATCACTGTTAAGAGCCCCATTAATGCCCCATTCAACCGCCCACTTTTAGCACGCACAAGTTCCGCAGCATCGGGATTTCTCTTTTGTGGCATAATAGATGAACCCGTTGAAAAAGCATCCGATAAACGAATAAAATGAAATTGTGCACTTGACCACAGAACAATTTCCTCTGCTAAGCGGGAAAGATGCATTGCACAAAGCGCACCAACGCTTAAAAATTCCAGTGCAAAATCACGATCCGAAACACTATCAATTGAATTGCGCGTTGGTTCTCGAAAACCCAATGTTTTTGCTGTCATAAAACGATCGATTGGAAAGCTTGTTCCTGCCAAAGCAGCAGCTCCTAAAGGCGATTCATTCATTCGTTCAACCGCATCGCACATTCGTGACAAATCTCGACCAAACATTTCAACATAAGCCATCATATAATGGCCAAATGTTACAGGCTGCGCTGATTGTAAATGTGTAAAACCTGGCATAAAGGTTTCAACATGTTGTTCTGCTCGAATAAGTAATTGCTCTATCAATCTTTTTAAAGCTTGCATAATTCTCTGTGAGGCCTCACGCACCCACAAACGAAAATCAACGGCCACTTGATCATTGCGGGAACGCGCCGTATGCAAACGCCCTGCCACGGGACCAATGAATTCTCCCAATCGCGCTTCAATATTCATATGAATATCTTCCAGCTTTCGTGAAAAAACAAATTTCCCTTCCTCAATTTCTTGACGAATAAGCTTTAAACCATGAACAATTTTTTCATAATCCGATTGTGAAATGATCTTTGTTTGCGCTAACATTGCGGCATGAGCAAGCGATCCTTCAATATCTTGCCGATAAAGTTTTTGATCAAAATCAATAGAGGCATTAATTTCTTCCATAATTGCAGCCGGTCCTGCTATAAAGCGGCCACCCCACATCTGGTTCTTTAATTTTTCATCTGCCATACTCTAAAAACACCCATAAAAGGAAAAAAATCATGATTCCTCAAAATTTTACCAACCAAAACAAAAAGAATAAAAAGAGGCTTTTCATCGCATCCTTTTTTGCTGTCCTACTCTTAGCTGCTATCAGTTTATACGCACTAAAAAGCCGCTCTGACAAGAGAGAGTTCTCTTTTACCAACTTTATATCAGGAGAAAAGACCGCAAAAGTCCAAAAAGGACAAGAAGAAAAAATGAGAGCGATCCGAAAAGCAGCAAAAGGATTTTTTACGCACATACGATTTGCTGACACGCCATCAGATATGACACAGCTCTCTTTCAAAGATATTCAAGGAAAAAACCATAAACTCAGTGAATTTACTGGAAAGCCAATATTGGTCAATCTATGGGCGAGTTGGTGTGTACCCTGCCGCACAGAAATGCCAGAATTGGCACAATTAAAACGTGAGTTGGCTGGAGAAAATTTTGATGTCATGGCCATTAATATCGATAAAACTGCTTCTCCTGAAAGAATTCAGCAGTTTTTACAAGATGTTCATGCTGAGAATTTGCTATACTATCGTGATGAAACAATGGATATTTTCAACAATGTTAGAAAACAAGGGCTTGCTTTAGGATTACCCATAACGTTTCTCATTGATAAAAAGGGCCATCTTATTGCTTCCTTCAATGGCGCAGCTCCATGGGCAAATAACGATGCCAAAACCCTTATAAAAGCTATCATAAAAGAAGCATTATAACCTAATAACCACGCCTTTTTAAACGCTGTATCATAAGATCCAGTGCTGATAAAAAAGCAGAACGATCTTTGCGACAAAAAGGACGAGGGCCACTTATCATATTGCCCTGTCCTCGCAAATCTTCCATCAAGTTGCGCATTGCCAAAGCTTGACCGATAGAGCTTATATCGAAAATACGCCCCGTTGGTGAAAGGCAAGCACCTCCAGCCCGCACAACCCGAGCTGCTAAAGGAATATCACTGGTAACAACGATACCCGCTTCATTTACGTGTTCTACAATCCAATCATCGGCACAATCGAGTCCACCAGCAACAACCACTCTTTCAATGAGCGCTTCATCGGGAAGCGATAAGAAACGATTTGCTACCACAAATGTTTTAAGCTGATAACGATTCATCACACGATAAACTTCGTCTTTTACAGGACAAGCATCCGCATCAATCAATAAAGTGATAGCAGGCTTTACCGAACTACTGATATCTTGATTTTCACGCAATAATAAGTTCTTTCATTCATCTAAATGTTGCAAATTCCTGCGATAAAACATGACCGCGGCATTTATTTCAGCGCCTAAAATAAAAATTGCGCTTAATATATAAAGGAAAATAATAGCAACCATAATAGATGCTAACCCCGCATAGGTAGAAATATAATCAAACATTGTCAAATATTGTGCAAAAGCAATGGAAGCGACAAACCATACGAACATTGTCACCACGATTCCTGGGAGAATCTCTGTAAATTTGCGCCGCTCTGCCGGTAGCCATTTATGAACAATCAAAAGACTGACAAATAAAACAACTGCTGCGATTATATAACGCCATAAACGAATAACCCCAATATATTCAGTCATAAAAAAAGGATGATTGTGCATAATCTTGATGAGCAGAGGTGTTAAAATCAACAAAAAGCTGATCATAACCAAGCCAATTGCTCCAAGGATCACAAAAAACAAACTCTGAAAACGACAAAACAACAAACTACGCCGATCAACAACACGATACGCTTTATTCAAAGCAGTACGCAAAGCCTCTATCCCATTAGAAGCAAAATAAGCCGCCCCAATAACAGAAACCGTCAACACTCCTCCCCGCTGAATAGTTAAAACATTAATAATTTCTTTAGATAAAGGCTCTGCAATAACATCTGGTAATAACTGTACTAAAGCTTTGATTTTTTGCGGTGTATAGGTAAAAGCTCCGATAAAACTAGCAAGAGATGTCCCAAAAATGAAAAAAGGAAAAAATGCTAAAAGCCCTGAAAGCGCGATATGACTAGCAAAAGCCCCCCCATTATCACGCCAATAATGGCTTATTGCATTAACAAGAATACGATAACTATGCCAAAAGATATTTTTTAACAAATCTCAATACTTTCTAGTAACACTCTCTTCATCATCACCCTAAATTTTACAAAAATCATCAAGATTAAAAAAACCTTTTTCACTATAAAGGGCTATAATCAATACCGTCAAGTCTCGCTTTATACTAAAATTGAAAAACACAAACGAGCAATGTTACACGTGAAGAGCTAAAGATATGCATAAAACAAAGCATTGATTTATAATCATAATTCATCATTTTGCATACTGGATTAAACTCTCGAATACTGTAAGATTCTCTCATGTTCAATCCTCTCATTTAAAACAAGTAACATCACGCACCTACATGTCATAAGCGGAGTCGGTATCTGGTAAAAAACGCTAAAGAAAGGCATAAAAATGCCGTATGAATCGTCTTTAATGCAAGGGCTGGTAACATTACGAATTAGCAAAGAGAATGGTGTTGCCGATTGTTTCTACTATCCTTGAGATTATCGATAAAATAGATAATATGTTCCAATAAACAAGAAATCTAAGATGCAAATTTAAAGAAGAAACCAAATAATCTTTTTATTTCAAAATAGACCACCGACAGCCAGAAAGCCAACAAATGCACACATGAAATTATCGAGAAACAACATTTAAATGAGCATAAAAACTTTAATTTTCCAAAACGTACAATCACGCAATATGAGGAATTTCTCTGAAGCTTCGTGAGCTTTTTTTTACATCTATAAATGTTTCAAATAATACTCTTACCTTCACAAAACTTTTTGAACACTGATCATCTCTATCCCCAAATTCCCTTTGTTCTTTATGGCAATTCGCATCTTCAAGGAACAGAGATTTCGAAAAGAAACCAGCATAATTTAACAAAAACTTTTTACACATCTTTTTTAGAAACATTTTGGCGTCCAAAATCAGGAGCATCAATTTCCTGTCCCGCTTCAATAATATTACGGCGCACGGCACGGGTACGTGTAAAAAAGTTAAATAACGTCTCACCATCTCCCAAATGGATTGCCCGTTCCAAAGAAGCAAGCCCTTCACTAAAACGGCTCAACATTTCTAAAATAGCATCCTTATTATGCAAACAAATATCGCGCCACATAACCGGATCAGAAGAAGCCAAACGCGTAAAATCACGAAAACCCGAAGCAGAATAAGCAATCACTTCAGAATTTGTCACTTTTTCTAGATCACTCGCTGTCCCAACCGTATTATAAGCAATCAAATGCGGTAAATGCGAAACAATAGCCAAAACAAGATCATGATGTTTGGCATCCATTTTTTCAACACGTGCGCCACAAGCTTCCCAAAACGCTGTCAATTGCCCAACAGCCACAGCATCACTTTCAGCCAAAGGCGTTAAAATACACCATCGATTCATAAATAAGTCAGCAAAACCAGCATCTGGCCCTGAATATTCCGTTCCCGCAATCGGATGACCAGGAATAAAATGAACAGATTTTGGTAATAAAGGTGCTATTTCTGCAATGACCAACGCTTTTGTGGAACCAACATCACTCACAATCGCTCCAGATTTTAAATGATCACGAATGTTTTTTGCTACCTCCACACTTGCACAAACAGGAACAGAAATAATCACGAGATCTGCCCCTTCAACAGCTTTGGCATTATCAGTTGTATAAAAATCTCCAAGTTCTAATTCACGCGCCCTGTCCAATGTTTTTTGACGACGTGTTGCAATAGAAATATGACCGGCGAGATTTTTCTTTTTAATCACCCTTGCTAAAGAAGAGCCAATAAGACCAATCCCAATGAGTGCTATTTTTTCAAATCGGCTTTGGAGCATTTTTTTCCTTTAAAAACTCTTTGAAAACAGAGCAACAAAACAAAAATCCATCTTTACTGTTTATTCAAGATTTATGTATCAAACATTAAAAAAACCACAAGCTACGAAAAAATAAATAATAAAAGTCATGCATCTCCAATACTGACCTAAGCAAACCACCAACAGATTATTTTTTACCTAGAAAATATAAAAAAAGAGAGAGAGAATACGTAACATTAAGCTCTAAAGCTTATCAATCCATCGTTTACAAGCAAAAATGACTGATATATGTTATTTTTACTTTAAAAGAGCACTATTTTATTAAAAAAACAAATAAATTTTACAAGCAAAAAATCTATTTTATAGAACCTCCAAGGTCTTCAAATCAACCACCATAAATACAAACTTTCTCTTCTCAGTAGAGATGTTCCATAGATTATATTAAATTTGATCTTTATGGATATGACACAAAGGATTTGTGTGAACACCTATAAGGATAAGCAGACGCAACAAACCTATTGTGTCATCGTTGTTGTTTTGCAAACTGTTTGAGAAAAATCCGATATTTTTTTCCAAGCCATTGCCGCCCTATTCATAGTTTTATGACGTTGTTTATCTAAAACAATATATTGATTTATAAAGATAAATCATGTTTTTACAACTTGTATCATAATCAGAAATATTATAAGATTCTTTCATCTTGAATCAAGTAGGACTGAAATAAAATAATCTTACGATTATTCAGGAATCTTATTCAACATGCAAAACGCTAAATTATTATAAATTAATATTTTGTCTGTTTTAAGCAGCTTTTTGACGCCGTGCAGTAATTGTAAGTCCCAGCAAAATTTGACGAACGATCGCTTCGCTTAAAAGTGGGTTTTTACGACTTTCTAAAACAGCACTTTGAATTCTTTCCATTGCATAGGAAATATGTTCTAACTTCCAATATCTTAAAGCTTGTTCAACTGCTTTTCTCCGTTGAAAAAAAATGGGAGGGCGGGCTTGAGAAATCGCTATAGAAGGAGATTTTCCTTCAATCTCGACTTGATAACGTAACAATTGCAATTGTTGAAAATGTCTTTGTGCCGTACTTAAAATAAGAAAAACTGTACTCTGCAATGTTGCATGTCTACTAAAATGATTCTCAAAACCTGTTATATCACCCAATAAAAGAGCATCAATCACGTCATCAAGAGAAAGAATGCTGACATTACTTACAACAGCTTTGACATCTTCGAGAGTGATATGAATACCCGAAGCATAAAGACAAAGCTTTTCTAACTCACTTCGTGATACAAGACGATCCCCACCCAAACTTTCGTGCAACCACTTTCGTGCATCCAAAGAAAGAGTCTTCTTAAAATGACCCAAAACCTCATCAATCAGTCCATCAAGAGAACGAGCATCATCTGCAAAACAGGGCAAAGCCATTGCTTTTTCTGCCGTTTCAACGGCATTACGCAATCCTGTTCCTTTTTTCAAATCCCCTGCCTCAATGAGAATAAAACTTTTCTCTGGTGGTCCCTCAATTAAAGACTTCAAAGCTGTAAGAAAACCTTTTTGATTAGCAGCATGAGAGATCCATATTAAACGGTCTCCTCCGAAAAGTGATAAAGTACGAGCTTCATTTTCTAAACGGGTAGGATCTTTATCAATTTCAGTTGCATCCAAACGAATCGTTGAAAACGGGTCTTCTATAGCTATCCTTGTAAGCTTAGCAAAATGCTGCGCACGTTCACAAACAAGACCACGATCTGGCCCATAAATGAGGACAATAGGAAAAGAACGTGAAAAACGCGTTAGAAAATGATCAACTTCATGCGCTTTTTTCTGAGCCAAAATATTAATCCATTAAGAGTTCATCATCATCGAGAGCTTCTCCACGAACCTTCTGAAACATACCGATAAGATCGCTTACATCCAATCCTTTACGTTCCTCTTGACGCACATCTAAAATCACTTTCCCCCCATGCAACATCAGTGTACGATCTCCATGATCAAGAGCCTGGCGCATAGAATGTGTTACCATAATAGTTGTTAATTTTTTCTCTTCAACAATTTTTTCTGTCAACCGCATAACAAAATCAGCCATTCCAGGATCTAATGCTGAAGTATGCTCATCAAGCAATAAAACATCTGCATAGGCTAAAGTTGCCATCACAAGACAAACAGCTTGACGTTGCCCCCCTGACAAACTGTCCATAGGGTTATGAATACATGTCTCAAGACCAATGCCTAATTGGGCAATTTCATCACGAAAAAATTGCCGTTTTTTATAATTCAACGCTGAACGAAAACCACGACGCCTCCCGCGCATAGCAGCAAGAGCCAAATTTTCTTCAATGGTTAAAGAACCGCAGCTACCCATTAATGAATCTTGGAAAACACAAGCAATTCTATCGGCTCTCTCACTGACTGATTGTTTGGAAATATTTTGCCCATTGATAATCACTTTTCCCTCTGTAGGGGAAATCGCACCCGCTAGCACGCTCAGCAAAGTTGATTTACCGGCGCCATTCGAACCAATAATCGTGACAAAACCACCCCGATCAATTTTGAGATTAATGTCAATGAGGGCTTGTTTTTCCAAAGGTGTTTTTGGTTTAAATGTGACTCCGACATGAGAAAACTCAATCATGTTTAAGCCTCCCCCAATAACGCGGTATAATGAGAGCTGAAGCAACTAACAACGCGGTAATCAATTGAAGGTCTGTCGACGTATCAATACCAATCGCATTTGCTTCAAAAGCAAACTGCACTGCAACACGGTAAAGAACAGATCCAACAATACAACTGATGATAATCCACAAAATACTACGCGTACGAAAAAGAGTTTCACCAATAATAACCGCAGCTAAACCGAAAACTATCGTCCCAGCGCCCCCGGTAATATCAGTAGCAATTGCAGTTTGAATATAAAGGGAACCTCCAAGCGCAACGCATGCATTTGAAAGCCCCATACCAAAATAAATTAACGCTGATCTGTGAATCCCTTGTGCCGTAGCCATACGTGGATTGGTGCCCATTGCTCTCATAGCAAGACCTATTTCGCTTTCTAAAAAGCGCCAAATAAAAAATGCCACAATCAATAATACAGAACCAATAAAAAGAGGACGCACAAAAATATCAGGTAACCCCCATAAACCATAGAAAGGAGTTAAAACAGTATCAGAAAGAGCCAAATTAACATTAGAGCCTCCCATAATCCCCATGATACGGAGATTAACCGTATAAAGCGCTGACATTGTTAAAATTGAAGCCAAAAGATTTAAAATACCAAAATGCAAATTCAGCAACGCTGTTAACAAACCAGCAAGCATACCCGCGCAAAAAGCGCACGCCATCGCCACCCATGGATTGAAGCCCAAAAGAATCAAAACACCACAGACAGATGACCCGAGAAGGAATGATCCATCAACAGTTAAATCAGGAAAATCTAAGACGCGGAATGAGAGATAAACTCCAATTGCAACAAACGCATAAATAAGACCTAATTCTACCGCACCAGAAAGTGCAAATATATTCATCCAAAGTATTCCCCATAAAAACTTAATACACGTTTACCGTATCAACATCACATTAATGGAGACCTATTGAAGAATTTTTGTTGCACGTTCAATAACTGCTTGCGGGATAATAATACCAGCTTTTTTAGCTGCTTTCATATCAATACGGATATCATTATTAGCCGCTAGTACAACATCAATATCACCAGGCTTTTCACCCTTTAAAACACGCACAGCCAACTTCCCAGCATCAACCCCCACATCATAGAAATTGACACCTTGGGTCATAAAAGGTCCACGTCCTATAGAATTAAAGTCAACAGAAAATACAGGAATGTTTGCTTCCTGAGCAACTTTTACTGCTCCTTCTAAAGAAGACAGGATTGTATTATCAGCAGGAATAAAAACCATATCGACCTTACCAATTAAGGCACGTGTTGCCGCTTGAACATCAGAAAGCTTAGGCGCAGATGAAGGAACAACTTCAATTCCCACTTTAGTGGCTTCTTCTTTTAACGTCTTAAGCGTTGACACTGAATTTGCTTCAGAAGCATTATAAAGATAACCAAGTTTTTTCAAATTTGGTTTTACTTCCCGCAAAAGATTAAGACTCCCCGCAATATCTATACGATCAGAAGCCCCTGTTACATTACCACCAGGCTTGATAAGGGAAGGGACTATTTTTGCTCCAACAGGATCAGAAATTGCAGCAAAAACAATAGGAATCGTCTTTGTTGCTGCAAACATTGTTTGTGCTGAAGGCGTAGTAATTGCTACAATAACATCAGGTTTATCACCAACAAATTTACGTGCAATTTGTGTTGCTGTAGAAATATTGCCCTGTGCTGATAAAAAAGTGAGTTCAAAATTTTCACCCTGCTTATAGCCACTTTCCGCCAACGCATCTTCCACTCCTTTGCGCACAGCGTCTGCAGCAGGATGTGACATAATTTGCGTAATTGCCACTTTAACATGTTTAACGTGATCACTTGCTTTTGCAAAACCATTCATAATAAAAAAAGTTGCAATCACAATCCCCCATATGCTTACCCTTTTCGACATTCTACTTCGCCCCTCTTAGCAACAATTAAAGGAGGATAATCTATTGAAAAGGAATACTAAAATCAATCTTTATTTTCATTTCTGAAATATTCATAAAATAAATCAAACTGAAATGTTATTTTTTTGTTGCAATTCGCTAAAGCCTACGCCATACAAGCAGCATCTGAAGCGAATATATTTCGAATCGATGAGCGGGTGTAGCTCAGGGGTAGAGCACAACCTTGCCAAGGTTGGGGTCGTGGGTTCGAATCCCATCGCCCGCTCCATAAGTTGCAAAGGAATTGTAGCTTGCTACTAGTGTAGCTTGCCACTAGGTTTTGCAGCAATTCATTTTTTTTCACAGAGTTTTTAAGCGGTTTTCAGAGAAGCTTTAAGAGGTGTTTAGAGTCTGTAGCTTGCCACTAGGTTTTGCACAATTTGACACTAGGTTTTGCAGCAATTCATTTTTTTTCACAGAGCTTTTAAGCGGTTTTCAGAGAAGCTTTAAGAGGTGTTTAGAGTCGCTTTCATGAGTTCTTATTTTGCCCTGACCAGAATCACAATTTAAGATGATTCATCTCTTCCAATAACCCCATTATTTGACACCTAAAATCTGTAAAACATGCATGCAGAGACCAACAAATTTTGTATCATTTGCATCATATTTTGTAAAAATAACCTCCTTTTCAAAGGATTTTCATTTTTTCAAAGGGCTCTCAAAGGGTCTTCAAAGGCCTTTCAAAGGTCATTTATTGCCTCTTTTAGGGGAATTGAATAATCGTTTCTTCCTATCCCAAGCATATTACTAAAAAGAGAAAAAGCATTTGAGCAATTGGGGCAACTTGACCCTATTGCTCTTTAGCATGCAATTGTGCAATGTTTGCACTATTGTTGGTGTAAGGAATTGGGTAAACATTACCCTATTGCTCATCTTCACGCACTTGGTGCAACCTACACCAATTTCTTCAAATGCCTATCATCATCAATCAAAAGGTCAAGTTGACCCTTTGATTTTTTATCCCCTTCACACTTTATATATTGTGATTTAAAAATGCATTATCGCTTCCTTGAGCAATTGGGGCAACTTGCACCTATTGCATGATAACAAATAATTCGGTCAACTTGACCCTATTTCTCATCAGCAAACCAAAGTGCAATGTTTCCACTTTGATTCACATGCGCATCACCGATCAAAGGGTAAACTTTACTTTTTGATTTTCTTGTGCACGGCATTCTACGAGGTTGACTTTTCCCATGGCTGTTTTCCCTTTTCTGGTGCCTCTAAGGTGATTTCTGTGGTATAGCCGCTTTGTTTCTCATAGCGGTGGGTGACGGTTGCGGCTTTCCATGCTCCATTGATTTGCTCGCGGAACCCTTGCAAAATGAGAGGTTGATCGGCCATGATTTCTGGACGCCCCTCTAAAGCCAAAGAACCACTGCCCATACCACGACAAAGCCGGTCCGATTCTGATGCGGCAGCAGCCAAAGCTTCCTCTCTGCAAGGATAGCAACCACGCAAACGCCGTGTGGGGCCTTGGAGATTCGTGCGATATTTGACAGACAGCTGTTTTCCTTGCGAGCGATCAAAATAGGTTGATTCAACGCTGCCATATTGGGTGCGTGGCTCGAGGGTAAATTCCCAACTGGAACAATCATGCTTGGCAAGAGTGATTGCCGGTAAATTGTTGCCGCTTAAAAATAAAAACTTATTGTCTTTGATAAAAAAACGTGCCTGCATACGCTCCGCAAGGCGGGTTAAAAAATCAATTGTCGACTGATTGGTGCACACCACATAAGGCAAGGTTTTGCTATAAAACTCTTGGTCGACTTTGGCTTGATAACCATGACGCTTGGCTAAGCTTTCGACAATCTCACCAATGGTTTGATTGTCAAAATGCTCACTTGTCTGTTCTTTGAGTTCGCCACGCATCGAAGCGCTTTTGCCGCAAAGGCGTAAAATCTCTCCATCACTGCCCCCGATACTGATAACCGATTCGACAACAAAACGCCCCATAACAGCACTGATGCTGTCCTGATAACCAAACTTCACCTGCAGAGTGCTGTTCTTTTGTGGAACCTCTAAATCATTGTCACATCTTATACCCAATCAAATCTTTATCAGTCTTTGTATAATTGGAAAACAAAGCAGAACGAATCAACAAACCACAGAGTAATTTTTTTTACATCAATTGCATTATTCATTCTTCCATAATTCATAAAAATGGTGCAGTGGTCCTCGCCCTTTTCCTACATGTAAAGCGCTTGAAGCAGATAAAGCACCACTCAAATAGTTTTTTGCTTGTTTAACAGCACAAACCAAAGGCTTTGTCGGCAACAAAGCTGCGATAGCAGCAGAAATGGTACAACCTGTACCGTGATCATGCGTGGTGGTAAGACGAGGGGCTTCAAGCATGATAAGGTCTTCACCGTCACAATAAAGATCTGGACTAGAAGAATCGTGATTTGCTGTCCTTTTGCTTGCAGGATTATTTAAATGCCCCCCCTTCAATAGGACTGCATGGCATCCTAATGCCAAAAGCTGCGGCCCATATTGGTACATAGTATCTAACGACCATTGCACTTCACTTCCCAATAACAAAGCTGCTTCAGGCAAATTGGGCGTAACCAAAGTCGCTATTGGCACAAGAACATCACGCATAACTTCAATTGTATCAGGTGTTAAAAGAACATCTCCACTTTTTGCTACCATAACCGGATCAAAAACAATAAAACGCGGTTTATGATAAGTTAAACGCTCCGCTATAATTTGCGCAATCTGAGCATTTGCCACCATACCAATTTTAACGGCATCGACCTCAATATCTTCAAATACAGAATCAATTTGATCAGCAACAAAAGAAGCGTCCAATGCCTGAAAAGCACGCACACCTTGTGTATTTTGTGCAACAACAGCTGTAACCACGCTCATGCCGTAGGTTTTCATTGCTGAAAACACCTTTAAATCCGCTTGCATTCCAGCGCCACCAGAAGGATCAGTCCCTGCAATAGATAAAATTCGTGGAATAAAAAGTTTGTCTCGGCTACTTTGTGGTTTCATCAGCCTATTTCCTTATGTTTTTAAATATCAGAAAAGAGGTCCCTGAAAAAAGAGAGCTTTGAAAAAACATAAAGAATGATGTTTTCTCATGTAAAGTACGTTATATACACAGTCTCACGATAGATATAAAATGGAAAATCATAGTGCTTATTCTTCGTTCTCTTCTTTTTACATTCGCTTTTTATACAACAACTTTTGTACAAATGATTCTTTACGCTCCAGTCTATTTTCTAATGCCACGTAAAAAAGCATGGATTGTTCCTAAAACATGGGCGCGCGTTACACTCTTTTTACAAAAATACATTGCGGGCACAGACTATGAAATTGAAGGGTTAGAAAATCTCCCCAAAGGGGCCTACATTATCGCTCCAAAGCACCAATCCGCATGGGAAACCTTTGGTCTTGTTCCCTTTCTTGATGACCCTGCTCTAATCCTAAAACGTGAATTAACATGGATTCCGCTTTTTGGCTGGTATATGGCGAAAACACAAATTATCCCCATTAATCGAACAACACCCATTAAAGCCTTAAAAACCATCATACAAAAAGCGAAAAAAAAAGCAAAACAAGGGCGTCAAATTTTGATTTTTCCGGAAGGGACACGTCGACAACCAGGTCAAGAACCAGATTATAAATCAGGGATTGTGGCTCTTTATAATGAGCTAGAGCTTCAAGTTGTTCCCATTGCGCATAATGCTGGTTTATATTGGCCTCGAGGGAATTTTCGCCGCTATCCCGGAACAATCCGTGTTCGCATTCTTCCCCCCATAGAAGCTGGTTTAAGCAAACGTGATTTCCTAGAGAAACTTGTGCAAAAAACAGAAAAAGCTTGCGATAAATTGCTTTTATTAGCAGCCCAAGATCCTAATGCTCCACCTATGCCACCTTCTGCTGTAAAAAAGCTTCAAGAATTAAATCATGATGAAACCACGCAATGACTTAATAGCGGGTAATTTATCACTTTTTATATCGAACTGAAAGTATAGAATAGGGAATATTTATTCTCATTCCTTAAATAATGAAGCATCAAAATTTGCTTACAGCTTACAAAAGAAAACAGCATGTAAACAAAAATATGTGAAAAAGAAACGAACATATCTCTTAGTGAATACTCTCAAATGCAAAAGCCATTGAAGATTTAGAAATAAGCAAAGAGAGTGTAATGTCAACTTATATCTCTATAAGAACAAAAGTGATGATACCCTATAGACTTTATATTATACTATTTGCAAGCAGTGCTAAAATATGAAACTGGAGCGAATAAAGTATCTCTTTAAAGAAAAAGCTTAGACAAACAAAAGACAAAGCATTACACAATATCCATTGTGAAAAAGATAGTGCCATAAAGATATTTGAAAATTGCAAAGTTAAATTCAAAGGGAAAAAGCAAAGTTAAATGCTGATTTTATCCCTGAAGAAAAGTGAAGACAATATAAATGGTATTAACCATCTATCTTCTCTGTTCTGGATTCAAAAGTTTTGTGTGCTACATTAAAACAGTTCTAAATAATGAATAAGTAGAAATTGGACTTAACTTAATGCGGCAACTTTTCTATAATTTACTTTTAGCTCTCATTTTAAGTTTTACGAGTACCTTTGCTTTCGCTCAACCCTTTATCTCTGTTGACGTTGCAACTGGACGCATTTTAGAACACCATCAAGCTTTTGAGCGCTGGTATCCTGCCTCTTTAACAAAATTAATGACTGTTTATGTTATTTTTCGTGCCATGAGTCGAGGGGAAATTTCACCAAACAAACACATCACTCTTAGCGAATATGCAGTAAAGGCTCCAGCTTACCGTTCAGGTTATAAAGCTGGTTCCGTTCTCAGCCTTGATACAGCCTTAACGATTACTCTGGTTAAGTCCACCAATGATTTAGCTATTGCTATGAGTGAAGCGGTTGCTGGTTCACAAGAAGCTTTTGTACGAAAAATGAATGCTGCTGCGCGACGTCTTGGCATGTTTGGAACACATTTTGCGAATGCAAGTGGATTACCAGACCCACACAATTATTCTACAGCCCGTGATATTGCTCTTTTAGCGGTTCAAATTCGTCGAGAGTTTCCTCAATATACGCATTATTTTTCTATTCCAGCCATTGATTTTGGTAACAAACGAAAAATTCAACAAAATTCAAACAATCTC
Organism: Bartonella harrusi; assembly: GCF_024297065.1. Lineage (NCBI taxonomy): Bacteria > Pseudomonadati > Pseudomonadota > Alphaproteobacteria > Hyphomicrobiales > Bartonellaceae > Bartonella > Bartonella harrusi. The sequence goes on from NZ_CP101114.1 coordinate 2,040,243, forward strand.
ATTGGTCGTTTTTATGGAATAGATGGTATGAAAACAGGCTTTATTTGTGCTTCTGGTTTCAATCTTGTTGCCTCAGCAACCCGTAAAAACCGCACAATTATTGCTGTCATTTTAGGTTCTAACAACGTAAGTGAAAGAGAAGAAAAAGCCGCACAACTGCTTGAGACAGGGTTTTCCCATAAAGGTCTACCCCAATTAACACTGGAAACACTAAAACCCTATGGTGCCAAAATAACAAAAGTAAGCAATATGAGGCAACAAATGTGCACTCCTGAAGCCATAAAAATGCATGCGGAATCTTATGACAATCAAGGAAAGATTATCCTCACCTCACCTTTCATCACTCCTTCACCTTCTTCTGTACATCCTTTACAAGTACGTCTTATTCGCGCACCACAAGAACACAAAATTATAGCAAAACCGCCCAAAAAACTTTACATTCCGCATCAAAAGCCATCCCCTCGCCCTATAACAAAGGCAATAAACCACGGTCGATGATACATATGAAAACAAAGCGCATCCCTCTTACACTTATTACCGGCTTTTTAGGCTCTGGTAAGACGACTTTGCTCAATCGCATGTTGCGAGATCCTCTTTTGGCTGACTGTGCCGTTATCATCAATGAATTCGGTGAAGTAAGTATTGACCATCTTCTGGTTGAAAAAACAACAGAAGGAATCATTGAACTTACCAATGGATGCTTATGTTGCACTTTACGCAGTGACCTTATCGATACATTAACGGATTTGATTGACCGCATTCATAGAGGACACCTTAAACCACTCAACCGTATTATCATTGAAACAACGGGATTAGCAGATCCCGCCCCTATTTTACAAGCTCTTCTAAGCCATCCTCTCTTAATTCAAAAATTCTCAATAGATGCTGTTCTTACAACATTTGATACATTCAACACGCCTTCCATATTGAAGTGCTATCCTGAAATACAAAAACAACTCGTCTTTTCTGATAAAATTATTCTTACCAAAACAGATCTTCTTGACAAAAAAACACCCTCAAATACGCTCATCAACACACTCAGAGCAATGAATCCTACAGCACAAATTATAGATGTCCATTCTGAGCACTGTTGTTCAAAAATATTAATGGATAAGACATTATGGGATGAAAAACAAGAAAACCCAGAACTTAAACAATGGCTTACTCTTGCTCCACACGATCATACTCCCCAGAACACCATTCATGCCTTTTCACTAGATTACAAGGAGCCTATTGATTATACGACTGTCGAGACTTTCCTAGATCTCCTAAAAGAGCGTTATGGCACAAAATTATTACGTCTCAAAGCAATTATTGCCTTGCGTGATGACCCACACCATCCCCTTGTATTACACGGTATACAGACATTATTTCATCCACCCATAAGGCTTTCAACTTGGCCACAAGGAATGATACACAGCCGTTTTGTTATCATTGTCGATGGGGTTAAAAAAGAAGAAATACAAAAAATCTTTGATGCTTTTTTTAACAAACCCGCAATAGACACAGCAGACAAAACTGCTCTCCTAAACAATCCTTTAGTCATTCCAGGGATGAAGTTTTAATTTTTTCTCTCATTCTCAATAAATGAAAATCTTTCATGGATACATAGAGTAGATTTTTAAACACCCTCAACTCCATCTTATCATAAATACACACACACCTTTCGTGAAGAACAAAGCATTCTAACACGAAGAGAGAAAGAGACCTTTATAATTCAAAATACATGCAAGATATTGATTTATAAAGATAATTTATCTTTTTTGCATGTTAAATGAGACCCTCGAATATTGTAAGATTCTCTCATCTCAAATCCTCTTATGTTGAAGCAATCAAAACTATGTTTCTGCACATCATAAGCAGGATTATCGTGTGAGTAAAAAACGTTTAGAAAGGAGTAAAAATGCCTCTTATGAATCGTTTTAATGCAAGGACTGTCACTACATTGCGGGCCGGTAAAGAGTACGATGGTGCCGGCTTGTACCTTCATAAGTGTAAAAATGGTGATGCTCAATGGCTTTATCGTTATATCATCCACGGGCGTTGTCGTGAAATGGGCTTGGGTGCCTTAAGAGATGTTTCTTAAAGAAAGCGCGTGAATGTGCAACGCAATGGTATTGTATTTTGCATGAGGGTCGTGATTTCCATGACAGAACGTAATAAACAAAAGCACGAAGTAATGGGTAATTTTCATTACTTAACAGATATTGCTTTGGACTCTTTCGAAAGCAGCAAAACTAAATTAAAAAATGATGCTAAAGATGGTAACTGATTTTTACCTTTAAAACTTCATATTCTCCCAAAATTAGGCCGTTTACCGGTTTCAGAAATTACCCAAACAGATATACGCAATACACTTGCCCCCATTTGGCATACAAAAGCTGGAACAGCAAAAAAAGCATTAATCCGCCTTAATATTTGTTTCAAATATGCTACTGTATTGGGATTGGATATTGATCTTACAGGCAACAAAGAAAACACAGGCGCTCTTTTAAAAAACATTTTTAAGCACACAAATCCATTTCACACCGCTGCCTGTAAATGGTACATTAATAAAGCCATTGAGCACCATCATCTTTATGTTTATGAAGTAGTAAGCAGGTAACACCATCAAACTCTTTAGCAGTTCCCAATGTTGCAACAACCCTTGCATGAAGACGATTGAAGCATTTTTACTCCTTCTTCTCGTGTCTTTACTCACACGACAATCCACTTGTGATATGCAAAAGAATGGTTTTTCTTGGTTCAAGATGAAATGATTTAAGATAAGAGAATTTTACAATATTCGGAGTTATGATACAAGCTGAAAAACGATAATTTATCGCTATAAATCAATATATTATCTTAGAAAGACAACGTCATAAAGTTACGAATAGGTCAACAATGACTTAGAATAATATACCGGATTTTTCTCAAACACTTTGCAAAATACCTTCACGGTTTTAAGGAAGCTGAAACTTTATCAGTATCATGATTGAAAACATAACGTTGTTCATAAACCTCAACGATCGGAGGTTTACGATTTTCCTCAAAGAAATCATACCCTTCCTTAAGCATAACCCAAAATTGATAATGAGGGCCAGAGCGATGGCGTTTCATATTAGCATCAGTCATGCGAAAAGGAAAAGCTTGCAATTGAAATTCTGTTTGTCCCCCTCTAAAAGCATCCCGTGCAAAAGCATAAATTTGCGCCATATTTCTATCACTCATAGAGTAACAACCTGCGGAAAAACAAGAACCATGCACCATAAGATTACTTCCTGTACGACCATGTGCCTGATCATAAAGGTTTGGAAAACCTATATTAAAGGAAAGGTAATATTTTGAGTAAGGATTCATTTGGTTTGCAGTAATAGTATAAAAACCTTCTGGTGTCTGAAAATCCCCTTCTTTATATTTTGGTCCAAGCTGCCCCGACCATTTACAAATGCCATAGCGAGCAACCAGCACGAAAGGCCCTAAACGAGACTGCTTCCAAATTTCAGCAACATTTTCCTCCTTAAAAAATCGCATTAGAATTGGAGCATAAGGGTCAATATTGTAGAGAGCCATTCTATTTTGGATTTCTTGTGGGAGGGGTTGCTCAACTTTAGCCCGAATAGATGCTGGCAGTCTTCCCCCACATGCCGTCAATATGCCCATTGCGAACAAAACACACACAGTGAGGAATCTGTTGAATGTCATCGAATAAAACTCCAATCTATCCCCTCACAAAAATAATTTATGCTAAAGACCTACCAATTTGCAGATATTTTTCCCAACGTTCTCGTTTAAGAACTTCACCAGCTTTGCCCGCCATAGACTCTAAAGCAGAAGAAATCACATTCCCCGTTTCATCAATCACGGCCTCTTTACCACGATGTGCACCACCTAAGGGTTCTGGAATAATATCATCAATAATTTTTAATCGATGTAAATCTTGGGCAGTAATACGCATATTCATTGCAGCATCTTTTGCACGGGTTGGATCACGCCATAAAATAGAAGCCGCTCCTTCTGGAGAAATAACAGAATAAATTGCATGTTCTAACATATAAACTTTGTTGGCTGCTGCAATAGCTATTGCCCCTCCGGACCCCCCTTCTCCAATAACAACGGAAACCACAGGAACTTTTAAGCGTAAAGTTGCTGCTGTTGATTGAGCAATTGCCTCGGCTTGACCACGCTCTTCAGCACTCACACCAGGGTAAGCTCCTGCCGTGTCGACAAAAGTGAGTAATGGCAGACCAAACCGATCAGCCATTTCCATAATACGTACAGCTTTGCGATATCCTTCCGGACGCGCAGAACCAAAATTATAGCGCAAACGCGTTTGCGTATCATGCCCTTTCTCCTGACCGATATAGGCAACAGCTTCACCTTTGAAGCGTGCAAACCCCGCTTGAATAGCCTCATCTTCAGCAAATTTGCGATCTCCTGCTAAGGGTGTCACATCACTGAACAAACGTGCCGCATAATCCATAAAATGGGGACGATCAGGATGGCGAGCCACTTGTGTTTTCTGCCATGGCGATAATTTTTTATAGAGATCACGCAATGCTGTTTGCGCACGTTTTTCAAGACGTGCGATTTCATCGCTCATATCAAGACTACCCTCTTCTTGAGAAATCTGTTTTAACTCAAGAATTTTTCCATCGAGATCAGCAACCGGTTTTTCAAAATCAAGATAATTATACATTCTACTCAACTTATTTGGTATCACTTATAAACTTATAGTTTGCTTTATAAAGTATTTTTCAAAAACATCACCATTTTCTTTACTGAGCGTTCTGTTCATCCGCAAGGGGATGATGTTCATTAACTAAACGATAAAGACCTTCTTCCAACACATGCGTGTAAATTTGAGTAGTAGCAATATCAGAGTGACCTAACAAATGCTGAACGGCACGCAAATCTGCACCATTTTGCAAAAGATGGCTCGCAAAAGCATGGCGCAACACATGGGGAGAAAAGTGACTGCTTTTTATTCCTGACCTGCTTGCAAGACCTTTCAACTCCCGTGCAACAACTTGTCGAGCAATATACCCTGTCTCCGAATGAGCAGGAAAAAGATAAGGACTTTTCGCATCTTTTCTTTGATCACGCAAATTTAACCACTGAGAAAGAACTTGGCACGCCTTTTTTGATAACAACACCATTCGTTCTTTTTTGCCCTTACCACGAACCAACAGACTACACCCGCCCCCTCGAACAGCCTGAACCGGGAGACTCACCAACTCACTAATACGCAACCCTGTTGCATAAAGCATTTCAATCAACACCTGAAGACGCAATGCTCGGAAATGATTCTTTGACCCATAATCTGCTTGTTCCACTTCCAATTGCGCTAAATCAAGCAATTTTGTCACGGCACCCTCACTGATAATTTTGGGCAAAAGACGCCCTTGACGAGGGGCATCAATATCATAAGAAGGATCATCTGCTCTCAAACCTTCTGCGTAAAGAAACTGATAAAACTGACGCAAAGCAGATAAACGACGCGCTTGCGAAGATGCTGTAAAACCAAGAGTATGCATAAGTGACAAAAGACCTATTAAATCCTTTCTTTGTGCTGAAAAAAGCGAACTAGAGCGGGAAAACAATTCATTTTGTGCCCATTGCAAATCATGCTGATAAGCCGAAAGCGTGTGTGTAGCGGCACCTCGCTCAGCACTCATCATCTCAAGAAAACGCTCTATCACAACATCATTTTTCATTGATTCGCCTTTGAAGAAAGGTTCAGTGAATTTAAAGGAACATCGATATATGTGTCCACCCTCACCGGCTCTACCAAAACCACGAGAGCAATCATTATGCCGAGAAAAACAGCAAGTAAAATGAAAAGAATCATCAAAAATCTGGTCAATGTTGGCATAAAACAATAAACTATCTAAAAGTACTCCATCCTTATTATGCCTTACAAAGATTAACAAGAATTGACTTTAAAGCAGATAAATGTCGAAATAGGTTATGAAAAATCATCGATCTCAACATATCCCGATAACACAGATAAAAAAACAACTTTTATCCTCTCTTGATAAACGTGCCCTTGTCTTTGTTGGTCTGATGGGAGCAGGAAAATCAGTCATCGGAAAGCGCGTCGCCACCATGCTTCATTTGCCTTTTTATGATTCTGATCAAGAAATTGAAAAAGCTTCAAAAATGACCATTACGGAACTTTTTAAAATTTATGGTGAACCTGAATTCCGTGCTCTTGAACAGCGTGTTATTTTAAACCTTATAAAAAAAAGTCCCCTTGTTTTAGCCACAGGCGGTGGTGCCTATATTAATGAAAATATTCGAAAATCTATTCATGAAAATGGAATATCCATATGGCTCAAAGTAGATCTTGATATCCTCATGAAACGTGTTTCACGGCGCCCAACACGACCACTCCTTCAAACAGCAAATCCTCAAGAAACCATGAAAAAACTCATGGAACAGCGTTATCCTATCTATGCAAAAGCCAACTTAACAATTAACAGTCATAAAGAAAGCCGCCATACCGTAGCAAAAAATGTCATATGGTCTCTACAGCACTACCTTAACACAGAAAATAACGATAGGAATAACAAACATGCAGGCCAAGACCGTCACTGTTAAACTGGACAAACGTTGTTACAATATCATCATTGGTCCAGATTTGCTTACACAAGCGGCTTCACACATTAAGCGTTCTCTTCACCAAAAAGGCTCCGGTAAGATGCGCTTGGCCGTTGTTACAGACACAAATGTTGCACCTCTCCATTTGACTAAATTACAAGAAGAACTAACAAACAACGAAATTCATACTGTTTCCATTATTGTAGAAGCAGGGGAACAATCAAAATCATTTTCAACTCTACAAACTGTTATCGATAAAATTCTTTCTGCACGTTTAGAGCGAGGTGACTGTGTTGTTGCTTTTGGTGGTGGCGTCATTGGTGACCTAGCAGGATTTGCCGCAAGTATCATACGCCGTGGTATGAATTTCATTCAGATCCCGACAACTCTGCTTGCACAAATTGACTCCTCTGTTGGAGGGAAAACGGGTATTAATAGCCAATATGGTAAAAATCTTATTGGTACTTTTTATCAACCAAGCTGTGTTATTGCTGATACCTGCATTCTTGATACACTACCACCGCGCGAATTTCGCGCTGGCTACGCAGAAGTGGTCAAATATGGCCTCATTAACCAACCTGATTTCTTTGAATGGCTTGAAAAAAATGGACAAAAAATCTTTTCCAATGGTCCAACACGAACAGAAGCCATTGTCCGTTCATGCCAATTTAAAGCCGATATTGTAGCACGTGATGAATATGAGATGGGAGAACGTGCACTCTTAAACCTTGGTCATACATTTGGGCATATGCTTGAAACAGCGACCACTTACGATTCAAACCGCTTAATCCACGGTGAAGCTGTAGCAATTGGAATGGTTCTAGCACATCAATTTTCTGCTCAACTGAATTTAATCGACCCTACGCTCACACAACGTGTCGAAACACACCTTAAAGCCATGGGACTGCCTACACAATTAAAAGCAATTCCAGGCGAACTCCCAGATGCTAAGACACTCATGGCTCTCATTGCTCAAGACAAAAAAGTCTCACAAAACAGTTTGACCTTCATCCTAACACGCGGACTTGGCCAATCATTTATTGCAAAAAATGTTTCTCCGGAGACAGTTTTAACCTTTCTGGAACAAAAATTAGCAGAAATTCGTTAATTCATATTGAATATAATTGATTCGTTTTTATACTTCTATTAAAGGAGTAAAGTATGATGATGTCTGCGTAGCTCAGTAGGATAGAGCACAGGATTCCTAAGTAAATTGGGCGCATTAAGGAGAAATCTTTAAAGTGGATCTGCTCAAATTCGGGGAAAGCTTCATAGAGGACTATATGCCAATCCCGAGCCAAGCCTTTTTTAAAACAAAAGGAAGGTGTAGAGACTGAACGGGCAGCACCTAAAAGGCGTAAGCTTCAAGGTGAAGAGACAGTCCAGACCACAAACAGCCTACAAAGCTGGCGGTGAAAATCGAAGTGGTATGAATCCTGGGGTCGCAGGTTCGAATCCTGCCGTAGACACCATCTTATAAAGCAAATTATTTCGTTATGCATAATACAGGGAAGCATTATGAAAAAAACTCTACAACTTTTAGGATTTTTTGCCGCTTTAATTCTATCATCTTTCAGCTCGATTAATGCCTTCGCTGGCTCTATAATCATTGAGGTACCAGACACTCCAGAACCAAAAACACAAACCATTGCCTATCAATGTGATACTGGAACCAGTAAAGAACGTGTTGAGGCCATTTATCTTGATGCTGATAATATTTCATTGGTTGATTTTAGATGGAAAGGTGACCGTGTTATTGCTGCAAATGTAATTACCAATACAGGGAAAAAATATGAAGGAGCACAGTATATTTTGTGGGAAGTAAACAACGAAGTTACACTTCAAGATCTTGCTCATGATCCAGAAGGAAAAAAACTCATCCATTGTAAAGATGAAACAACATTATTGTTTTAAAGAACAAAGGAAGCATTATGAAAAAAACTTTTTTTTATTTACGGTTTTTTGCCACTTTAATTCTATCACTGTTTAGCTCAATCAGTGTCTTTGCTGGCTCTTTAGTCATTGAGGTGCCAGACACTCCAGAACCAACAACAGAGACAGTTACCTATAAATGCGAGATGGGAACAAAAAAAGAACACGTTGAAGCAACCTACCACAATGCCGGTGAGATTTCGTTAGTTGATCTTAAATGGAACGGAAAGCGTATTATTGCTTCCAATGTTATTGCCGCTTCTGGAGCAAAATATGCAGGAGCTGAATATATTTGGTGGACGACAAAAAACGAAGCTTCATTTTATAATCTCATTAATGATCCAAAGGAGGAAAATCCCTTCCTTTGTACAAAAGAAGAAGAACAAGATACAAAATAAAAAAAGCTCTTAAAGATAGAAAAAACTACGCTGGCTCTCATTCTTATTTTGTATCTTCTTGTGGAAGCGTTTTTTCTTCCATCTGACGAGATAAAAGAGTCAGCGGTTTTTTTGATTCGTTTTCCGAATAACTTCTATAAGCTGCTGCTTGTGACAGCAGCATAGAAGCAACTGGTATTGTTACAAACAAAAAGATCACCAGCAAAAGTTCATGAAAGACAAAATGATGATCTACAAATATTGAATAAAGAAACGAAGCAATGAGAATACTTCCTGCGCCCCAACTTGTACTCAATGGAGGCATATGCAAACGTTCATAAAACTTGGAAAAACGCACCAATCCTATTGCTCCAATCAGTGTAAGAGTAGATCCCAATATTAAAAAAACTGTTACAATAAGAGCAACCGCAAGTGACACATCTTCTTTCATTCAATAATCTCCCCACGCATGAGAAACTTGGCCAAAGCGATGCTTGATACAGGCGCTAGCAACCCAAGAATAAGAGCTGCAACAAAATAAACAGTTGTTCCCGAACGGATATCGAATGTAAGAAACAAAAGAACAGTATTTATATAAAGAACATCCAAACCAACAATCCGATCTTGCGCCCGAGGGCCACGAATCAACCGAAATAAGGCGGGAATCATCGCCAAACTTAAAAAAAACTGTGAGAGGAAAATCCCCCAATAAAGGATAACCATACTCATGAAAAAATCTCCAAAAGCAATTGTTCATATCGTTGTTTGATCAACTGTTGGTAATCATATCCATTTTTAAAATTCAAAACATGGAGCAACAGTTCATTATTTTTTCTATTATAAGCAATCCAAACGGTTCCTGGAGTTACCGCAAGAATGCAAGCTAAAACAGCTAAAGCAGTATGGCTCTCAAGCAAAAGAGGCACCACAACAAAACCAGATTGCTGTTGTCTAAAGTTTTTTGTTAAAATCAAGAAAACCACCGAGACATTTGAAACGATAGAATCGATAAATACGCGAAAAATCAGACGAAAAACTGCACGCCAACTCTTAATAGTGATTTTTTCTGGTTCAAGAAACCGCATCATCCAACCACTAAACAAAGCGATTACAATCCCCAAAAGCAATTGACCTAAACTAAAACCGTTTAAGATCAACCACATAAACACAATTGCCGCAGTGAAAAAAGGGAAAGGACAAAAAAAATTCACCGATTGATCTCCCTCTTTTCAAGAGAAAAATCATCTAAAACACTGCCAATATAATTTTGAGGATGATATAAAGTTTTAGCTGTTTCAGACATATAATGACCAACAGGTCCAGCAACAATTGTTATAACAAAACACAAAGCAAGGAGAACAGCAATAGGCGCAAACTCAATCACCTGCACACGTGGAATTCTTCCTTCAAGAGAAACCCAAAAAGTCCGAATTCCCGCTCTTGTTAGAGCAATCAGAGCCGCAAAACCAGAAAGGGTAACAAAAATTACAAACAGCCAATCATAATAAACCGGTAAAGAAGCAGACAACCCCTCCTTAGTGTGGTTTAATATGGCCGTGAACATCATAAATTTAGCAACAAAACCTGAAAAAGGTGGTAGGCCAATAATTAAAAGAGCACAAATACCAAAACAAGCACCAAGAATTGCTAAAGTTACCGGCAAATAGGTACCAATCTCATCTTCCTCCTCCTCTTCATCATCTCCATATACTTCCATTGTGACAGTGAGAACATTGGCTGCTACGTCTTGACAACGTTCAACAAGCTCTACGAGAAGAAAAAAAGCACCAAGAGCTAAAGTTGAAGAAACAATATAAAACAATACACCTGCTATTAGTGCGGTATTACCAATTGCGATTGCCATCAATAATGTCCCAGAAGAGACAAGAACACTATAAGCCGCCAAACGCACCAAAACTTGGCTCGCTAATATCCCAATAAAACCAAAAGTCATAGTAGCGAGTCCACCATAAAACAAAATCGCATGACCAAAATTGCTAAAATAGCCACTTTCAGGACCAAACCATAGCAGTGTTAAACGTAAAATAATATAAATACCCACCTTACTCAAAAGTGCGAAAGCAGCCCCAACGGGCGCTGCTGCTGCACTGTAAGTGGGCATCAACCAAAAATTAAGAGGCCACATACCCGCTTTGAGTAAAAAGGCGATTCCCAAAAGTGCTGCGCCTATTTCAAATAAAACAATATTACTAGACGCTATAGATCTCATCTTTACAGCCAAATCGGCCATATTAAGGGTGCCAACAACTCCATAAATGAGTGCCGTACCAAGTAAAAAAAACAGCGAAGCCACAAGGTTAACAACGACATAATGCAACCCCGCACGCACACGTAACTGACCAGAACCGTGCAATGCAAGACCATAAGAAGCTGTTAACATCACTTCAAAAAACACAAATAAATTGAACAAATCACCTGTCAAAAAAGCACCATTTATTCCAACCATGAAAAATTGCATGAGTGAATGAAAATGAGGACCAGCTTTGTACCAATAAGCCTGTGCAAAAACCAATGCGCTAGTCATCAACAAACTAGAAAGTAAAAGCATCATAGCGCTTAAACGATCAAGGACCAAAACAATTCCGAAAGGAGAAGGCCAATTGCCAAGGTGATAAACATCCGAAAGAGGCGCAAATTCAAGAGCGCGCATAACCAATAAAACAGCAACAACAGCCAACAATCCGGCAGAAAAAAGACTTATGAATGCTTTAAGTTTTGCATGGCGTTCATCATAAAAAAGCAGAATTGCGCCGATACTTAACGGTAAAATAATAGGCAAAATCAGAAGATGCTGCACGCAGGATTGCATCACGGTACCTCACGCCCATCAACGTGATCTGAACCTGTTAATCCGCGTGAAACCAGCAGAATAACCAAGAATAAAGCTGTCGTTGCAAAACCAATCACAATTGCTGTCAAAACTAAAGCTTGTGGAAGAGGATCGACATAATTCTCTGGATTAATCACCATGGAAGGATCAACGATAGGTGCAGCATTACTACGCGGTCTACTCATTGAAAACATAAAAAGATTAACACCATAGGAAATCAAAGACAAACCAACAATGACCTGAAAAGTTCGTGGGCGTAAAAGAAGCCAAATACCTGAACCGACAAGAATACCGATGCTCAAAGAAAGAACAATTTCCATTAATTCTCCTTCTCTTTCAAAAGTGGTTTTTTACCGATTCGGTAACTACGAATAGACTGGTGTGCAAGTGCAATTAAAATGAGAACAGTTGCTCCCAACACAACAGAAAACACGCCAAAATCAAACAAAAAAGCAGATGCCAAAGGAATTTTTCCAATCAACGGGAAATACTTATATTGAAAAAAAGAGGTTAAAAAAGGATAGCCAAAGAACCAAGCCCCGACACTCGTTGTAATCGACAATAACAAACCGAACCCCATCCAGCGCAAAGGTAAAACCCTCAAATGGGTTTCCACCCAACGAATATCACGGGCCAGATATTGTAAAATAAAGCCTATCGCTAACGTCACACCACCAACAAATCCACCTCCTGGAAGATCATGCCCTCGCATAAATAAATAAATTGAAAAAGCAATAATAACTGAAAAGAGCCACCCCATAATGACAGCAGGAACCGTTAAATAATTCAAGACAGTATCCCCCACATTTCGATCAGGCTGTTTCATATCAAAAACTTTCTGAATACGTTGTTGAAACGGCGCATCAATGCTTTCAGGAGCAGGACGGAACCGTCGTAAAAGAGCAAAAACAGTAAGTGAAACAACACTCAAAACGACAATTTCTCCCATAGTATCAAAACCACGGAAATCAACCAACAATACATTGACCACATTGCGACCACCAGCACCGCTATACGCATTTTTTAGAAAAAAATCAGAAACTGTGGACCCTTGAGGGCGTGTCATCATTGCAAAAGAAAGCCACGCGACACCAACCCCTCCGACAAGAGCTATAAGAAAATCACGCATACGACGCAAACGCACAAAAAAACGGACAGAGGTTGGAGCAGGATTATACAAACGTTTAGGCAACCACCGCAAACCAAGCAATAATAGAACGGTTGTCACCACTTCAACAACCAATTGTGTTATTGCCAAATCGGGTGCAGAAAGCCACAAAAAGGTTGCGCAAGTCATCAATCCAGCTCCCCCCAACAACATCAGTGAAGCAAGACGATGAAATTTTGCTTGCCAAGCCACCAAAAGCGCACACAATCCACCGACCAGACAAAGAGCAAGAAATGGAATATCAAGGGGAAAAAGTGGTAACGAACCCGCTGAAATTAAACCATCGTACCAAAGGAGCAAACCAACAAATACAAAACACACAGCAAAAATCCAGTGCAACTGTATTTGCAAACGACGTGTTGACAAAACAGCTTCCAGCGTCCGTGCCCATTTCCAAGAAACAATCACAAGAGCACGTTCAAAAATACGTGGTCCATTCAAATGACGAAAAAAAGGAGGTCCATCATCACAGGATAAAAAATAACGGTGCCCAAGAGCATAGAGCAATCCACCCCCGAATAAAGCCACCAAACTCATCATTAATGGAGTATTAACCCCATGCCAAACAGCTAAACTATAAGGAACTGTCATTGGTCCTAAAACAGATATAACAGCGTTATCCAAAATAGGTCCTATTGTTAAATTAGGAAAAATACCAACCGCCAAACAAATAAACACCAAAAGTTCCATTGGCAAACGCATAAAATGCGGTGGTTCATGAGGCGCTTTAGGTAAATTGACAGGCTTTGGTCCTAAAAAGACACCATGAATAAAGCGTATAGAATAAGTGACACTAAACAGACTTGCTAGCGTTGCCACATAAGGTGCAATCCAATCAAGCCATGAATCCATATGCATTTCAACTGCTTCAGCAAAAAACATTTCCTTCGATAAAAAACCATTCAATAAAGGAACTCCAGCCATTGCAGCACTTGCAACTAAAGCAAGAGTTGCTGTAATAGGCATAGAACGATAAAGACCTGTCAGCTTACGCATATCCCGTGTTCCCGTCTCGTGATCAATAATGCCAGCAGCCATAAATAAAGATGCTTTAAAAGTAGCATGATTGGCCATATGAAAAATTGCTGCAACACACGCAAGGGGACTACCAAGACTTAAAAGGGTAGTAATCAATCCAAGATGACTAATGGTTGAATAAGCAAGTAATCCTTTTAGATCTTGCTGAAACATGGAAAAATAGGCACCAAGTAACAATGTCGAGAGACCGGAAAAACCAACCAACCAAAACCAAGATTCTGTCCCAGAAAGCACAGGCCATAAACGAACCAGCAAAAACAATCCTGCTTTCACCATTGTTGCTGAATGGAGATAAGAGGATACGGGTGTGGGAGCGGCCATTGCATTAGGCAACCAAAAATGAAACGGAAACTGTGCACTTTTTGTTAAGCCTCCCAACAAAATACAAATAAGAACAACGTTATAAAGAGGATTTGACCGGATTATATCACCAGACTGTAACACCTTATCCAAATCAAAACTGCCAACGATGTGTCCAATCAATAAAATCCCAATAAAAAGAGCAAAACCACCAAAACCTGTGATTGTTAAAGCCATACGCGCTCCTTCACGCGCACTTGCATTATGGTACCAATAACCGATCAACAAAAAAGAAAAGACACTTGTGAGTTCCCAGAAAACAACCAAAAAAACCAGATTTCCTGACAAGACTATTCCTGTCATTGACCCCATAAACGCTAGAAAAAAAGAAAAAAATCGCGGTACAGAATCCGCTGGATCCATATAATAACGCGCATAGACAACAACAAGCAATCCAATTCCCGTGATGAGCAAGCAAAAAAGCCAAGCCAGACCATCCATACGGAGAATCAAATTAACACCCCATTCTGGAAGCCAAAAAATATCTAAACGTACCACATGGTTTCCACGAACCGTTGGATAAAGCATTACTGTAAAAAGAAGACAGAAAAGCGCAATGGCACCGGCAAACCACGCTTCATTATTTTTTGCTGTTGAACGAAAAAAACCAATAACAGCACTTCCACAAAAAGGAAGCAAAACGAGCAATATCAACATTGCTTCCCGTGCTGTCATTCTTTAAACTCCATTTTTTCTTTAATATTTTGTTATTAACAAAATAAAAGTCACATTGTTACCCCCTCATTTTGCACTTACGATAATAAGATTTAATAAAACTTAAAAGCATTTAAATTTTTTAAAAACAACTGCTACGTGAAAAAAATTCTCTATCATACGAATTTTCTTTTCATTTTAAGGACGGTAACAAACCCGATAGGGTCTGAGAGAGATTTTTACATTTAACAATTTTTACCCTTTAAAAAAACGCGAAAGACACTGCTTACGAGGTCCATAAAAAGGTTGGTAACTGTTATCATTTTTATTATAAGAGCGGTAACGCGCACGACAAGATTCAATATGTTGTTGAGGCAACTTTTTTGTCTCTGATAGAGCTTTTAATAATGGAGGTTTTGTGTTTAGATGTGGTAATGTAACGAAAGCTGCTTCAGGATACCACCAATTGTCTTTATACTTACGATAACCGCGCCGATAATTATGATACCCCTTAAAACCATTAAGTTCTTTACGCCCTGTAAAAATCAAAGGCACATTACTCTCTTGAACAACATCCTGAGGAACAACCACTTTAGCTTCAACATTATTCTTATTTTGCATTAAATTAACAATATTGGTTGTTATAATGAAGAAACCGCCAACCAATATAAGAGCCAAAATATAATATAATTTTTTTTTTCATACACATAATGCAAATCTCAACATTACAAAATCAAAACGCAATGACAGAAAGTTTTTTTACTTCTAGAGAGCAACAAATTCTTTTTTTGAGATATTCTGTTGCTCTTTGTATTAAACGTTAAACTTTGCAATAAGATCCTTCAAAAGAGAATGGATAAACAATGATAAGAACTCCCTATTATCTGATAGATAAATCTAAACTTATAAAAAATATGGAAATTATCGCTCGTTTACGTGAAATGTCTGGAGCAAAAATTCTCCTTGCTTTGAAATGTTTTGCGACATGGAGTGTTTTTGATTTAATGTCTAAGTTCATGGATGGAACCACATCATCATCCCTTTATGAACTGCGTTTGGGAAGAAAAAAATTCGGCAAAGAAACCCATGCATATTCGGTTGCATGGGCAGATCATGAAATTGATGAAGCGTGTGGTTACGCAGACAAAATTATTTTTAATTCCATCCAACAACTTCAACATTTTTCTGATGCAACAAAAACGATTCAACGAGGACTAAGATTAAATCCAGGGATCAGTGCATCCAGTTTTGATCTTGCCAACCCCTCCCGTCCTTTTAGTCGCTTAGGAGAAACGAATAAAAGTGCTATAAAAGAAGTTCTCCCTCTCATTAATGGCTTAATGATCCACAACAATTGCGAAAATGCTGATTTTAATCTTTTTAATCAAATGCTAAATCACATGGAAGAAGAATTTTCAGAACTCTTTGCTGCTGTTAACTGGATAAGTCTTGGTGGTGGAATTCATTTTACAGCTCCAAATTATCCTCTAGAAACTTTTGCAAAACGCTTAAAACATTTTTCAAAAACCTATGGTGTCACTATTTTTCTAGAACCAGGAGAAGCCGCCATAACAAAAAGTACCACACTAGAAGTAAGCGTTCTTGATACATTATATAATGAAAAAAAACTTGCTATCGTTGATAGCTCGATTGAAGCGCACATGCTTGATCTTTTAATTTATCGTGAAAATGCTAAATTAGAACCAAATCAAGGACCGTACGAAATCATGGTCTGCGGGAAATCCTGCCTTGCCGGTGATATTTTTGGAACATTTCATTTCCCTAAACCTCTTAAAATAGGGGACAGATTGTCTTTTCAAGATACAGCAGGCTATACAATGGTCAAGAAAAATTGGTTTAATGGCGTTGCAATGCCTGCCATTGTTATCAAAGAATTAGATGGTACACTAACGCTTCAACGCCAATTTAGCTATAATGACTATCAAGAAAGTCTTTCATAAAGAAAGAACTGTTTAAAAAACAGTGTAGAACAGTATTAAAAAGGAGATAATCCCACAATGAAGAAAAATATTCTCATTATTGGTGCTGGAGGTGTTGCACAAGTCGTTGCGCATAAATGTGCTCAACACAATGATATTCTTGGTGACATTCATATTGCTTCACGAACACTCAAAAAATGTGAAGCTATCATTGCTTCCATTAAAGAAAAAAACACAATGAAAGAACAAGGGGTTCTTCAAGCCCATATGCTCAACGCAATGAATGTAGAAGAAACTGTAAAACTCATCCGAACAACAAAATGCGAAATTGTCATCAATGTTGGATCGGCCTTTCTTAACATGTCTGTTCTTTCAGCTTGTATTGAAACAAAATGCGCTTATATTGATACTGCAATTCACGAAGATCCTTTGAAAATTTGCGAAACTCCTCCTTGGTATGGCAATTATGAATGGCCTCGACGTCAAGAATGTGAAAAAGCTGGTATAACAGCTATTTTAGGCGCAGGTTTTGACCCAGGTGTTGTCAATGCTTATGCAGCATTCGCACGTGAGTGTTATTTTGATAAAATTACTGATATTGATATTATTGATATTAATGCTGGAAACCATGGACATTGGTTTGCCACGAATTTTGACCCTGAAATCAACTTTCGAGAATTTACAGGCCAAGTATGGTCTTGGCAAAATAAAAAATGGGTTTCCAATAAAATGTTTGAAGTGAGCCATGAATGGAATCTTCCCGTTGTTGGAAAACAAAAAGCCTATATGACAGGTCATGATGAAATTCATTCATTATCCAAAAATCTCGATGTTCAAAATGTTCGCTTCTGGATGGGATTTAGTGAACATTATATCAATGTTTTCACTGTTTTGAAAAATCTTGGGCTCTTATCCGAACAACCTATTAAAACAGCAGAAGGACAAGAGGTCGTTCCTTTGAAGGTTGTGAAAGCCGTCTTACCTGACCCTGCTTCATTAGCACCAAACTACACAGGAAAAACGTGTATTGGAGATCTCATTAAAGGTGAAAAAGATGGTAAATCGAGAGAAGTTTTTATCTATAATGTAGCTGATCATAAACAAGCTTTTAATGAAACCGGTGCACAAGGTATTTCTTATACAGCTGGTGTACCAGCAGCCGTTGCATCCCTTCTTATTGCCACTGGTGAATGGGATGTTAAAACCATGGTCAATGTAGAAGAATTACCATCGCGCCCTTTCCTTAAACAACTTGAGCATATGGGGCTTTCAACTTGGATAAGAGAACAACAAGAAGAGATAAAATTACAGTTTTAAGTGTATTTCCCATAACTGTAAAAGCTATAGAAAAACCGCCCCTTTAAAAGGGTGGTTTTTTTAAAGTACCCAAGTCCATTTCACGACGCCGCCCGTGGATGGTATAACGTAAAAGCCATTGAGCACCACCATCTTTACGCTTATAAAGGTGCAAACCGGCACCATCATACTCTTTGCCAGCCCCCAATGTTGCGACAGCCCTTGGTATTGAGACGATTCATTAAAGGCATTTTTGCTCCTTTCTAAACTGTTTTCACCCCACACACAAACCCCGCTTATGATGTGCAAAAATATATTTTCACTTGATTCAACATAAGGGAATTTGAATTGAGAGAATCTTACAATATTCAGGAGTCTCATTTAACATGCAAAAAAAAAGTAAATTATCGTTATAAATCAATACGTTATCTTTATTATACAAGGTAAAACTCTAAAAATAATACCTAAATATTTAAATATGGAGTGGTTTAGCAAATGTTGCTAAAGCAGCTTCTCGCACGGCTTCTGATAGGGTAGGATGCGCATGGCAACAACGTCCCAAATCTTCTGATGAACCACCAAATTCCATTAAAACTGCAATTTCATGGATCATTTCACCAGCACCAAATCCAAGAATATGTCCACCTAAAACCCGATCTGTCTTTTTATCGGCAAGAATTTTAACAAACCCATCACTTTTTTGCATTGCACGTGCACGACCATTGGCCATAAAAGGAAATTTACCCACATGATAATCAATACCGTCCGCTTTAAGCTCTTCTTCAGTCTTTCCCACACTAGCAATTTCTGGTTGTGTATAAACAACACTAGGAATGACATCAAAATTAACGTGCCCCCTTTGACCTGCCAAAATTTCTGCTACAGCAACGCCTTCTTCCTCCGCCTTATGCGCTAGCATGGGCCCCTTAATAACATCACCAATTGCATAAATTCCTGGAATATTGGTCTGCCAATGTGCATCAATATCAATAAAACCACGTTCATCCACTTTTATACCAGCTTCTCCCAAACCAAGACCTTCCGTATATGGAGAACGTCCAGTAGCAATAAGCACAACCTCAGCCTCTAAAGATTCAGCAGCACCACCTTTGACCGCTTCAAAATTCACTTGAGCCATTGAACCAGATTTCGTAATAGTGGTTACCTTTGCGCCCGTTTTATATTCAATTCCCTGTTTTTCCATTATTTTTTGGAACTGTCGTGAAACCTCACCATCCATTGAGCCTAAAACTTTGTTAAGATATTCAATAATGGTTACTTTAGCACCTAAGCGACTCCAAACAGAACCAAGCTCTGAACCAATAACACCAGCACCAACAACAATCATACGCGCTGGTACTTTTTCAAGAGCAAGAGCTCCCGTAGAAGAGACAATAACCTTTTCATCAATTTCAACATTGACACCCGGAATACTGGAACTCTCTGAACCTGTTGCAATAATAATATTTTTTGTTGCAATCGTTTGTTGACGTCCGTCCCTAGCAACCACTTCAACTTGACCTGCGCCTAAAATTTTGGCTGTACCAAAGAAAGTATCAACTTTATTCTTTTTCATCAAAAAAGAGACACCACTGGTATTGGCTGTAACAACCGCCTTTTTATGTGCCATCATTTGATCGAGATTAAGCTTAGATTTTTCAATAGAAATACCAAGTGTTTCAAAGCCATGCTGCGTTTCAGCAAACACTTCTGAAGCATGTAACAATGCTTTAGAAGGAATACAGCCAACGTTAAGACAAGTCCCTCCCAGCGTTGTACGTTTTTCAATAATTGCCGTTTTAAGCCCCAATTGTGCGGACTTTATTGCTGCAACATACCCCCCTGGTCCCGCTCCAATTACAACCACATCATAAGACATCCGTTTTTCCTTTCATCCTGAAAACTGTAATTTTACAAGTCAAGAACAAGGCGTTCCGGATCTTCTAAACTTTCCTTAACACGCACAAGGAAAGTCACAGCTTCTTGTCCATCTACAATACGATGATCGTAAGAAAGTGCTAAATACATCATAGGGCGAATAGCAATCTGCCCCTCAACAACCATTGCCCGCTCTTTAATCGCATGCATTCCTAAAATACCAGATTGTGGGGCATTCAAAATCGGTGTTGACATTAATGATCCATAAACTCCCCCATTGGTAATGGTGAAAGTTCCCCCTTGCATATCAGAAACGGCTAATTTTCCATCACGAGCAAGGCGCCCCAAACGACCAATTTCTTTTTCAATCTCCGCTAACGACATCTGATCTGCATCACGAACCACAGGAACAACAAGCCCTTTATCTGTTCCAACAGCAATTCCAACATTGACATAGTTTTTATAAATAATATCGGTCCCATCAATTTCAGCATTAACAGCAGGAAGTTCTTTCAATGTATGACAAACAGCCTTGGTAAAAAATCCCATAAAACCAAGCTTAACCCCATGTTTCTTTTCAAAAAGATCCTTATAACGCTTACGCAAATCCATCACCGCCGACATATCAACCTCATTAAATGTGGTTAACATCGCTGCTATATTTTGTGCATCTTTAAGACGGCGCGCAATTGTTTGGCGCAATTTAGTCATACGAACCCGTTCCTCACGTCTTTCTTGATCAAAAGCAGCTGAAGAGCTGGATACAGAAGCAGAAGTAGGACTGGACACAGAGGCAGAACTGGATATAGAAACAGCAGGAGCTGGTGCCTTTATCCCTTGTGCCAAAACACCAAGAACATCTTCTTTAAGAATCTGTCCACGTTTTCCAGAACCTGAAACATCGTTTTTTGTAATATTGTTTTCAGCCATTAATTTTGCTGCTGAAGGAGCAGGCGGCATTGCACTGCTCGAAGAAGAAGGTTTATCCAATTCAGATGGCGTTGTTGGCACAGATGTCTCAGAAGACGATGGTGTTTTAGCAACACCAGCTGCTCCAGCTTCAACGGCTCCTAAAAGTGCATTCACCTCAACCGTATCACCTTCCTTTGCAATAATTTCAGATAATTTCCCCGCAACAGGCGAAGGAACCTCAACTGTTACTTTATCGGTTTCTAATTCAACCAAAGGCTCATCCATCGCAACGGACTCACCAAGTTTTTTAAACCATTTTCCAACGGTTGCTTCGGTAACTGATTCGCCCAAGGTAGGAACACGGATTTCAGTAGTCATAATATTTTTCCATACATCAGAGTAGTCATAAATTAAGAATCTAACGCGTCTTCAAGAAACGCAGTCAGTTGTTCAAGATGTTGCGTCATTAACCCAGAGGCTGGTGACGCACTTGCAGGACGCCCTGCATAACGTGCACGTGAATATTGCGCATTAATATGCGTCAAAACCCATTCTAAATAAGGCTCAATAAATGACCAAGCCCCCATATTTTTTGGTTCCTCTTGGCACCAAACAATTTCTGCTTGCAAAAAGCGTGACAAAACATCCACCAAAGCTTTTGCAGGAAAAGGATAAAGTTGTTCAACGCGCAGCAAATAAACATTATCAATGCCTCTTTTTTCACGCTCTTCATAAAGATCATAATAAACCTTACCCGTACAAAGAACGATACGGCGAATTTTACTATCTTTCTGCAATTTAATAACAGCATTTTTGAGCGTTTCTGTATCATCAAGCAACAAACGCTGAAAATTCATTTCTGGTCCCATTTCATTGAGAAAAGAAACGGCCCGCTTATGACGCAAAAGTGACTTTGGTGTCATTAAAATTAAAGGTTTACGAAAATCGCGTTTAATCTGCCGACGCAGAATATGAAAATAATTTGCTGGAGTCGTACAATTAGCAACCTGCATATTATCTTCCGCACACAATTGAAGGAAGCGCTCTAAACGTGCTGAAGAATGCTCTGGTCCTTGCCCCTCAAAACCATGAGGCAACAAACATACAAGACCAGACATACGAAGCCATTTACGTTCAGCAGAGGAGATAAATTGATCAAAAATGACCTGCGCTCCATTAGAAAAGTCACCAAATTGCGCTTCCCAAAGAGTCAATCCTCGTGGTCTCGCAAGAGAATATCCATATTCGAAACCAAGAACAGCCTCTTCAGAGAGCATAGAATTGACAACCTCATAAAGCGCTTGACCCTCTCTCAAATGATTCAAAGGAATGTAGCGCGCTTCATTTTCTTGATCATAAAGAACTGAATGGCGTTGTGAAAAAGTTCCACGCTCAACATCTTCACCGGAAAGGCGCACCGGCGCTCCTTCTAAGCAAAGTGAACCAAAAGCTAAAGCTTCAGCTGTTGCCCAATCAACACCTTCACCAGTTTCAAAAATCTTAGCACGGTTACTTAAAAAGCGCTGTATCGTTTTATGCACATGAAAGTCTGCTGGAATCTCAACAAGTTTCTGACCAATTTCCTTTAAAGTTTCAATCGCAACGCCTGTTTTTCCACAATGTTGCTCTTCAGCACTATTAGAAGCCTTGAGCCCTGTCCAACTCCCATCAAGCCAATCGGCTTTATTAGGTTTATAAGAAGTGCTGGCTTCAAATTCACCTTCCAGCTTATCGCGCCATTGTTTTTTTTGCCGTTCAATATCTTCTGCAGCAATCACTCCTTCTTCTACCAACTGATTACCATAAAGCTGAAGCGTTGTTTTATGATCACGAATTGCTTTATACATAAGCGGTTGTGTAAAGGAAGGTTCATCGCCTTCATTATGTCCATAACGACGATAACAGAACATATCAATCACCACCGGTTTATGGAAAATCTGACGAAATTCTGTTGCCACTTTTACAACAAAGACTACTGCCTCAGGATCATCACCATTGACATGAAAAATTGGTGCATCAATCATTTTCGCCACATCCGATGGATAAGGTGAGGAACGCAAAAAGCGTGGATCTGTTGTAAAACCAATCTGATTATTGATAATGACATGAACAGATCCAGCAACGCTATAACCTCTAAGACCTGAAAGGCCAAAAGTCTCCTGAATAACACCCTGCCCAGCAAAGGCAGCATCACCGTGAATAAGTAACGGCAAAACCTTTGAACGTTCACTCAACGGGAGTGAATCCGTATTTTTAGAATCCACAAGTTGATCTTGTTTAGCCCGTGCTTTACCAATAACAACTGGATCAACAATCTCAAGATGAGAGGGATTCGCTAAAAGCGATAAATGAACTTTTTTACCATCAAACTCAAGATCAGCTGAAGTTCCCAAATGGTATTTAACATCACCCGATCCCTCCACATCATCAGGCTTATAAGATCCCCCCTTAAATTCGTGAAAAATGGCACGATGTGGTTTTGCAAGAACTTGTGAAAGAACATTTAAACGACCACGATGCGCCATCCCTAAAATGATTTCCTGTACCCCCAAAGCACTACTACATCTAATAATCTGTTCAAGAGCAGGAATTAAAGCCTCACCACCATCAAGTCCAAAACGCTTGGTTCCTTTATATTTCGTATCTAAAAACTGCTCGAACCCCTCTGCTTCAATAAGCTTATTAAGGATAGCCTTTTTGCCCTTCTGCGTGAAGGCAACGCGCTTATTTGGTCCTTCAATACGCTCTTGAAGCCACGCTTTTTGAGCTGGATCAGAAATATGCATATACTCAATTCCAATTGTTGAACAATAGGTTCGATTGAGGATATCAAGCATTTGCGGAATAGTTGCGTATTCTAAGCCTAACACATTATCAATAAAAATGGAGCGCTCATAATCAGCAGGAGTAAAACCATAAGTTTCTGGAGAAAGTTCCTTATAGTCTTCAAGTTTTTTTGCCAATTGAAGAGGATCGAGCTTTGCACGAAGGTGCCCACGAGCACGAAAGGCACGAATCATCATGAGAGCATGGACGGAATCACGGGTCGCTCGAATAACATCTTGTTCGCTGGAAGCTTTTCCTTTTTGCGCAGCATTTATTGCTGCTTTTTCTTTTAATTTATCACCAACATATTTTTCAAGGACAGACCAATCACCATCGAGAGCAGAAACCAACTCACCATTTGCCTTTAACGGCCAATAATCACGTTGCCATGTTGCTCCTTCAGCATTTTTTAAAACATCTTCTTTTTTATCATGAAGATTTTCAAAAAAAGTACGCCACTGTGAATCTACGCTAGTAGGATCTTTTTCATATTCGGCATAAAGCTGATCTATATAATCGGCATTTCCACCATACAGAAATGATGTTTGTGCAAAAAGACTATTTATCTCGTCCTGCCTTGCCATATACCTCTCCGGAACATTAATTCCGTCTCCTTACATTTTTTAACCTTTAATGCTCATAAAGCAAACGGGGGTTAAGAATTCTAAAAAGTTTTTCCTTTTTTATCCAATATTTCATCCAAATAAGGATAATTTCTTATTCAGATGAAGTTTTTACCCTTTCAAAACTGATATCAAGGTTTTTCCTATCTGTGATGGTGAAGGAGAAACCCTAATCCCTGCCGATTCCATTGCAGCAATTTTATCTTCTGCGCCACCTTTACCACCGGAGATAACAGCACCAGCATGCCCCATTGTACGCCCTGGAGGAGCTGTACGACCAGCAACAAAACCAACCACTGGTTTTTTACGACCTTTTCTTGCCTCATCTTGAAGGAACTGTGCCGCTTCTTCTTCAGCAGAACCACCAATTTCACCAATCATAACAATAGACTGGGTTTCTTCATCGGCTAAAAACATTTCTAAGACATCAATGAATTCGGTACCTTTAACAGGATCACCACCAATACCAATAGCTGTTGTCTGTCCCAGACCCTCATGACTCGTTTGAAAAACAGCTTCATAAGTCAAAGTTCCTGACCGCGAGACAACCCCAACAGAGCCTTTTCTAAAAATAGAACCAGGCATAATACCAATTTTACATTCATCGGGAGTGAGAACACCAGGACAATTAGGGCCAATAAGACGTGATTTTGATGTCTCCAATCTCGCCTTGACTTTAACCATATCCATAACAGGAATACCTTCGGTAATGCAGATAATCAAACGAATTTCAGCATCAATAGCTTCTATAATAGCTGCAGCAGCCCCTGCAGGTGGAACATAAATAACGGAAGCATCTGCGCCTGTTTTTTCTTTTCCTTCTGCAACACTGGAAAAGATAGGAAGAGTTTCACCTTTTGCACCTTTCCATGTTTCACCACCCTTTTTAGGATTAACACCACCAACCATTTGCGTGCCATGATAAGCAAGCGCTTGCTCTGTATGAAATGTTCCTGTTTTTCCTGTAAGCCCCTGAACCAGAACCTTTGTATTTTTATTCACAAGAATTGACATAGTTTAAGCTCCCTTCACGGCCGCAACGATTTTTTGAGCAGCATCATCTAAATCATCAGCGGGAATAACATTCAAACCACTGTCATTAATAATCGCCTTACCCTGCTCAACATTTGTGCCCTCAAGACGGACAACCAAAGGAACCTTTAAACCAACGTCTCTCACAGCAGCAACCACACCTTCAGCAATAACATCGCAACGCATAATACCACCAAAAATATTAACCAAAATGCCTTTAACATTCGGATCAGCAGTAATAATTTTAAAAGCAGCCGTTACCTTTTCTTTTGAAGCTCCACCACCAACATCAAGGAAATTTGCTGGTTCAGCGCCATAAAGCTTAATGATATCCATTGTCGCCATAGCAAGACCTGCACCATTGACCATGCAACCAATTGTGCCCTCAAGAGCAACATAAGCAAGATCATGCTTTGACGCTTCAATCTCTTTCGGGTCCTCCTCTGAAAGATCGCGCAATTCCAAAATATCAGGATGACGGAACAAAGCATTATTGTCAAAAGAAACTTTTGCATCAAGAACACGCAAACGACCATCTTTCATCACAATAAGCGGATTGATTTCAAGAAGGCTCATATCTTTTTCACAAAACACCTTATAGAGAATTGGAAAAAGCTTTTCCCCATCTTCTCGTGCACTATCGCGCAATTCTAATGCATCACAAAGCCTTGTACAATCAGCAGAGGTAACACCCTGTAGCGCATCAATGGGTAATGTTAATATTTTTTCTGGTGTTTCTTCAGCAACTGTTTCAATATCCATTCCCCCTTCCGTTGAAACAACGAAGGAAACCCGACCAACTGTACGATCAACCAACAATGAAAGATAAAGCTCCCGCTCGATATCGGCACCGTCTTCAATATAAAGGCGATTAACCTGTTTACCCTCTGGACCTGTTTGTTTTGTTACCAAAGTTTTACCAAACATTTCTTGAACATTTGCAACAACTTCTTCAACGGATTTTGCAAGCCGAACACCACCCTTTGCTTCAGGACCGAGTTCTTTAAACTTACCCTTACCACGACCACCAGCGTGTATTTGACTTTTCACAACATAGAGCGGTCCAGGCAATTTCTTTGCCCATTTTTCAGCTTGTTCTACAGAATAAACAGCAACACCGTTTGCAATTGGCGCTCCATATTCATGAAGCAGACGTTTAGCCTGATATTCATGGATATTCATGCATTTGTCCTTTTCTTTTACGGATTATTTTATTAATCCTCAAATTTTAATATTTTAAAGACTCTGTTTTAATGAACAGAATCCTACGCAATTTATTTGAGACTAGGCACAATAGTGATACAAGCCTCACAAAGCTTTTGTACCGCATTGACCGAATGCTCAAAAGCATCTCTTTCTTCTTTATC
This sequence comes from Bartonella harrusi, assembly GCF_024297065.1. Classification (NCBI taxonomy): domain Bacteria; kingdom Pseudomonadati; phylum Pseudomonadota; class Alphaproteobacteria; order Hyphomicrobiales; family Bartonellaceae; genus Bartonella; species Bartonella harrusi. The sequence continues at coordinate 2,067,079 of NZ_CP101114.1, forward strand.
AAGATCAATTTCTATGACTCGTTCAACACCACCGGCACCAAGCACAACAGGAACACCGACATAGGTATCATTAACTCCGTATTCACCTGAAAGATAGGCCGCAACAGGCACAACACGCTTCGTATCCTTTAAATAGGCTTCAGCCATAGAAACAGCAGAAGCTGCTGGTGCGTAAAAAGCAGATCCTGTTTTTAGCAAACCAACGATTTCTGCACCACCATCACGGGTCCGTTGAATAATTTGATCAATTTTTTCCTGTGTCGTCCACCCCATCTTAACAAGATCAGGCAAAGAAATACCACCAACTGTTGAATAACGCACGAGAGGAACCATTGAATCACCGTGCCCTCCTAAAACAAACGCTGTCACATCTTTAACAGAAACCTTAAATTCCTCAGACAAGAAATGACGAAAACGTGCTGAATCAAGGACACCAGCCATACCAACCACTTTATGTGTAGGAAGACCGGAAAATTTCTGCAATGCCCATACCATGGCATCAAGGGGATTGGTAATACAAATAACAAACGCTGAAGACGCATATTTTTTAATCCCAACGCCAACTTGTTCCATCACCTTTAAATTAATACCTAAAAGATCATCGCGGCTCATACCTGGCTTTCGTGCAACACCTGCCGTTACAATAACAACATCAGCACCTTCAATTGCTTCATAAGCATTAGCACCTTTTAAACTGACATCAAAACTATCAACAGGTGAAGATTCAGCAATATCAAGAGCCTTACCCTGTGGAATACCTTCTGCGATATCAAATAAGACAACATCAGCAAGCTCTTTAAGTCCAATGATATGTGCTAAAGTACCACCGATCATACCTGAACCGATGAGAGCTATTTTTTTTCGTGCCATTTTATTTCTTCCTAACATTAAAAAACTCAGTGCATACTCACCAGCATCAGTACACTGAACATTTCTTTGATCTTAGCTATATTTTCAACAACATCAACAAAAAGAGAAAATATGAAACTTACCAAATTTTTCTTTTCACAAAAGCAATAATTCCCCATAGAAACAACTATTAGAAAATTACCATGAAGTATCGATAAAATGAATTAAAAAAAAATACAACAGAATTATCACAATTCTTTTAAAGGCAAAGAGTTATTGTTCTTATGGTTTACATAAAGATAAAGTTATGTTCAACTTTCCCCCTTTAAAAGAAAATGTTCTGCCCAAAACTTCAAATAATCTTGGCTTTGCATTTCAAAAAGACGTGATTGTGTTCTTTTAAACTCAAATGTTTCTGTCGTCTGAGCACGTCCCTTATATAAATTCTCAAGAACATCCGCCGCTGACATAAATAATCTTATGTAGCGTTCATAAAGAATATCGATGAGTAAAATAAATCGTTTCGTTTCATTACGACAGGTATCATCCATGACAGGGACATTATCGATAAAAATCGTGTGATAACGCCCAGCTAATGCTAAATATTCAGCTGCGGCCAAAGGCTTTGCACATAAATCTTGATAATCAAAGCGCGCGCATCCTCCCCCAGAGCGTGGAATATGAATAAAACGCCTTCTTATAGCAAGTTCATCAGAGGTTTCTTTTTGTCCTTCTAGCACCAATGCCCAAGCTTGATCCATGCGCTCATTTGCTTCCAATCCTAACGGTGTTATATACACATGTTGTAGATTTGATTTTTCAAGACGATAATCTGTCTTAGCATCAAGATTGACAATACGAACATGTACTTTCAAAATTTGAATAAAGGGCAAAAAAAGCTCTCGATTTAAACCATTGTAATAAAGATTATCGGGAGCAACATTTGAAGTCGCAACGAAGAAAACCCCTTTATCAAACAAAGCAGAAATGAGACGCCCCAACACCATGGCATCAGCAATATCTGTCACGCTAAATTCATCAAAACAAAGCACCCGAGCTTCTTGTGCAAGATCTTCAGCAACAACTAAAATAGGATTATCTTTTCCAGCTTTTCCGTTAGCTGATATTTGACGATAAAAATTAATGCGTTCATGCACATCAGCCATAAAATCATTAAAATGCGCACGCTTTTTACGTTCTTGTGGCAAACAAGAAAAAAACAAATCCATAAGCATGGTTTTGCCTCGTCCTACTTCACCATAAATATATAATCCCCGTGAGGAATTATCACTTTGTCTTGAGCAACGAAAAAAATTTTGTTTTTTCTTCTTGAAAAAGTGCCAAAACAGCCAAGGACGCGAAACATTTTGTTCCATAATATTTTGTAATAAATGATCAAAATGCTCTGCTAAAGCCAATTGAGCAGGATCAAAATTGATTTTTCCTTTGTATACCAACTCCTTATAGCGTCCTGACACCAAAACCATCCAAACAACCTTTATAACCCGTTTTCAATGAAAAAGATGCGCTTTCGTCATAAACCAATATCTATATTTAAATTTTTCATAATCAGTCAAAAACAATCTAACGGCTTAAAACAACCGGACGATCATCAATTGTACGTCCCTCAAAACGATCAACATTGTAAGAATAAAGGGCAACAATAACACGTCCTACATTATTATAGAAATATAATCTTTTTCCTTTAACAGCCCAGGAGTTTACTTGAGAAATGATTCCTGGACAATGTAAAGGACCAGCCCGGTATCCTTGGCCAAATTTTGTTTGTGGCGTTGCAATTCGGCAAACTTTACCATCCACAGAGAGATTCCACACTCCAGCAATACTTGCAGGAAACAAATCAACAGCATTGCTTGGCAGTTCAAGACGAGTCATTCGCCCATCGCTTTGAGAATCTCCTTTCTCATACATTGAAACCTCTACTGTTTCAGAAGAGGAATAATAAGAAGAGGAAGGATCAGACATCACTTCTGTTGGCATTTCTTGAAGTGGATAAAAAACTTCTGCTGTGTTATTATTATCGTTCCTATCAAATCGCGATGTTAAACATCCCCCTAAGAACATAACCATTGATATTGCAATGAAAGATGAATTTTTAAAAAATGGCATATCTATACTCTTTCCCATGACTAAATAAGTTCACTCAAAGAAATAGGTGAACATCTATTATATGGCATTTTACAAAGATAAATTAACAAATTTAAAAAATAGGATAAAAATAACTTGTTTTAAGTAATAAATATTTTTTTGCCATCAATTTCACGATTAAGCACTAGAAATTTATAAGATTTTCAGTCATATATCTTTTGTAATAATCACTAAAAATAGAGAAATTTCATGAAAACGCCATTCAGCAAAATGAACGGTCTTGGCAATAAAATCATTGTTGTTGATATGCGTAAAAGCACACATTCGCTTACACAGCAAGCAATTTTTGCTTTATCGGCAGATCCTCAAACGCATTTTGATCAAATTATGGCTATTCACACATCAACTAAAGAAGATACCAACTTTCGTATTGAAATATGGAATGCTGACGGTTCAATAGCTAAAGCTTGCGGTAACGGTACCCGTTGCGTAATCGCATGGCTCACAGATCACAATCTTGGAGAAACTTTTCAACTGGAAATGCCCACTGGAATTATTGAAGGTAAACGCCAAATAGACGGGCTTATTTCGGTTGATATGGGAAAACCCAATTTCAATGCAAAAGAAATGCCTGTTTCACGTGAAATAGTTGATACCAATCACGTAGAAATGACTACTGGTCCTTTAAGAGATGCTTGCCTTGTATCCATTGGTAATCTCCACGCTATTTTTTTTGTTGAAAATGACATTCAACATATTCCATTAGAAATTTATGGAGCAAAACTTGAACATGATCCTCTTTTTCCAGAACGTTGTAATATTTCTATCGCTTATGTCTCTTCAAAGAAAAGCCTAAATTTACGCACATGGGAGCGAGGCGCTGGATTAACGCAAGCCTGTGGTAGCGCCGCTTGTGCGAGTGCGGTAGCGGCTTATCGACGTGGACTCACAAAACGCCATATTGATGTGAATTTACCAGGGGGAATGCTTAATATTTTTTATCGAGAAGATGATCACATTATCATGACGGGTCCAATCAAATATGAATTTAGTGGTTTTTTAGACCCTTTAACAGGGAGTTACAAAAAGGATCTCTCTTGATGACAATAGAAATTGTAACTTTTGGTTGTCGATTAAATAGCTACGAATCGGAAATCATACGCAAAGAAAGCGCTTCCTCAGAACTAGCTCAACTCAAAGATGGTGCTATTATCTTTAATACCTGTTCTGTCACAGCTGAAGCTGTGCGACAAGCAAAACAAGCTATTCGCAAAGCAAGACGTGAAAATCCTCATGCTCGCATTATTGTAACAGGATGTGCAGCACAAACAGAAGGGCAGAATTTTGCTTCAATGAAAGAGGTTAATCTTGTTTTAGGAAATGAAGACAAGCTTCATGCACATTCTTACCGTCAACTTCCTGACTTTGGCATCAACCATTCTGAAAAATTGCGTATCAATGACATCATGGAAGTACAAAAAATTGCTCCACACATGGTAAGCGCAATGGAAGAGCGCACCCGTGCCTTCGTACAAGTGCAAAATGGCTGTGATCATCGCTGTACTTTTTGCATTATTCCCTATGGACGTGGCCCATCACGCTCAGTTCCCATGGGTGCTGTCATCGAACAAATTAAACAATTGATAGACAATGGTATCCAAGAAGTTGTTCTAACAGGTGTAGATCTTACAAGTTATGGTCACGATCTCCCAGGAAAGGCTACATTAGGAAAATTAACTTCAGCCATTTTACACCACATTTCTGACTTACCTCGACTCCGCCTTTCATCCATTGATTCTATTGAAGCAGATGAAGAGCTCATGAATCTTTTAGCTTATGAAAAAAGGATAATGCCACATTTGCATTTATCCTTACAAGCAGGCGATAATATGATACTCAAAAGAATGAAACGGCGACATTTACGCGAACATGCAATTCAATTTTGCCAAGATTTGCGTACCAAACGTCCTACAATGGTTTATGGTGCCGATTTAATTGCTGGTTTTCCAACCGAAACAGAAGAAATGTTCGAAAATAGTCTCTCTTTGATTAATGACTGTAATTTAACACATCTTCATGTTTTTCCTTTCTCTCCAAGAGAAGGAACACCTGCTGCGCGTATGCCACAAATCAACCGTAGAGTGGTTAAAATGCGTGCAGAAAGATTACGCAAAGCAGGTGATGAGGCATATAAGAAACATCTTGCTCACTTACAAAATAGTCAACAAACAATTCTCGTTGAAAAAGATGAAATTGGACGAACAGAAGATTATACTCTTGTCCAAATAAAAGGTGCAAAAGCTGGAACTATTGTTCAAGCCCTTATCGTTGATCATGATGGTGATAAATTGATTGCTGTCCTTCCAAAATTGAACGCAGCTTGAGCAGGAAAAAAACTTTATGAAAAAATCTTTTATCAAAAAAATATTTTCTTTTAACAAATCTAAACAACAGGAAAGAGAACACGTTTCCATTCCTCATGAAGCAGATACGGTACAAGAAAGTGAATACAAAAATAAAGACATAAAAAATGATCAACCCTTTATAGAGAGAGAACAAGAAAAACAGGCGGCTAATCAAAAGACAACATCTGAAAAATGTGCTGAGAAAAATCCATCTTTTGCACCACATTTTGGAAAAATAATTATCACAAATAAAATCAGTGAAAAGAAAATTGAGGAATTTTCATCTATATCTTCTATTGAACAGAAAAAAACAGCATGGTTTGAGCGTCTAAAAAAAGGATTAGCCCTTTCTTCACAACGCTTAAGCGGGTCGATTGGAGACCTTTTTATTAAGGGAAAACTTGATGAAGAGACCTTACAAGAATTGGAAGATATTCTTATTCAAGCTGATCTTGGTGTAGAAACAGCCACACGTATTACTGATATTTTGGCTTCTAATCGTTATGAGAAAAATTTATCTCCAAATGACATTCATGCCATCATAGCTGGAGAAATAAAAAAAGTGTTAGAGCCTGTTGCAATTCCATTAGAACTTGACCTTAATCATAAACCTCATGTTATTTTACTCGTAGGTGTAAATGGTACTGGAAAAACGACAACTATTGGAAAACTTGCGGCAAAACTCACCGCAGGAGGATTAAAAGTTATGCTCGCTGCTGGTGATACATTCCGTGCTGCTGCTATTGAACAACTCCATATTTGGGGTGAACGTACAGGATCTCCTGTTATTTCAACTAAACTAGGAGCGGATGCTGCAAGCCTAGCATTTGATGCTTATGAAAAAGCAAAAAAAGCAAACAGTGATGTCTTGATTATTGATACAGCAGGACGCCTACAAAATAAAACAGAATTGATGGACGAATTAGCAAAAATTATTCGTGTTTTAAGTAAACACTCTCCCCAAGCGCCCCATACAATTCTTCAAACGCTTGATGCAACCACTGGACAAAACGCACTCAATCAAGTGAATATTTTCCGTGACATTGCTGGCGTTAATGGTCTCATCATGACAAAACTCGATGGTACTGCACGGGGAGGAATTCTTGTTGCCATCGCAGCAAAATACAAATTACCCGTTTATTTTATCGGTATAGGAGAGAATATAGAGGATCTTCAACCTTTTTCTGCTTCTGAATTTGCCGAAACTATTGCAGGAAGGCACGCATGAAAAAAACTTCATTTAAACCTCATTCGCATAATAACTTTAATTCAAAGAAGACCAACGATAATCAAAAATCTTCTCTTTCACCCACTCTTAAATTTCTCTTAGAAATGGGGCCGTTGGTTATTTTTTTCCTTGCTAATTACAAGGGTGAGTGGTTGATAAATAATATTGGGATTTTCAAAAATTTTAGTAAACCTATTTTCCCTGCAACAGCTATTTTCATGGTAGCAATCATAGTTGCACTAAGCTTATCATGGATCATTGCACGAAAAATTCCCATAATGCCTCTCGTTTCAGGAATATTTGTTCTGGTCTTTGGATTTTTAACTCTTTGGCTTCATAATGACACTTTTATAAAGATGAAGCCAACAATCATTAACATCTTATTTGCCCTTATTCTTTTTGGTGGTATGTTTTTTAAGAAACCACTTTTGCGTTACGCCCTTGATTCTACATTAAAACTTGACGATTTAGGATGGCAAAAACTCACATATCGCTGGGCATTTTTTTTCATTTTTCTTGCTCTTTTAAATGAAATTGTTTGGCGTAACTTTAGCGATAACTTTTGGACAAGTTTTAAAGTATTTGGTGTTATGCCCATAACAGTTCTTTTCATGATTACTCAGATGCCTCTTATCATCAAACATTCACAGGGTCTTTTTACAGAAGAGGATAAATCTAATTCTTAAAACAACACTTCCATTACTATAAATTATTTTGTAAATTCATTGCCATACACTATCTATGGAGAGAATGTGTGTTAATTGAACAGTTCATCTGTCGAGAAAATAATTTTGGTGTACTCATTCATGACGAAAAAAGCGGTTATACAGCAGCAATTGATGCACCAGAAAGCAATGCAATTCAAAGAGCCATAAAACGCCGCAACTGGACACTTCAAACTATTTTTATCACGCATCATCATTATGACCATGTAGAAGCACTGGAAGAGTTAAAACAAATTTATAACGCTGTAGTGATTGGACCGGAAAAAGAGAAAGAAAAAATCAATCATCTTGATCAAACACTGCAACCTGATGAAATTTTTTTCTTTGGCACGTGCCCACTTTTAGCGCTTTCAACACCTGGCCATACTTTAGGTGCATTATCTTATTATTTTCCCGAAGAGGGTATTCTTTTTGCTGGAGATACGCTCTTTTCACTTGGTTGTGGACGTCTTTTTGAAGGAACACCTTCACAAATGTTGAACTCTTTAAAAAAGCTTCGTCAACTTCCCGATGAAACGCTTCTCTATTGTGGCCATGAATACACCAAAACCAATGCTCTTTTCGCATTAACAATTGACCCACACAATCAAAAACTCCATCAAAGAGTGGAAGAAGTTTCATTATTACGCGCAAAAAAAGCTATGACTTTACCAGTAACCCTAGGGCAAGAAAAAGCTACCAATCCCTTTCTTCGTTGGGATAGTGACATTCTGCGAAGAGAACTTGCGATGGAAAACCAAACAGACGAAGAAGTCTTTTCTGAAATCCGAAGAAGAAAGGATAATTTCTAGCTATGTTTAGATTTGTATACAATTTGTTTTTCCTTTTTCTTTTTGCTTTATACACCCAAATGACAACAGTAAATGAAAAAACAACGCGTTTGATTTTCCATATGTTATAGAAAACTATACCTTAACAGAAAATTTCCTTTTAAAAATGGAAAAAATTGAAAAGGACTGTAAAAACTTACCACCAGAAAAGCCAACAACATCTCATAAGAGTTATGAGAATAATCTTAAAGGTTTTATTGCTCTTATTTCTGATCAACCAAAACTTATGGCTCTTTTAAGAAAAAATAATATCACAGCAAGAGATTTCGCTCTTGGTAATTTGGCAATTCAAGCAACAGTAACAGAACTTTTAAACGAATCTTCCCCTGAAGACCTTAAAAGGGGAAATTTTTTTCTTCTCCTGAAAAAAAAATCTGTATTTTTAAGCAATCTGCAATTTGGTAAAAAAATTTATATAGAATGCTTGTTATTTTAAAAGGGAGTTGTAAATAGCTTATCTCTTTTAAAAAAATGAATTTAACTTTGCAAACGTCGACAAATATCATCCAATTGCTCTAAAGAAGAATAATGTATTTTTAGATCACCACCTTTTTTACCGTGCCGGATAATGACTTTCATTCCAATAACATCTGCAAGTAATTTTTCTAAAGATTTTGTTTCTGTATCTTTTTCCACGACAGTTCTTTTTTTAACTTTAGGATTTGCCTGTTCATAGGCAAGTATTTCCGTTTGACGTACAGAGAGCCCTTCACAAATAATTTTTTCAGCCAAATCTTGCGGATTATCGACAGTGATAAGACAACGTGCATGACCTGCTGAAAGTTGCCCATCCGTCAAAAATTGTTGCACTTTTTGTGGAAGTTTTAATAAACGAAGCGTATTCGCAACATGGCTCCGGCTTTTTCCAATAACTTGTGCCAAATCAGCTTGCGTATATCCATGTTCATTGAGTAAAATTTCATACCCCATTGCCTCTTCAATAGGATTAAGGTCGGCACGTTGAACATTTTCAATAATTGCCAATTCCAAAGCTGTCTTATCATCTACATCGCGAACAATGACTGGTAATTTACTTAAATTGGCTCGTTGTGCCGCCCGCCACCGTCTTTCGCCAGCAATCAACTCAAACCGGTGAGGATTGTCACGAGAGGGTCTTACAATAACAGGTTGAACAACACCGTGTTGGCGAATTGATTGCGCTAAATTATCGAGTTCCGAATCGGTAAAATGACGTCGTGGATTATGTGGATTGCACGAAATAGATTCAAGTGGAACAAATCGTTCAGAAACAGAGGATACTGTAGTGGACTCTGTAAATTTGTCAGTATTTGATGAACGTGTAAAATCATTGTTTAAACTGATATCCCCAATTAATGCCGCTAATCCACGGCCCAGTCTTTTTTTTGATTGATCATCATTCATAGTTTTTCTCTTTGCGTTTTCTTATAAAAATTATTTATATTTTTAAGCAGCGGCATGTGCTTGTTTTTCGCGTTGAATGACTTCCGAAGCGAGACGCAAGTAAGCCTGACTGCCAGCGCATGTTAAATCGTAAAGCAACACTGGTTTACCAAAAGAAGGCGCTTCTGATACTCGCACATTTCGTGGAATGACGGTGCGATAAACTTTATCTCCCATAAAAGAGCGCACATCTTGAACAACTTGATTCGAAAGATTATTACGTCCATCATACATTGTTAGGACAATACCCTGAATTTCTAGAGACGGATTAAGAATAGATCGCACCTGTTTTACTGTTTCAAGTAATTGGCTTAATCCTTCAAGTGCTAAAAATTCGCACTGCATAGGCACTAAAACAGAATCAGCAGCTCCCATAGCATTAAGTGTGAGAAGATTAAGAGACGGAGGACAATCAATGAGAATATAACTGTATTTTTTTTCCATCTTTGGATCATCACAGAGAGCTTTACGTAATCGTTGTATACGATCTTGTGAGGAAGCAATTTCCATTTCTACACCCAAAAGATCAAGTGTAGAGGGAACAATATGAAGATTTGGAACAGCTGTTTCCAAAGCTGCTTGTGTGACTGAGATTCCTGAAATAAGCACATCATAAGAAGATAAAGGACGGCTATTACGATCAATTCCTAATCCTGTACTTGCATTCCCTTGCGGATCAATATCCATAATGAGAACATTTTCGCCAATCGCTGCCAAAGCTGTTGCAAGGTTAATTGCAGTGGTTGTTTTTCCGACTCCACCCTTTTGGTTTGCAATAGCGATGATCCGTGTTTCGCTCATTTTGCTTTACCCTCTATATGATCGAACATGAGAAATTTCTAAAATAACAGAATTTTCATCAATTTTACTTTTATGTTTTAGCAGATCAAACTGCCAATTGGCAGAGGCATTTTTTATTTCTGTAGCGTAATCCCGACCTTTTTGCAAAAGAGCTATTGTTTTTTTTGTTAATAGCGGAAAAATAAGCTGTAAGAGAATATCAAGAGAGGCTAATCCTCGCGCTGTTATAATCTCTGGCATATTTATTTTTTTATATATATCTTCAATTCTACAGTGATAAACTTTTGCTGGAAGATTAAGTTGAGCAATAACTGTTCGCAAAAAAGCGACTTTTTTTCCATTGCTCTCAACAAGATCAATATGCCCTATTTTTTTTTCTTTCAAAAAAATAGCAATAACGATTGCGGGAAATCCACCACCTGATCCAAGATCACACCAATGCAAAAAATCACTGTATAGGGGGTAAATTTGCGCACAATCCAAGATATGGCGTGTCCATAGAACTGGTATTGTCGCATGAGATACGAGATTAATATGCGAATTCCACTGCGTTATTAATTTTTCAAATTGTATTAAATTTTCCATCGTTTCACGTGAAACAGAAGGAACAATATTTAAGAGCGCTTGATATTTTTGTTCTGTAGAGACATCCATTAAGCTGATTTAGCCTTTTCTCGTCGTTGGCGTTGAATATAGGTAATAATAAGGGATAATGCTGCTGGCGTCATTCCATCAATTTTTTGAGCATCTGCAATTGAACGCGGTGAGAGTTGTTGAATTTTTGTCTTCAATTCATTTGACAGACCTGAAATTGATTGAATATCAAGAGAAGAGGGTATTTCTAGACGTTCATCACGCTGAAGAGAAGCTATATCTTGCGCTTGTCTCTCTAAATAAACTGCATATTGTGCTTCAATTTCTAAGGCTTCAACAGTTTTAGAGTCAATTGCTTGTAATTGTGGCCAAAATTGTGAAAGACGCTCTATGGTTATATGAGGATAAGCAAGGAAATCATAAGCCGAACGCCGAACGCCATCTTGATTAACTTGTAATCCATAAGCAGAAGCTTCGTTAGGAGTTAGAAAAAGCGCCTGACATATTGATCGTGCTTGTTCAAGACGCTGTTGCTTTTGTTTATAACAATCCCAACGGACTTTACTCACAATACCCCATTGTTGTGCTAAAGGTGTTAATCTAACATCAGCATTATCAGATCGCAAAGACAAACGAAACTCAGCACGTGATGTGAACATTCGATAAGGTTCACAAACGCCACGTGAAACTAAATCATCTACCATAACACCAATATAAGCTGTAGAACGACTTATAAATATTTCCTCTAATTTACCAACCTTACGTGCGGCATTTAATCCAGCTAAAAGACCTTGTGCTGCTGCTTCTTCATATCCTGTTGTACCATTAATTTGACCAGCTAAAAATAATCCTGGTAAAGAGCGCAACTCTAATGTTTTATTTAATTGTTGTGGATTAACAAAATCATATTCAATAGCATAACCGGGTTGTATAATCTCAGCATTTTCCAAACCTTCAATAGTCCTCAAAAAAGAAATTTGTACCTCTTCAGGAAGAGAGGTAGAAAGACCATTTGGATAAACAGTATCATCATCCAATCCTTCAGGTTCCAAGAAGATTTGATGTCCATCACGTTCTCCAAATTTAACAATTTTATCTTCAACAGAAGGACAATAACGTGGTCCTACCCCTTCAATATTCCCAGAATATAAAGCAGATCGATGAATATTTTCACAAATAATTTTATGTGTTTGCGTATTTGTACGTGTTATTGCACATTCAATTTGTGGTTGTTCAATTTTTTCTGTTAAAAGAGAAAAGGGAACTGGATCTTCATCAGCTTGCTGTTTTTGAAGAGACTCCCAATCAATTGTTTTTTTATTAAGACGTGCAGGTGTTCCTGTTTTTAATCTTCCAAGATTTATATTATAACTTTTTAAACGTTCAGCAAGTTGTACACTTGACTTATCCCCCATACGACCAGCAGCCCATGTTTTATCCCCAATATGAATAAAACCATTTAAAAACGTACCTGTTGTTAAAACAACAGCACCAGAAAGAAATATTCCTTGATTTTTTAAAACAACACCTGAAACACTATCATCTTTAATAATCAGATCAACAACTTCATCTTCAACGAGAACGAGATTATCTTGTTCTTGCAAAAATTTCTGTATTGCTTTTTTATAGAGTTTTCTATCGGCCTGTGTACGAGGTCCTCTTACTGCTGGTCCTTTACGTCGATTAAGAAGTCTAAATTGAATTCCAGCAGCATCTGCTACTTTCCCCATGAGACCATCCAATGCATCAATTTCACGAACAAGATGCCCTTTTCCAAGCCCACCAATAGCAGGATTACATGACATTGTTCCTATTGCTGATATTTTATGAGTAATAAGAGCTGTCCGTGCACCAACACGCGCTGAAGCTGAAGCCGCTTCACAGCCTGCATGACCACCTCCAACAACAATAACATCATAAAATTGCATCAGAATTCATTCCATAAATAACCATTTCAAAGTTTCACGTGAAACAAGGTATAAAATACATAATCTTTAAAATGTGTCTATTAAAATAATCAATGTTTCACGTGAATCATTATTTACCAACACAAAATTCTGAAAAAATAATATCAAGCAAATCTTCAACATCTATATCGCCAGTAATTTTTCCAAGAAAATCACTCGCACGACGAAGATGTTCAGCACGTAAACTTAAATCAAGAAAAGTATAATTCACAGAAGCCTCAATTTCTTTAACAGCCTCTTTTAATAATTGAAGTTGTCTTTTACGTGCAGGAACAAGATTTCCAATTTCAGAAGCACGACGTGAACAAAATGATTCCAATTCCTTAATAAAACCGTCAAAATTTAAACCAGTTAATGCAGAAAATCTTATAGAAAAAAGCTTTTCATCTTCTTCATAAAGGTCAAGCTTATTACCAACACACCATATTTCAGCTGATGTTTCTGGTAAATTAACTTCTTTTGAATTACCTATATCATAAACTAAAACAACCAAATCAGCATCCCTAATATGCCGCTTAGCAACTTCTATTCCTAATTTTTCTATTTTATTTTCTGTTTCTCTTAAACCCGCAGTATCAGTTAAAAAAACAGGTAAACCACCAAGAATAAGTCTCATTTCTAAAGCATCACGTGTCGTTCCTGCTTCTTCTGTCACTATAGAAACAGATCTCCCAGCTAAACGATTCATAATACTTGATTTTCCAGAATTTGGAGCACCAGCAATAACAATTTTTAACCCATCACGCAAAACACTTGCACGCTCCCCATCATCAATATGCTCTCGAAGAGAAGCACAAAGATGTTCCATATCTTTCCAAATTCTATCAGATATAGCATTAGGAATATCAGCCTCATCAACAAAATCAAGTTCTGCTTCAATAAAAGCACGTGCTTTCATAAGTTTATGACGCCAATCACGATAAAGCGCTGTTAAACACCCACTTGTCCCCATAATAGCTAAACGTCGCTGACTTTCCGTTTCTGCCTCTATTAAATCAGCAAGCCCCTCTGCTTGAACAAGATCTAATTTTCCCTCCATAAAGGCACGACGTGAAAACTCACCCGCTTCAGCAAGACGACATCCAGAAAATGTAGATAATTCATCAAGAAAACGACTAACAACAGCCTTTCCTCCATGTAAATGAAACTCTGCACAATCCTCTCCCGTAAAACTATGAGGAGCAGGAAAAAAAACAGTCAAAGCAGAATCTAAAAAACTCCCATCACGAGCAATAAGATTTCCGTAATGCATAAACCGCGCTTTAGGTAAATAACCACAAAGCGTCTTAACAATATTCACAACATGAGGACCAGAAAGCCGGATGACTGCAACCCCTGAAGGCAACAATCCACTCGAAACAGCAAAGATTGTATCCACAGGTTATATCCTAAAAAAACTTAATATTTCTATGTATTCATTGAGTCAAAAAATTCACTATTGTTTTTTGTTTGTTTTAATTTATCGATTAAGAATTCAATCGCATCAGTTACATTCATGGGTGTTAAAATACGACGAAGTACGAAAATCTTATGTAAATCTTGTCGTGCAACTAAAAGCTCTTCCTTACGTGTTCCAGATTTTAAAATATCCATAGCTGGGAAAATACGCTTATCAGCAACTTTACGATCAAGAACAATTTCTGAATTACCTGTTCCTTTAAATTCTTCAAAAATAACCTCATCCATACGACTACCAGTGTCAATCAAAGCTGTAGCAATAATGGTTAAAGATCCACCTTCTTCAATATTACGTGCAGCACCAAAAAAACGTTTAGGACGCTGTAGCGCATTTGCATCCACACCACCTGTCAAAACTTTACCTGATGAAGGAACAACCGTATTATAGGCACGTCCAAGGCGTGTGATAGAATCGAGAAGAATAACAACATCACGTCCATATTCAACAAGACGTTTTGCTTTTTCAATAACCATCTCAGCCACTTGAACATGACGTATTGCTGGTTCGTCAAAAGTAGAAGAAACAACTTCCCCTTTTACAGAACGCTGCATATCAGTAACTTCTTCTGGTCGTTCATCAATTAAAAGAACAATAAGATAACATTCAGGATGATTAGTTGTGATAGAATGAGCAATATTTTGAAGTAAAACCGTTTTTCCTGTTCGAGGAGGAGCAACAATTAATCCTCTCTGTCCCTTTCCTAATGGAGATATTAAATCAATTACCCGTGATGACATATCCTTTTCTGTAGGATTTTGTATCTCCATCTGAAAACGTTCGTTTGAATAAAGAGGTGTAAGATTATCAAAATGAATTTTATAACGAATTTTTTCAGGATCTTCAAAATTGATTGTATTAATTTTAAGAAGGGCAAAATAACGTTCACCTTCTTTTGGGCTCCGTATAGGACCTTCAATCGTATCACCTGTTTTTAAAGAAAAAGACTGAATTTGCGCAGGAGAAAGGTAAATATCATCAGGTCCTGGAAGATAATTGGCATCAGCAGATCGCAAAAAACCAAATCCATCTTGTAGAACTTCAACAACTCCCTCTCCAATAATTTCTACATCTTGTGAAGCAAGTTTTTTCAAAATAGCGAACATTAATTCTTGTTTGCGCATCAAGGAAGCATTTTCAACTTCCAATGTTTCAGCAAAAGAAACAAGTTCAACGGGATTTTTACTTTTAAGTTCTTGTAGTTTCATTTCTTGCATGAAATACGCTCTTTAAATGATGGGAGAATTGTCCTTAGAATAAAAATGAAAAATTATTATAAGAAAAGAAAGTTTTACACTCAATTTTTGTGATCTGCAAGTATCATTTACATGAATTATTGTAGTAGTATATTAACTAAATTTATATCATTAAAAATTAAAATATTACTTAATAAAAACCACATTTAAAATTAATTCTCATAAGAAATATAGAATAATTCTATATCATTAAAAATTATTTTTCCATATTTTTTATAAAAAATTATAGATTATTAAAGAGGATTTTTATTATTTATATATGTGTTTAACGGGAATTATTATTTATAATTTTTTATCCTCATTTTTATACACAAATATAAAAGAAAAAAAACAGTCATAACATAATCTTAAAGGATTTATCCCCGTTGTTTTCACATAAGAGGAAATTAAATTATCACAACTACTCAGTTTGTGCATAAAAAGAGAAGTTTTTCGTTAAATTTTAGTTTTATAAAAATGAGCGATTATATATACACATCTATTAACAAGGAGTTAATTTTTTTGTGACAAAAGAAAAAAAATTCTTTCATTTACACATGCTTTCTGATGCAACAGGGGAAACATTAATCTCTGTTGGAAGGGCGGTTGCATCACAATACACGATGTGTCATGCTGCAGAGCATATCTATCCTATGATTCGTAATGAAGCACAGTTACAAAGGGCTCTTGATGAGATACAACAAGAGCCAGGTATTGTTCTTTACACAATTATTGATAAAAAAATTAAATTGTTTCTTAGAAGAAGATGTGAACAAATAAAAATTCCCTGTATTGACATATTACATCCTGTTCTCGATGCTTTTCAGTCTTATCTTGGAATGCCAACAAATTTACGCGCGAGTGCACAGCATGATCTCAATGCAGATTACTTTCGTCGTATTGATGCATTGGATTTTACAATAGAGCATGATGATGGACAATCTTCTAGTGATTTATCAGGTGCAGATGTGATACTTGTAGGAATTTCAAGAACCTCTAAAACACCGACCAGTATTTATTTAGCAAATCGTGGAATTAAAACAGCGAACATTCCTCTTATTCCAGGGATTGATTTACCAGAAGCCATTTTAGAAGCAAAAAATGCTTTAGTTATTGGTTTAATTGCTTCAGCTGAAAGAATCTCACATATTCGTAAAAATCGAGATTTGGGAGAGTGTTCTACTATTGAAAGTTACACGGATAGAATTAGCATAGCTGAAGAATTAACCTATGCAAAACGCATTTGTGAACGTTTTGGTTGGCCAATTATTGATGTTACGAGACGCTCTATTGAAGAAACAGCTGCTGCTATATTTGAACTTTTGTCACGATTCCGTGAAGGAAAATGAGAAAAAATGATAGTAGATACGTTAATATTAGCATCTCTTAGTTCTTATCGTGCACAATTATTGAAAAAAGCAGGTTTAAATTTTTTCATTGAAGGAGCTTCCTTTGATGAAAGAGAAATAGAAAAAACAACAAAAACAAAAGATCCTAAAAAATTGAGTTGTTTTCTTGCAAGCGCAAAAGCAAAAAATGTTTCTAATCGCTTTCCTAATGCTTTAGTCATTGGTTGTGACCAAGTGCTTGATTTAGAAGGACAAGTTTTTCATAAAGTTACAAATAAAAAGCAAGCGCATCAACGTTTACGTGATTTATCAGGAAAAATACATTCTCTTCATAGTGCAGTGGCTTTATTTAAAAATGGTGAAGAAATTTGGAGTGAAGCTTTTAGTGCACATATGACAGTTCGTTCTCTTTCATCAGATTTTATTGAATGTTATTTAGCACGTGTTGGGACAGATATTTTAAACAGTGTGGGAGTCTATCAAATTGAAGGGGAAGGAATCCAACTTTTTGAAAAAATTGATGGAGATTTTTTTACTATTCTTGGTTTACCATTATTGCCTTTATTAATAAAATTACGACATTTAGGGACTATTGATGATTGATATGACAACACAGTGTAAAAAAACAATTTTTCCACGTGCTTTTGTTGTTGGTACACCTATTCACCATTCAAAATCACCAAAAATACACAATTTTTGGCTTAAACAATATAATTTACGAGGTGAATATTTGGCTCAAGAAGTAGCTCCTGGAGAATTTAGGGATTTTTTTACATCTATAAAGAGAAGAGGTTTTTGTGGGGGAAATGTTACTTTACCCTATAAAAAAGAAGCTTTTCATTTAGCAGATTATAAAGACAATGTAGCGATAAGAATTGGTGCTGTTAACACACTGTGGTATGAAGGGAATAAACTTTGTGCAACCAATAGTGATGCTTATGGTTTTAGTGCCAATCTTGATGATTTTTCCCCTGGGTGGGGTGGTGAAACAGCACTTGTTTTTGGTGCGGGTGGTGCTGCCTGCGCTATCTTATATGCTTTAATAAAAAGTGGATTTGAAAGGATTTTATTGCTTAATCGTACAAAACAACGTGCTGATAATTTAGCAGAGCATTTCGGGAAACCGGTTGAGGTTCACGATTGGTGTTATGCTGATGAAATACTTTACCAAGCTGATTTAATTGTTAATACGACTTCGGTAGGTATGACAAACTCTCATGAAAAAAAAAGTGATTCTTTTTCTTGTGATTTTCATAAAGCAAAGACAACAGCATTAGTAACGGATATTGTTTACACACCATTGATAACGCCTTTTTTACAAAAAGCAAGAGATCATGGTTTAAAGATAGTAGATGGACTTGGTATGCTTTTACATCAAGCTGTTCCTGGTTTTGAACAGTGGTTTGGAATAAGGCCACAGGTAACAAAGGAACTACGAACAGCAATTTTAAAGGATATGGGTGAAGAGATAAGATGAAAATTATAGGGTTGACCGGATCAATCGCTATGGGAAAATCAACAGTTGCTCATTTTTTTAGACAAGCTGGTGTTTCCGTTTTTAGTGCTGATGATGCTGTACATCAACTTTATGAGAGTGAGCCAACCTTATCGCTCATGGCGAGTGCATTTCCTAGTGTTATTGAAAATGGTAAAGTTAATAGCTCAAAGCTTTCTGAGATTTTGATTAACGATCATAAAAAATTACAAACATTAGAAAAAATAATTCATCCTTTGGTACAAAAAAAAGAAAAAGAATTTACTGATACGGCACGCCAACGGGGGGAAAGATTAGTTGTTCTTGATATTCCACTTCTTTTTGAAACAAATGGTGAAAAACGTGTAGACAGTGTGGTGGTTGTTTCAGCACCACCAGCAATACAAAAACAGCGTGCTATGATTCGCCAAAATATGAACGAAAAAAAATTTGCTTTTATTAATGCGAGACAAATGCCTGATGAAAAAAAACGAGAACGTGCTCATTTTGTTATTGATACAGGAAAAGAGTTAGAGAATACACGTCAACAAGTTTTAAACGTGATAAAAAAATTACTAAAGAATTGAAGTCATGCGTGAGATTATTTTTGATACAGAAACAACGGGTTTAGATAAAGAGAAAGATCGCATAATTGAAATCGGTTGTGTAGAGATGGTTGATCGTTATCTTACAGGACGCCAATTTCACGTTTATTTGAATCCACAAGGTGTTATTATTCCTGATGAAGTTGTAGCAATTCATGGTTTGACCAATGAGCGCTTGAAGAATGAAAAAAGTTTTAGTGATATTGCCGATGAATTTTTAGAATTTATCAATGGTGCAATGATGATTGCACATAATGCGAGTTTTGATATTGGTTTTCTTAATGCAGAATTAGGCCGAGTAAATAAACCCCTCATCAGTGTTGATAATATTCTCGATACATTGGCTATGGCACGGCGTAAATTTCCTATGGGTCCAAATTCTCTGGATGTTTTGTGCAAACGTTTTGGAATTGATAATAGCCATCGTATTCTTCACGGTGCTTTGCTTGATGCGGAGATTCTCGCCGATGTTTATATTGAACTCATTGGTGGAAAACAGGGTGTATTAGGTTTTAATAACAAAGGGGGTGTTGAAGAAAATACCCAGAATGACAAAGATATTCTCTACGCGGTGAAATCTCGTCCACAGGCTTTACCTTCAAGATTAAGTGCACAGGAAAGAAGGATGCATGCTGCGTTTATTAATAAAATGGGGGAAAAGGTTTTGTGGAATGACTTCAAAATTCCTGAATAATTTTCCTTTTTTTTCTCTGAGAAAACTCTTTAAAAAACTAGGAAGAACAAAATCCCTAAAAATAAGGTCGTTGTGGGGAGGGGAACACCACAACGACCACGTCGTCACATCGTACCTCAGCTATCATAGGAGGAGCAAAATGAAAGCTATTATATCCTGTAACAGCAAAGAAAAGCTCTAGGTACTTAACTAATGCAACGAACTCATACTTTATGAAAAGAAAAAATGGCTTTTTAGAGGCAAATCGATAATTTTTTAAATGCAAAGTAAAAAAATGTATAAAAGTGCATTATTTTTTGATTGAAATGGAGAAAATAAACTTGTCATGAAAGCAACAGATCATCTTTTTTTAGTTGATGGATCGGGTTATATTTTCCGTGCTTACTATGCTTTACCGCCTTTAAGGCGTAAAAAGGATGGGCTTCCTGTAGGAGCTGTCGCTGGTTTTTGTAATATGCTGTGGAAATTGCTCTGTGATGCACGAAATACAGCTACAGGTGTTG
This sequence comes from Bartonella harrusi, assembly GCF_024297065.1. Classification (NCBI taxonomy): domain Bacteria; kingdom Pseudomonadati; phylum Pseudomonadota; class Alphaproteobacteria; order Hyphomicrobiales; family Bartonellaceae; genus Bartonella; species Bartonella harrusi. The sequence goes on from NZ_CP101114.1 coordinate 2,087,325, forward strand.
TCCCAACGCATTTTGCTGTTATTTTTGACTATTCATCTGATACATTTCGTAAACAAATTTATCCACAATATAAAGCGAATCGAGAGACTCCCCCTGAAGATCTTATTCCTCAATTTTCTTTAATACGCCAAGCAACAAAGGCTTTTAATTTACCTTGTATTGAAAAGGAAGGATTTGAAGCAGATGATTTAATTGCTACCTATGCACAACAAGCAACGAAGGTTGGAGCAAAAACAACAATTATTTCTTCTGACAAAGATCTTATGCAATTGGTAAATGGGCACGTATCCCTGTATGATGGAATGAAAGATAAGCATATTGGTGTTTCTGAGGTTATAGAAAAATGGGGTGTTACACCTGAAAAAATGGTTGATTTGCAAGCTTTGATAGGAGATACAACAGATAATATCCCTGGTATTCCTGGCATTGGTCCTAAAATTGCAGCTCAATTATTAGATCAATTTGGTACCCTTGATTTTTTGTTGCAGCGTGTATCAGAAGTTAAGCAAACAAAACGACGTGAAAATATTCAAACCTATAGTGAACAGGTACAGATTTCTCGTGAATTGGTCCGGCTTAAAACAGATGTGCCTATCAACGATAATTTAGATGATTTTATTTTAGAACCACAAGATGGTCCACGTTTAATCGCTTTTCTTAAAGCTATGGAATTTACAACATTAACACGTCGTGTAGCAGAGGCAACAGCATGTGATACAGCAGCCATTGATGCACTCGATATAAATGTTGAGTGGGATAATTCTACACAAGGCTTGGACAAAGATGTTAAAAAAGCTGAAAGGGAATCTCTTAATTTTTCTGAAAATTCTCCACAATTTTTAGCACAGGCACGAAAAGATCAAGCCCTGACTCAAAAAATTACAAGGGATGTTTATACGACCATTCTTGATGAAGAAGTTTTAAAAGAATGGTTGTCAGAAGCACAAGAGCAGGGTTTTTTCGCTTTTGATACTGAAACAACGTCACTTGATCCTATGCAAGCAAAGCTTGTTGGTTTTTCATTGGCATTACAACCGCAAAAAGCAGCCTATATTCCTCTTGAACACATTGAAGGGGGAGATGATCTTTTGAGTAGAGGGCGTATCGGTGAACAGATTGAAACACAAAAGGCTTTAGCACTTTTAAAACCGATATTAGAGAATCAAGCAGTGTTAAAAATTGGTCAGAATATAAAGTATGATTTTTTGGTGATGAAACAACATGGCATTGTGATACGCTCGTTTGATGACACCATGCTTTTGTCATATGCTTTAGATGCAGGAACTTTAACGCATAATATGGATGATTTATCGCAGCGTTGGCTTGGGCATCAACCGATTGCTTACAAAGATTTAACGTATAACGGAAAAAAAATTACTTCTTTTGCGCAAGTAGATTTAAAACAAGCTACCCTTTATGCTGCTGAGGATGCTGATGTAACACTTCGTTTATGGCAAGTTTTAAAACCACAGCTTGTAGCTCAAAGAATGACAAAAATTTATGAACGGTTTGATCGACCACTGATAGAAGTTCTTGCTAGAATGGAAGAACGTGGGATTTTGGTTGATAGACAAATTTTATTGCGTCTTTCAGGAGAATTGGCCCAAGCTGCTTTTGTTCTGGAAGAAGAAATTTATCAGCTAGCTGGTGAAAAGTTTAATCTTGCCTCACCAAAACAATTAGGTGATATTCTCTTTGGTAAGATGGGTTTGCCTGGAGGTACTAAGACCAAAGGTGGCCAATGGTCGACCTCCGCTCAGTCCTTGGAAGAATTGGCTGCTGATGGTCATCTTTTGCCCCGTAAGATTATTGATTGGCGTCAACTTGCAAAACTGAAATCTACCTACACAGATGCTTTGCCTTCTTACATTTTGACCAAAACAGGACGTATTCATACGAATTATTCTTTAGCAATAACATCAACGGGACGTTTATCATCATCGGAACCTAATTTGCAAAATATTCCAGTACGAACAACAGAGGGACGTAAAATACGAGCAGCTTTTATTGCTCCGAAAGGACATATGTTACTATCGGCTGATTATAGCCAGATTGAATTGCGTATTCTTGCCCATATTGCCAACATTACGGCATTAAAAGAAGCTTTTGCACAAGGTCAGGATATTCACGCTATTACAGCATCGCAGATGTTTGGTGTTGAGATGAAAGATATGCATTCAGATATACGCAGACGTGCAAAAGCGATTAACTTCGGCATTATTTATGGTATTTCAGCTTTTGGTTTAGCCAATCAATTAGGTCTTTCGCGACAAGAAGCAAGCCGTTATATTCAACTTTATTTTGAACGGTTTCCAGGTATTAAAGACTATATGGAGGCAACTAAAGAATTTGCACGCCAAAATGGTTATGTAGAAACAATTTTTGGACGCCGTATCCATTATCCAGAAATAAAAACAGCAAACTCACAGGTGCGTGCTTTTAATGAACGGGCTGCTATTAATGCACCGATTCAAGGATCAGCGGCAGATATTATTCGCCGTGCTATGATTCAAATGGAAAATGCTTTGGAAAAAGAAAAATTATCAGCAAAAATGTTGCTACAGGTGCATGATGAATTGATTTTTGAAATACCGGAAAATGAGAGTGAAAAAACCATGGCTGTTGTTAAAAAAGTTATGGAAAATGCTACAATGCCGGTCCTTTCTCTGTCTGTACCACTTGAAGTAAAAGTAATGGTTGCACAAAATTGGGATGAAGCGCATTAATTTTTTCCACTTATTTTGTTTTTAAGAAGTGTCATTGCATTGGCGAGATCAAGATAAGCTTTGATAGGCAAATGATCTGAGGCAATGCGTGCAAGTGGTGAAGAATGGTTTTCAATATTTGTTACCAATTGATGAGGAAAAGAAAAAATTCTATCAAGAGCGAGAAAAGGAAAGCGAGAGGGAAAGCTTGGTACAGTTCCAAGTGTGCTATCAAAATAAGGAGAGAAATGATTTAAAGACGAGCCTTTACCTATTCGCCATTCATTAAAATCTCCAATGATAAGTGTGGGCATAAGAGGACGTTTTTGTAAAAGTGCAAGAAGTGTCTTTGTTTGTTGGTTACGAGAATGGCGTAATAAGCCGAAATGAGCAGCAATAATACGAATAAAGCATGCATCATCCATTTCCAATTCTACAATGACAGCGCCACGTGGCTCAATACCAGGAAGAGTAATTTGTAAGATATCACGGACACGTCCTTTTCGCACAAAAAGAGCGTTACCATGCCAGCCATGACCGTAAGGTGACATGGCATTTAAAGGCACTCGAATCAGTCCTGTTTTGGTTTTTAACAGCTGAAGATCAATCAAGCCTACACGTTCACCAAAACGTTTATCAGCTTCTTGAAGGGCGAGGATATCAATTTGCAATTCGGCAATAACATTTACAATACGAGTAGGGTTAAAAATCTTATCAACGCCTATGCATTTATGAACATTATAAGAAGCAACAGTAAGATCATAATGGTTGTTCTTGTTGTTTCTATCAGACCGATAATAAGAACGGTGGTGGAGTGCTTTTAAAAGAGAGCTATGAAGCTTTTTTTGGATAAATGCAGTGAACCAAGGAAGTTTCTGCTTATAAGGCATCTTTATCATTTTGTGAGCAAGGTTACCTAAGAGGTAAAGAGTAAATGCTGGTATTTAAAACAAAAAACCTTGTTTCTTAAGAGAAACAAGGTTCTTTAATTAAGTTATGATATGACAATCAGTCACGGTTTGAGCCAAGAAACTGTAGTAAGAAAACAAACATATTTATAAAATCAAGATAAAGACTGAGAGCACCCATAATCACTTTACGACCTCTGGTGTCAACACCATCTTCTTCATAATACATTAATTTAATATTCTGCGTATCGTAAGCTGTTAAACCAGCAAAAATCAACACACCAATCACAGAGATAGCAAATTGCAAAGCACTTGATCCAAGAAAGATATTCACAATCATAGCGAGCATTAAACCAATCAACCCCATGAAGAAGAATGAGCCTATCCCTGTAAGATCACGCTTTGTTGTATAACCATAAAGTGAAAGAGCACCAAAGGCCGCAGCGGTAATAACAAAAGTTTGCACAACACTTTCCGTCGTATAACGCAAAGTAATGGAAGATAATGAAAGTCCAACAAGGGCAGCATAGCCAAAAAAGAGACTACGCGCTGCGCTTGTACTTAGTGTATTAATTTTAAAACTGAGAAATAATACCGCGACAAGTGGTGCAAACATAACAATGTAGGAAAGAGGTGATGTATAAAATGTTACTCCAAAGGGAGTTAAATAAATACTACTATTGATTTGAGCGGCTGCTTGGCTCATATCTGTTGTTGTTGCTAATGATGCAATTGCATAAGCAGCAGCAGCTGTAATAAGCAATCCAATAGTCATTGTATTATAAACGCCCAGCATATAGCTGCGCAATCCTTGATCAATTGATGCATCGGCATGGGAAACAGAAGCCGAACGTAAATTTTTAAAATCAGCCATGATATAAAGTCCTTTAGCATATGTTTCATCAGATGTCGGGGTTAAAAACTTATACTGTTACAACAAGAGTCTTGCATAAGATCTCACTTTACCCATACAAACAACCCCAGGCGCCGCTGATGAAATTCCAGCATACCTCCCCTTATTATGGGGATTTATTTTAAAATTACAAGAGATTTTCATTAAAAAGAAACCTTACAAATTGGTAAGGAACAGGCGTATTTTGGGTAAAATATTATGTCTTTTTTGTGATATTTTGCGCAAGGAAAAGTATTAAATATGCGTCTTAAAATTTCTCATCTCAATGATGTAATGTAAAATTCATGAGGCATAACCATTTTTGCGTTTATGAAGATTAAATGAGTCTCAATCATTATATTTTCAGCTTACAATATTACACTTGTACAGTTCATCAGAGGTCTATTGGATTTTTTTACAGCATTTTAGACAAATGCTAAAACATCTATTCATCTGTTCTTAAACGCTTTTTTGTATTTCGGAACCAGAGGCATTAACGCTTTGAATCTATTAACGAAAAAATACGCCAAAAGGGGGATAACAATGAGATCAAAAGAGCAATAAATGGCAAATCTCTAAATAGAACGGTTGTAGCTATAAAACGACATAGGGAAAAAGTAAGAAAATGTTATTTAAAAAAAGAGGGCTCATTTGATGCTCTAAAAACAGAGTTTTTTACAAAATTCTTGTGAAAAACAGTAAGATTTCCAAAACATAAGACAGAAAGATATCTTTGTTTTACTCAACATATCAAAGAGACATTTTTGAAGGCACCCAAGCCCATTTCACGCTGCCGCTCATGAAGGGTATAGCGGTAAATCCATTATGCACCACCATTTTTACGCTTATGAAGGAGCTGCACCATCGTACTGTTTACTAGTCCCCAATGTCACAGCTCTTGCATTAAAACGATTCATAAAGGACATTTTTACGTCTTTTTAGTGTTTTTTACCCACATAATACTTCCTGATGTGTAAGGAGATGGTTTTGATTGATTCAATATGTGCAGGATTAAAATAAAGGAATCTTAGGATATTCGGGGCTCTCATTTGACATGGAAAACGATGAATTATCATTATAAATCAATTTATTATCCGAATAAATACCATTATCTTGAGTCAATAAACAGCTTTTATTCAGAAAATGTATGATTAGAATGACGTTTTGTTTTTATCCAAGTCCGCAATTCTTCAAAAAGTATAGCTATAACACCGAGAGTGATAAAACTATCGGCAAGATTGAAAATAGCAAAATAAAAAATATCATCGATATGAAAAAGTATATAATCCGTGACATGGTGAAAGCGGATACGGTCAATAAGATTGCCAATTGCCCCTCCAATGATAAGGGTAAAACCAAAACGCGTTAAAGATTTATGATATTCAGTGTTTTTCCAGAGCCAGAAAAGGAAAAGAAGAACAGCAAATGTAATGGCAATAAGCCCCCAATGAGAAAAAGAAGAAAAAAACGAAAATGCAATGCCAGAATTACGCACATGATAAAGAGAAAGGAAAGGAAGGAGGGGTTTCTCTGTTCCTAGAAGCATATTGTGCATGACCCAGTATTTGACCGCTTGGTCAATTGCTACTGTAAATGCTAAACCAAGGAGAAAAAAAGGCAGAGATTTACGAATCATATTGTGGCCTCACATGTTACAGTGTTAAATAAGGACGGCGGATTTCATAAAGCATGAGAGCTGTTGCTATCGCTAAATTAAGAGAATCAGCGCGTCCACTTTGTGGAATGCGTGCGAGTTTATCACAACGATTCGTAAGAATATCTGATAATCCTTGTTTTTCATTTCCCATGAGAAGTATAACGGGGCCATTTTTGAAGTTAATTTTCCTATAATCAGTAGAACCTTTGAGATGTGTGCCAACAACCATAGCTTTTAAATTTTTAGACCAATTTACAAAGGTATTTTCATCACAGCGATAAAGAGGTATGGCAAAAATTGATCCCATAGTTGCTCGTACTGTTTCCGGTGAGAAGGGGTCTGTTGCCTCACCGATTAAAATAACGCCTTTAGCTCCTACAGCATCAGCTGTGCGAATAATGGTACCGAGATTTCCAGGATCACGCACCCGATCAAGGGCAACATAAACATCTTCGATTTGTTCTTTTATTGTTTCAAGTGGTTGCCACTGTTGTTTAAAAATACCAATCACTGTTTGTGGATTATCGCGGCGGGTGATGGATTCCATCACCTTTTGTGAAGCTTTAATGACAAAACCACCATTGGCTACAGTGTGTGCAGCGGTATTTTCAATGGCGGTATTACCGGTGATGCTTTTAGAAAAAATAAGTGTCTGTATTGTCCAACCGAGATTGAGAGCATCAATCACCAATTTCAGTCCTTCAGCCATGAAAAGACCTTCTTGATTCCTGTTTTTCTTTTGATTGAGTGCTCGAAGATTTTTAATAATGGGATTGCTAAGGGAGGTAATTTCTTTAACCTTACCAGTTTTTTGTAGAGACATATTCAGGCAACCCAACGACTAAAAAGAGAAGTAGAAAGGGCGCGTCCAGCGGCTTCTTCACGCAAGATCAATTCTCCTGATTCGACTGTACCGCCGAGATTTATTAATTCATCACGCATTAAAGCATGAAGTGCATAGAAAGAAGCGCGAATAGAATAAGCTGTCAAGACAATAGAAAGAGGGTTATCAGAGAGAAGTTTACGACAGTTTGTGATCATAGCTGGTAAATTGTCGAACAGTTGCCAGATTTCGCCATGGGGACCACGCCCATATGCAGGAGGATCAAGAAGAATCATATCGTAAGTTTTTTTACGACGCAGTTCGCGTTCGACAAATTTTACAGCGTCATCACAAATCCAACGAATAGAGCGATCTGACAATCCTGCTTTTTCTTGATTGGTTTTTGCCCAAGCAATGGCTTTTTTAGAAGCATCAACATGTGTAACATTTGCACCTGCGCGCGCACCAATCAAAGAAGCAATCCCTGTGTAGCCAAAAAGATTGAGCACTTTAACCGGTCGTGTCGCTTTAACAATTTGTTCTTCGATAAAACGCCAATGGGCATCTTGTTCAGGAAAGACCCCCACGTGGCGAAAGGAAGTAAAACGACCAAGAAAAGACAGTCCATTCCAAGTAAGTGGCCAAGTTTCACCCAGTGGTTTTTTGGGGAAATGCCAACGACCAACCCCTTCTTCTTCTCGATTGCCGGTGAAAAGAGCATCAACATCAGTCCACTGCTTTTGTGATAAAGCAGGTTTCCATAATGCTTGACCTTCAGGACGAATAATATGGTAAGTTCCATAACGCTCTAATTTTTGTCCATTCCCAGAATCAATGAGAGCATAATCTGCGCTCACACCTGCTTCTAAAATAAGCGGTAACTTTTCCTGCGGATATTTATCGCTATGGTGCATTTGAAAATATTGTGCAAGCATATTCAGTATCACGATACAGATATTTAAAAACGGGTGTCAAAAGACTTTTAAATTTTTCTAAAATAACATTACACCACATCTGTGATCGATTTTTTCAGTTTCTCGAGCTCGGCTTTACTTTTTTTGAGAGCCTTTTTGCATTTATGACATGCAAACCAATTCATGAGGTTTCCTAATAAAATACCAAAACCAAAAAAAATAAAGAGCCATATAGAAAAAGGGGCGTGATAAGTAAAACTTTCAGAATTTGACCGAAAAGGATCAAGAGTTAATGCAACCATCTGACGATTCGCTATGATAAAAGCAACGAAAAGAACAGTAGGAATCAGCAAAGCAATTGCTGAAAGGGTACGTTTAATTGACATAAATTTTACTCATTGATTAAGCCGATCACGCAGTTCCTTTCCAGTTTTGAAAAAAGGAATCCATTTTTCTTCAACGACAACGGCTTCCCCTGTTCGTGGATTACGGCCGTTACGGGCTGAACGGCTTTTAACAGAAAAAGCTCCAAAACCGCGAAGTTCAACACGATTACCATTTGCAAGTGCTGTTGAAATTTCCTCAAAAATAGCGTTCACAATATTTTCCACATCACGTTGAAAAAGATGTGGGTTTTGACGGGCGATAATTTGCACAAGCTCTGATTTAACCAAAATAGCCTCTCTTTCATACAAAAAGGTTTTTATAATCGTGCATTTCATACACGCATATTACAACATATAAATGGTTAAAAGCAAAATAAAACCAAGAAAAAATAAATTGCAAGAAACAAAATTTGAAAATACATCTTATAGGGGGTATACAGGTTGCAAAAGCACGGAGTGTTTGAGAGATTAAGGTAGTATGTCCGTAAACAATCATTATGAAGACATTTTAACAAAATCATCCTTTGGGGATGTTTTTAAAAAAGCTTCTCGCCATTCGCGTTACATTCGTCTATTAAAATTTTTTTTACCTCTTTTGGCACTGGTTGCGGCACTTATTTTCTGCTGGTTTACATTTTTCTTAGCACCTGTTGCTTCTGATCCTGCTCCTTTAAATGAAGAGGCAGAGATAATGAAATTGACGATGCTCAATCCCAAATTAGAAGGTTATACGCGTTCTCATGAACCTTATTGGCTAAAAGCAGAGAAAGCATTTCAAGATCGTACCCACTCCGGAGTGATCAATTTGCAAAATATTACAGCTGAAGCGCTTATGGGCAAGCAAAGACGGGTTTTTCTTGATGCGCAAGGGGGCGTTTACGATAATATTAATGGTTTTTTACAGTTGGATAAGCCATTTACTATTACAACAAATGATGGGATGACTGTACAATTTATGGCAGCAAATATTAATTTGTCTGAAGGGCAGTTAAACACAGATCAACCTGTTAATATTCAACGCGCAGGTTTTCATCTTATCGCAAACGCTTTGCAGATTCGAGAAAAAGGGCAAAACATGTACTTTCATGGTGGTGTGCATTTGGTGCTTGACAAGCAATAAGAGAGTTTCAATACAAATTTGCAGTGGTTGTTATGAAAGAGAAGGATGTGTGTGTTTGACAGAAAAATGTGGGATGATGGAATGAAGCCGAGGAAATCATACAAAAAGTGGAGAAGTTTTTCTTTGGCTTTAAGCTTGGGAATGTTAGGGTTTGGAGCAGTTTTAGGATATGCTGAAGGTGCGCATTTTGGGATTAATTTATCAAATGATAAAAAACCTGTAGAACTCTATGCAAATTCTTTAGAAATACGTGATAAAGAAGGAATAGCGCTCTTTAAAGGTGATGTTTCGGTCGTTCAAGGTGAACGTATTCTGCGAACGGCAAAATTAGTTGTTTACTACGATAAGGCACATAAAGCTGTTCGGAAGGATCAAGAAGATACAAAGACATCCTCCCCTGCGTTGTTTGGCTCGACGGGTGTTAAGAAAATGGAAGCTTTAGGAAAAGTTTATATAAAAATTGCCACACAAGTCGCGACAGGTGACAAGGGTGTTTTTGATAGTAAGTCAAAAACAATGCGTTTGACAGGAAAGAATGTTACATTAACCGACGGCGATAATGTAGCAACAGGATGTAAATTAACAGCAGATATGGAAAGCGGAAAGGCTTTTCTAGAAGGGTGTGAGACATCCGAGAAAAAAGGTCGTGTTTCCATTATTTTTAAACAAAGTCAAAAGGATGGCCATTAAGGTTTCATGTTTGGAATCAAGAGAAAAAAACAGACGAACAAACATGACCTTGCAAGTGAAACTTTAAGAAAGCGCTTAAAGGGAACCCTCATTGCCAGTCATTTGATGAAAGTTTACCGAGGAAGACAGGTTGTTAATGGTGTTTCTTTTGGTGTTCGTACAGGGGAATCTGTTGGTATTCTAGGTCCCAATGGTGCAGGCAAAACAACATGTTTTTATATGGTTACGGGACTTATTAAATCGGATGGAGGAACCATTAAAATTGATGGATTTGATGTTACCCATCTACCGATGTATAGACGTGCTCGTTTAGGCATAGGGTATCTTCCACAAGAAGCATCGATTTTTCGCGGTCTTTCCGTAGAAGACAACATTAAAGCTGTTTTGGAATGTGTCGAAAAAGACCGCCTCAAACGGCGAGAAGAGTTAGATAGCCTTTTACATGAATTTAAAATTGATCATTTACGCAAGATGCCAGCTCTCTCTTTATCAGGGGGAGAGCGTCGACGACTTGAAATTGCACGAGCATTAGCTTCTCGCCCTCATTTTATGTTACTTGACGAACCGTTTGCAGGAATTGATCCTATCGCCATTTTTGATATTCAACAGCTTATTCGTTATTTAACGCAGCGTGGAATTGGTGTTTTGATAACGGATCATAACGTGCGTGAAACATTAGGTCTTGTCGACCGTGCTTATATCATTCACGCGGGACGTGTGTTAGTTCACGGTCATCCTAACGATATCATCAACAACGCTGATGTACGCAGAATTTATTTGGGAAATCAGTTTTCTCTCTGATTTTACAGTTTCAAAGAGTTTTCCTTAAGCTTAAACGGGATAGAATGAGTACAAGTGCTCCATTTTTGTATATCCAGACACTGAAACATCCATTACCCAAAAGAGATTGAGACTCTCTTTTGATTTTATAGGGAATGCGCTATGTATGTTCATAACATAACAAGCAATAATTATTGATACATCACAGGGAAAATAATTATATTGCAGGAGCTATAATTATGTTGTTGAGAAACTCCTTATTTGTGCCAAAACTTTTTTTACAATTAACCTTTTGAACTTAATTTTTGTTCAATGTAAAAGAATATTAGGCTGATATAATTTTATTATTTTATAGGTTGAGTTTGCTTTTGAGTATACCATGGAAAAGATATTACTAGATTAACCTGATAATGAATGGTAAACGAGGCTTTAAGTAAATGCGCGTATTGCTAAAAGGTGTGTCGTATTGATAATGCTTTTCCTTATTGAATTAAACAACAGATCAATGGCACTGTTTCGGATATTTTTATGGTAGCATCATGGGTTACATATATTACAGTTTTCAAACAGGATTTTTGAGATTTTGTTGGTTTGCATTGCGTATTTAAAAGCGAGTATAAGACAGCAGATATTAATCTAAAAATGTAACGTTTTTTTTAAGAGTTGTTGATCGACTTAAAACTTTTTTTAATCATTTTAGTTGGACAGTACTCAAGCTGCGCAGAGATTGTCAAAGTAAGATACCACTTTGCCTCGGTATGCTTCTCATTTTATTAGGAGTTAGGTTTTAAAAGGAAAAGGAAAATCTGATGAGAAATTATACATTAGCTCTTGTGACAAAAAGATCGAATGATAGTCTTTGAGCGTTTCATAGAGAGATGAATTTTATGGACAATGTCATTTCTTTTTTTGTCATGCTATTAATGAGGAGCTGAGTAACTATTTATTGTTGCACAGATAGTGACATAAGATGAATGATCCATCACCCATTATAAATTGAAAATAAAGTCCCATACGATGATGCAAGAAAGTGAAAGAACTTTAATCCACGCCGTTTACGAATTTTTTGGTGAGCGTTTGAGCGTGTAAAAGGAAAATTAAAATATGAATTTGAGTGAGTTAATTGCACCGGAAGCAATTATTCCGGCTCTTAAAGCGAATTCGAAGAAACAAGTTCTACAAATTTTATCTGAAAGAGCTGCTGAGCTGACAGGTTTAAGTGAACGTGTAATTTTTGATATTGTTTTGCAACGTGAAAAACTAGGATCAACAGGTTTGGGGAGTGGTATTGCGATTCCACATGGAAAACTGCCTGATATGAACCGAATCATTGGTATATTTGCGCGCCTTGAAAACCCTGTTGATTTTGAAGCTCTTGATGATGAGCCTATAGATCTTATTTTTCTCCTTTTAGCGCCTGAGAACGCTGGTGCAGACCACTTAAAGGCTTTATCGCAGATTGCGCGTGTTTTGCGTCATGCTGATGTTGTGCAAAAATTGCGCAATACGCATGATGCTCATACGCTTTATACTTTATTAATTCAAAATTCAGAATCAAATGCAGCTTAAACACACCGTGGTGTACATTGCAGAAGTGTACCACAGAGCAGGTTGGAAAATGATACGGTTTGTATATTAGTGTCGCTACTCATATCATGTGGTTTAAAAGAAATTTTCATCAAGAAGAAACTCCGCTTTAAAAAACAGCAACATCCTTCATCTTTTGTTATTTTTGTAGGCGAAACATTGATTGTTCTGCTCTTAGATCTTGTTTGTCCGTAAACGAGGCTTTTATAGGTTAAAATGGTTTCATCTTTAAAATTCAAAGAGAGATAAGGGATATCGTGTTCTCTGTATAAAAGAGTGAGAAAGATTATCTTTTAAAGTGTAGATTTTGTTTAAATGTTTGTTTCTGTTTACAATCAATACGCAAGAAGTAATTTTGTAGAGTAGACATGAAAATGATAGGTTTTGGATTAAACAAGAGAATTTTTCTGTGCGTACAAGCTTGTTTAATCACCATTTAATTGATGAAAAGGTTATTCAAAAAATGATAGGGAGGGGATGAGAAAGGCTTGGAAAAGAAAAAAGTTTGATATCTTGTTATAAATTACATCAAAACGAAATGATAATCTTTTATTAAATGAACTCTTTAGACGTTCTCAGTAAAGAAAAGGTGGATTTTTTCGAATCGGTTTAAATAGGATGGTTAAGCTGATTTAGATTATTGGAATCACATCAAAAATTGACAAATTAAGATGATAATACATATCAACGCGAGTAAATAGTATCACAGTAGGCAAAGCGACATATCATTGTTAAGATGAGTGCTACATGTTTTTTGTTTCTTGGTAAATATACTGATAATATTTGCTATTTTTTTTGCAAAACAGTTTGAAGAGTACAAAAAGGTGGGCTCTAAGTGCTATTGAACACAAACGGTAGACGCACTATAATTGATGAAAGGAAGAGTGTTGAGTAATTTTTATTAACACAAATGCGTTGAATATGTTAAATTATAAATAATATCCTAAAAGTTGTGAAATAAGCCATATTCCTTTATGAGGTGCATTCCCAGTATTTGCAAGAAATTGCTTATGATCAAGGGGCGTAGTTTATTTGTTAACAGGGTGATGCTATATTCACATTTTGTTTTGAAGTCTAGTTGTTGAAAAAGAGAAGTTTTTATACGAAAAATAGGGTTTGTAGTGTAAAATCAAAATATTGTTTTTTACACCTTATTTATTGAGTAAAGAATCTATATTGATCACAACTGAAGGGTTAAACTTAAAGATCTTTTCTGGTTGGTGTAAAAATATTTTGCTTGTTGAAGGGATAAGAATGATTACACTAAAGCATCGACGGTTTTTGTTGAGCTTTTTCAATGAAGAGAATCTTTTTAAAGACTAAAGAAGTGAGCTAAATGAAGATGTTTAGAAAGACTGTTATTGCTACATTTATAATGGTTCTGGTTGCTGTTGGAGCGCCATGTGCACAAACGCCAAGCCGTTTGAACCAATTTGAAGCATGGGGGACCTATTCTTATAAATCGCCAAAGAATACAATTTGCTATGTATTATCATTACCCTTTGAGGCATTCCCAACGACAGTTAAACATGGCGATAATTTCTTTTTGGTTACTAAGCGTTCAAATTCTCCGGTCTCCTTTGAACCACAATTTATGGCGGGTTATCCCCTTAAAGATGGGTCAAAAGTTATAGTGACCATTGGAAATGTAGATTTTGAATTTTTCACGAAAGATTCCTCAGCTTGGTTAGCATCATCAGCGCTAGAAAAACAACTTGTTTCTGCTATGCGTTCTGGAATGAAGATGACAGTGAAAGCTATATCAAAGCGGGGAACCAATACCACCTACACTTATTCCTTAAAAGGGATTACTGCGGCGTTAAATGCAGCTCAGAAGTGCCATTAAGATTTGTATAATTTTAAACTCGTGATATAAATTGGAAAAAGATGGCCATTTCCTATGACCTTAGACCAGTTGGTTCATGCTTAACGCGAGAAACAAAGAGTGTTGTCGTAGAGGAGAGTTCTAAGCTCTCTTTAATTGGCTTATCGCAAATTGAGATGATACAAGCTTTAAAGGCAATTGGTGTTCCAGAACACCAAACGCGTATGCGTGTCCGTCAGCTTTGGCATTGGCTTTACGTGCGTGGTGTTTCAAATTTTGATAAAATGCTGAATATTTCTAAACCATTGCGAGAAATGCTTAAAAGTCATTTTTCCATTGCACGTCCGGAAATTGTTGGAGAACAAATATCAAAAGATGGTACGCGTAAATGGCTGTTGCGTTTTCCAGCACGTGGAGCAGGAAGGCCTGTTGAAATTGAAACAGTTTATATCCCTGAAGAAGGGCGTGGTACTTTATGTCTTTCATCGCAGGTAGGATGTACGTTAACGTGCTCTTTTTGTCATACGGGCACACAAATCCTTGTTCGTAATCTAACAGCGGAAGAGATTTTAGCACAATTATTGGTTGCACGTGATTGTTTAGGTGATTTTCCTGATAAGAATACTCCTGATGGAGCAATCGTTCCAATTGAAGGACGAAAAATCACCAATATCGTTATGATGGGGATGGGGGAACCACTTTATAATTTTGAAGCAGTTAAAAAAGCTTTATTGATTGCTTCTGATGGAGAGGGGCTTTCTTTATCGAAGCGTCGAATTACACTTTCAACTAGTGGTGTGGTTCCTGGAATTATCCGCACTGGAGAAGAAATTGGAGTGATGTTGGCGATTTCACTGCACGCAGTAAATGATACACTACGGGATATGCTTGTTCCCATCAATAAAAAATATCCACTTTCTCTATTAATGGATGCTTGTCGAAATTATCCTGGCCTTTCTAATGCCAAGCGCATTACATTTGAATATGTTATGTTAAAAGATATCAATGATAGTTTGGATGATGCGAAGCGCTTGATTCAATTATTAAAAGGGATTCCTGCTAAGATTAACTTGATACCCTTTAATCCATGGCCTGGAAGCAATTATCAATGTTCTGATTGGGAACAAATTGAACGTTTTGCTGATGTGGTTAATAAAGCAGGCTATGCTTCACCTATTCGGGTGCCGCGTGGACGCGACATTTTAGCCGCATGTGGTCAACTTAAATCAGTTTCAGAGCGTTTACGAAAATCTGAACGTTTAAAATTTGAAGATGCAGTTGGCAATAAATAATTTTAATCTTGGGTAATGAAAAGACGTAAAGCAAAACTGGTAAAAACACTAGCCATGAGCCAATCTAAGAAGCGCAAACAAGAGGAATTTTTTTAAGATTTTGAGTAAGTTTATGAGCCATAAAAACTATGGAAATCATAATTGGTAAAGAAATAGGGATATAAGAAAGCCCTAAAATAAGTAATTTCTGTGTAGCCATGGGATCGTTAGCATGAATAAATTGTGGCAAGAAAGTTACATTAAAAAGAATAACTTTATGATTTAAAAGGTTAATTCCAATATCGGCAAAATAAAGGCTTTTAAGGCTTTGACGTTTCTGAGACGTCTGTTTAGAAGAAAATGTCGAATTTTTATATAATGCTTGCAAGGAAAGCCATATAAAAGATAAGAAGCCCCAGCAATTCTAAGGAGAAAAAAGCGCGTGGTAAAGTAAAAATAAGCGATGATAAACCAAGTACTACAGTTGTTACCTGAATAGCAAAACCTGTCGCACTTCCGAAAGCGCACATAATCTCAGCTTTTTTGCTTTAAGCAATGGTACGTCCTATTGACAGCATGATATCAGGCTCTGGAATAAGTGCTAAAATCAACGATGCTAAAGCAAATTGTACAACAATAGACCACTCCGGTAGAAGTGACACGTAAATCTCCACTTGTTTGTAAGCGGTTTTCACTATTTGCGTTCTGATAAGGATCCACGCACTTACATTTTTTTGCGTCTTTTTAATGTTGCTTAAAGAGAATTTATTTTATACTGCTTATATTATTGTACTTTCTAAGTACAAACAAAGAAAGCAAACCATATAGAGCTTTAAAATGAAAAAATGGCAAAACGTAAAGAAAGTTGTTTTGGCTTATTCAGGGGGGTTGGATACGTCGATTATTCTTAAATGGTTACAAAGTGAATTAGGTGCGGAAGTTGTAACTTTTACAGCTGATTTAGGGCAGGGGGAAGAGTTAGCAATTGCTCGCCGTAAAGCTGAGATGCTTGGTGTTAAAGAAATCTATATTGAAGATTTGCGCGAAGAATTTGTGCGTGATTTTGTCTTTCCGATGTTTCGAGCGAATGCAGTTTATGAAGGAACCTACCTTTTGGGGACATCAATAGCCCGTCCGCTTATTGCAAAACGCCTTATTGAAATTGCCAGAGAAACAGGAGCAGATGCAATTGCCCATGGAGCTACAGGAAAAGGCAATGATCAAGTACGCTTTGAGCTTTCTGCTTATGCACTTAACTCTGATATCAAAATTATTGCTCCGTGGCGTGATTGGTCTTTTAAAAGTCGAACAGATTTGCTTGATTTTGCGCATGCACATCAAATTCCAGTAGAGAAAGATAAACAAGGCGAAGCACCTTTTTCCGTGGATGCAAATTTATTGCATTCTTCATCAGAAGGAAAAGTGTTGGAAGATCCAGCACTTCCTGCTCCTGAATATGTGCATATGCGGACTCTTTCGCCAGAATCTGCTCCAGATAAAGCTACCAGAATCACAATTGGCTTTAAGAAAGGTGATGCCATTTCAATAAATGGGGAAAATTTATCTCCTGCAAATTTACTTTCTGAATTGAATCGTTATGGACGAGACAACGGTATCGGTCGGTTAGATTTGGTAGAAAATCGTTTTGTTGGCATGAAATCGCGAGGCATTTATGAGACGCCAGGAGGAACTATCCTCTTAACGGCTCATCGTGCAATAGAATCTTTAACATTAGATCGGGGGGCAGTACATTTGAAAGATGAGTTAATGCCGCGTTATGCAGAACTCATTTATTATGGCTTTTGGTTTTCACCTGAACGGAAAATGTTGCAGGCTGCGATTGATTTATCCCAAGAAAATGTTGAGGGTGAAGTTACATTAAAGCTTTATAAGGGGAATGTCATTGTTGAGGGACGTCAAAGCAATAAGTCGCTTTACTCAGATAAATTGGTAACTTTTGAGGATGATGAAGGTGCCTATGATCAACAAGACGCTACAGGCTTTATTAAATTAAATGCCCTGCGTTTGCGTATATTGGCAGCGCGTTCGTGAGAATATAAATAAACAATTCTATAAAATAACCCTTAAAATATAATAAGAAGGTGTTTTCTTTGTAGAATGTTTAATTTTATGTTTTTTTCTCATTCGTTGGTATTGGTGTGTAGGCTCTTTATCTTCTTTTTAATTTAATTCTAGAGGATTTTTTTCGGATGCGTGTAATAGGAGAACTCTAGAATCATAGCAATGAAAATACCAAGAATCAAAAGAAGAAAATGACGTTTCATGATACTTATACTTCGTTAACAACGAAACAAAAGGGGAAGACAATGGAAAGAATAGAGAGGATTTTAGCCATAGCAAAAGCGCCATGAAAAGATTTTTAGCTGCTTTTTGCGCGCTATTATTGACGAATAAATGCAATAACCATACACAAAGCCATTCAAGAATTTCATTTTAGGATAAAGATTAGGATAAAGATAATGATGCGTGACCATTCTGATGCCCTTAACCTTACGCCAGAATTAAGAGATGCGGCGGTTCAATCGAAAGCTTGGCCGTTTGAAGAAGCACGCAAAATTATCAAACGGTATGAAAAAACAGGTTACCCAAAAAGTGTAATATTTGAAACAGGTTATGGTCCTTCTGGTTTACCGCATATTGGCACCTTTGGAGAAGTCGCACGTACAACCATGGTGCGTCATGCTTTTCATATTCTTACAGAGAATCAAGTTCAAACAAAACTGCTTTGTTTTTCTGATGATATGGATGGTTTACGCAAAGTTCCTGATAATGTGCCTGATCGCGAGAAGATGGAAAATTATCTTGGTCGACCGCTCAGTTGTATACCAGATCCTTTTGGGGATATTTACCCCTCTTTTGGGGCGGCAAATAATGCGCGTTTACGTGCTTTTCTTGATCGTTTTGGTTTTGATTATGAATTTGCCAGTGCCACAGATTATTATAGTTCCGGTCGTTTTGATGAAACACTTTTAAAGATACTTGCCTGTTATGATAAGGTGATGGCAATTGTTTTGCCAACGTTAGGTGAAGAACGACGCGCGACCTATTCACTCTTTTTACCCATTTCTCCCTTTTCTGGAAAAGTATTACAGGTGCCGATGATTGCTCGTAATGTTGAAAAAGGCACTGTTACTTACATTGAGCCTGAAACAGGAGAAACCATTGAAACGGAAGTGACAGGGGGAAAAGTCAAATGCCAGTGGAAAGTAGATTGGGCAATGCGTTGGAAAGCGCTTGGTGTTGATTATGAAATGGCGGGAAAAGATCTAATTGATTCTATCAATCTCTCTTCTAAAATTTGCAAAGTGCTTGGTGGAAATCCACCAGAAGGCTTTAACTATGAGCTCTTTTTGGATGATAAGGGGCAAAAAATTTCTAAATCCAAAGGAAATGGTTTAACCATTGATGAATGGTTAACCTATGCACCAACGGAGAGTCTCGGGCTTTATATGTTTTCAAAGCCCAAAACAGCCAAACGACTTTATTTTGATATCATTCCAAAAGCCGTTGATGAATATTATGCACATCTTTCAGCTTATGATCGTCAAGGATGGCAAGAACGGCTTAATAATCCTGTATGGCATATTCATAATGGTTTTCCTCCGCAGGTTGATTTGCCTGTATCCTTTGCCATGCTCCTGAATTTGGTAAGCGCTTCAAATGCTGAGAATAAAGAGGTTCTTTGGGGCTTTATTTCTCGTTATGCTAATGGTGCAAATGCACGAACTTATCCGGAACTTGATCAGTTAGTGCAATTTGCCATTAAATATTTTGAACTTTTTGTCAAACCAAACAAAAAATTTCGAACACCAGATGACAGTGAACGAACAATATTAGCACAAATAGATGCAAAATTAGCCAGTTTGCCTGAAAATTCTGATGGAAACATGCTTCAAAATGCGCTTCTTGATGTTGCACGTTTAACGGAGCGCTATCAAGATTATAGTAAAAAAAGTCCTGAGGGGGGGCCGGGTGTTTCAAATGTCTTTTTTCAAATGCTCTATGAAGTTTTATTAGGGCAAGAACGAGGACCACGATGGGGATCCTTTATTGCCTTATATGGGATTAAGGAAATGCGTGCATTAATTGCTGAAGCGCTTGCACGATCTGCGGGGGAATAATGGAAAAGAGAGTGCAAGAAGTAAAGCGGCGTCGCACCTTTGCGATTATCGCTCATCCAGATGCGGGAAAAACAACGCTAACAGAGAAGCTGTTATTATTTGGTGGAGCTATTCAACTTGCTGGTGAAGTGAAAGCGAAAAAAGATCGTATTCAAACTCGTTCTGATTGGATGAATATAGAGCGGGATCGCGGTATTTCCGTTGTGACATCAGTGATGACGTTTGAATATGAAGATCATATCTTTAATTTGTTAGATACTCCAGGGCATGAGGATTTCGCTGATGATACCTATCGCACGCTTACGGCTGTTGATAGTGCTATCATGGTGCTAGATGGTGCGCGGGGAATTGAGCCTAGGACACTGAAATTATTTGAGGTGTGTCGGATGCGCGATATTCCTATCATTACTTTTATTAACAAAATGGATCGTGAAGCGCGTGATCCTATAGAACTGTTAGATGAAATTGAAGAAAAACTCGCACTTGATACCGCGCCAATAACTTGGCCGATTGGTACGGGTAGAGATTTCGTTGGAACATTTGATTTTCATCATAATCGTTTTCGTCAAAAAGATAGTGAGGTGATGCAACAGACGGTTTCTGGATCAGATGAGGTTGCAAGTTTGCTTCCTGAAAACCAACGTTTGTCTTTTATTGAAGGGGTCGAACTTGCGCGAAGTGCCTGTAAAAATTTTGATCTTCAGGCTTTTTGTGAAGGACATATGACACCGGTTTATTTTGGTTCGGCTTTACGAAATTTTGGTGTTCGTGATTTGATCAATGCGCTTACTGATTTTGGTCCAAGTCCTCGAGATCAGGTTGCAGATCAACGCAATATCATAGCAACTGAATCTAAAATGACAGGGTTTATTTTTAAGATTCAAGCGAATATGGACCCTAATCACCGCGATCGTATTGCATTTTTTCGGGTATGTTCGGGAACACTTGAACGTGGTATGAAGACAAAATTAGTAAGAACCGGAAAACCAATCACACTTTCTGCTCCACAATTTTTCTTTGCGCGCTCGCGGCAAATTGCTGATCAAGCTTATGCTGGTGATATTGTAGGCATTCCCAATCATGGAACGTTGCGGATTGGTGATACCTTAACGGAAGGAGAAGATATTCTCTTTAAAGGTGTGCCCAATTTTGCACCAGAAATTTTACGTCGTGTTTGTTTGGGTGATCCAATGAAAGCAAAAAAACTCAAAGAAGCCTTACAACAAATGGCTGAAGAGGGGGTTGTACAATTATTTATCCCTGATGATGGGTCACCTTCTCTCATTGGTGTGATTGGTGCTTTGCAAATTGATGTTTTAAAAGAACGATTGAAGGTAGAATATGGCTTGCCAGTGGGTTTTGAATCTGCACGCTTCAATATATGCCGTTGGATTTCAGCACAGAGCAAAGATGAATTGCAAAAATTTCTTAACAATCACCATTCTGCTATTGCGTATGACCTAGAAGGTGATCCAGTTTTTTTAGCAGAAAACCATTTTTCATTGAAGTATGAAGCAGAACGAGCGCCGAATGTAAAATTTACAGCTTTTAAGGATTATCAAGTCCGCTCTGAATAAAAGAACAATTTCCTGATGGGTGTTTTTTGCAAGAAAAAAATTTTCTTAAAAAAAATCAAACAAAAGGAGAGCTCTAGTCTCTCTCCTTTTTAGGAAAGCCATCATAGATAGATTTTAACGAAGACCATCTTTGATCCATTCAGAAACACGCCCCTTAGAAGCGGCTCCAACCATATTTGATGAAACTTTTCCATTCTTTAACATCAGTAAGGTGGGAATTGAACGCACTCCATATTGAGTAGCCAATTCGGGATTTTCATCGATATTGACTTTAGCAATTTTAACTTGGTTTTGCATTTCCATTGCAATTTCATCTAAAATCGGAGCAATCATTTTGCAAGGACCACACCACTCTGCCCAGAAATCAACCACAACAGGGGTAGAGGAGGTCAAAACTTCACTTTCGAAATTGCTCTTATCAACTTTTACACATGTCATTAATTTATCCTTTATATTCACTTCTATAGATTGGTACGATAACGCTTCATATCAAGTTATATTGCAAAGATAAATAATAGAGGTCTTTGTAAAAAAAGGTTTTTTCCGTTTATAAAGCAATTTCATCAAGAAGCGCCTCAAGTTTTTCCGGAGGAAGTTTAAAAATTTTCACTTCTTTGCTGTAGACAAGAAGAGCTTGAATCTCTTTTTCGGGATGAATAGTTTGCAACAATTTTCGATAAAGAGCCATTTGTAATAAATAGTGTGAGGCAATGGCGGATTCATCTTCTGGCGGAGTTCCAGTTTTAAAATCAGCAAAAATAATACTGTCTTGTGTGATGTATAAACGGTCAATTTGACCGGAAATTGCTTGTTCTTTTCCACGAATTTTTACAATACCCATTAAGGGGACTTCAGCGCGTGAATCGGCAGAAAAGAGGGATTTGAGGTAGGAGTGCTCTAAAATTTGCCAAACGTGATGAAGGGCTTTTTCTTTTTGGGCTTCATGCCAATGAGAGGCTTTGGTATTGAGATAGTGTTGGGCATAATCGCGACGTTTTTTCAGGGGGAAATTGGGTAGATATTGCAGCAGTTTGTGAACAATATGACCATATTCAATGTAAAAAGCTTTATTGGTATTTTTTTCTCCTAAAACAGGTGAAAGACTATATTGCTTTGTATTGGAAAAAACCTCATTATCAGCCTCAATGGAAAGACTCGCAACGGAGGGTCTTAATGGTTTTGGTAGAGCTGGTTCTGCTGGGACTTTATGGAAGAAAAAATCGGGTAAAGGTGGAAGCGTTTGGTTATTCGCATGAAGTCCTTCTTGATTGATTATGGCGTGAGAAGCGGGCGTTATACAATAGCGCCAAGCTGCAATATCTTCAGCAGGACCTTTTATTGGCACTGCGTGTGGTTTGAGCGCTTTTGTTACCAATTGTAGCCATGTACCAGAGGCGGCTTTTTCATTTTTATAACCACAAACAAATAATCGATCTTCAGCACGTGTCATTCCTACATAAAGCAGACGTTTATATTCTTCTTCTGCACGCTCTTTTAAATACGAAAGTGCTTTTTCAGAGGGTTTTATGTTAAACTCCGCGTTAGGATGCCAGATAAAAGCTTGTTGATCGCTCAGTTGTGTATTGTTTGAAGAGATTTTCAGAAGGTGTGGTGCATGTTGAGGATGCCAAATGGCGCTTCCAGGGTCGACGAGAAAAACAACCGCAGCTTCCAATCCTTTAGCAGCGTGAACAGTCATAATACGAATTTCTTCATGATTTTGATCAAATTCGCGTTTAATTTCTGGTTCACTGACACTGAGTGTTTCCAAAAAAGCTTGTAACCCTGGCAATCCGGTTTTTTGAATAGTGAGTGTATAATCCATAAAAGCATCGAGGATGTCATTTGCTTCTGATCCTAAACGAGAGAGGATTTTTTGTCGTCCTTTATCATCGTTGAGAACATGGCTATAGAATTCAAAAACCGGTATTTTATCCACGAAAGTACGGTATTTACTCAATTTTTCAAAAGCATCTTTAAAAGAAAGATGCGATGATGCATGTATACAAAGGCTCTGCCAAAGGGAGCCTGTACGGTGTGCTGCAATTTGATAAAGTTCTTCTTCGCTAAGCGAAAAAAGAGGGCTTTTTAAAACACAAGCAAGAGATAAATCATCTTTTGGTTGCAAAACAAAACGCGCAAGTGCCATTAAATCACGTATACTAATATGATTGGTAAGCTGTAAACGATCAGCGCCTGCTACGGGAATATTGCGCTTTTTAAGTGCACGAGAAAGCGCAGAGACAAATTCATCACGCTTACGAACCAAAACCATGATATCACTTGCACGCATTAAGCGCCCTTTTGCGGGCAGCATTTCTCCTTTATTCAACCAGCTTGCAATGGTTTCAGCAATTTTTTCCGCCAAACGTATTGCCGGCGTATCTAAATGATCAACAGTTATATGCCAATCATTAGGAAATTTATGCGTTTCTTTGGAAAGAGCATCCCATAAAACAACTTCACCTGGACTATGAACACGAATAGCTTCATGCACCGTTTTTGTGTTTTCTGCAGAAAGTCCTTTGTAATTTTCTGGTGTTTCAAAGACAAGATCGACACTTTTAAGCACATCAACTGTAGAGCGGAAAGAATAGTTTAGTTGTATTTTTTCAAATTTCTGTTTTGCTTGCTGCACTTTTTTTTGAATTATTCGTCCATTTGCCGCAAAATTTTCTGGAGCAGCACCTTGAAAAGAATAAATGGATTGCTTTTCATCTCCAACGGCAAAAAGAGTACGTATATTTGTGCGTTGACTATGGCCTGTGAAAAATTCCTGCGCGAGAAGTTGAACAATTTGCCATTGTTCAGGGTTGGTATCTTGTGCTTCATCAAGTAAAATATGATCAAGACCACTATCAAGTTTATAATGCACCCATTGGCTTGCACCTTTACGTTGCAATAGATGGAGTGTTCGTTCAATGAGGTCATCAAAATCTAACAGGCCATTGGCTTTTTTTAAATTCGCATAAATTTTAAGGTAAAGTGCACAAAGTTGAAAAGCAGCCCTGTTGAGTGTGAGAACTTTTGCACATTGATATTTTTCTAAAAGAACAGAAAGCTTGCTTTGTTTGTCTTCAATCATTTGTTGAATAAAAGGCCAAATTTCATCTGATTTTTTAGAAGAGAGAGGTGAAAAATTACGGGGGTCACCGTTCTTTTTAAAATAAACATTTGTAATAATATCGATGATGGTTGTCTCATCACAAGTGGTTTTTAATTGGGAAAGTATTTCAATTGTCTCCTTGGTACTTTTATTACCATAAGTTTGACAATGCGTAAGAGCATAAAGAGGAAGACGAGCAGTTTGTTGAATTTTTTCCAGCAATTGTTGTTTGGTTTCATCGGGCGCTAAGTTAAACAACGCATGTAATTTTTCTTCTGCGTTTTCAGATAGAAGTGAAGATAAAAAAACAGACAATTTATGTTGTTTTGCGATTGCTTCATCCAGCAATTGATTAAAAGTGTGCTCGCTAATAACTTGAAGGAGGCGTTTTAAAGCGGATTGCGCATCTTTATGCTGCAAAAGCAGACGACGAGATTCTTGTAATAATTTTCTGCGGTTGACATCATCGATGAGTTCAAAATGTCCAGCAATATTGGCTTCTAACATAAAGTGATGCAAGAGAGATTCACAAAATGCGTGAATAGTTTGAATTTTTAACCCCCCCGGTGTTTCGAGGGCACGAGCAAAGAGTTGACGTGCATAGGTTAATTTTTGTGCATTGATGGGTTTATTTTCGAGCTTTGATAAGGTTTTTTGAAGCTGTGCATCATCAAGTTCATTCCAACTGGAAAGTATACGAAAAATCCGCGATTGCATAACAGCGGCGGCAGCTCTCGTATAAGTAAGGCATAAGATACGTGCTGGAGGAGTACCATTTAAGAGCAAACGAATAACACGTTCGGTTAAAACGTGGGTTTTTCCAGAGCCTGCATTTGCAGAAACCCATACATTTTTTGTCGGATGTGTTGCCGTTTTTTGTGCTTCAAGGGCTGCTTCAGGGATAGAAAAAAGAGTCATGATTGATCTGCTTTCTGAAGTCCACTTGACCATTCCCATAACCGTGCCAAATGATCATAATCACCTTCATATTGTTTTTTTAAAGGAACTGCGTGTGAAAGATAGCCTTGTTGTGGATTGTTATAATATTCCATTAATGCCATAAGCTGTTGCCATGCTTTTTCACCGAGACTAATGATACTTTGGTGCTCTTTTTCTGAAAAAATTGATTGAGGAGTAATTTTTCCTTTTTTATTGAGAGCAATATAAAATAAATTGACAGGAATAAGATCTTGAAAATCTGTAAAGGCACCTCGCATAAGCAAAGCTATTTCCAATGCCAATTGTGGAAAAAATAAATCACGAACTTGTTTTGATGAGGGAGGTGTGCTGGTTTTAAAATCAACAATTTCAACCATTTTATTTGGCAATACGTCAATACGATCCGCACGCCCTGAAAGCGTTACACCTGTTGTTCCTATCGGTATTTTTTGTGAGACCACTTCTATATATCGCTTTCGAGGCCCTAAACTTTGTTCCCATTGGAGTAAAAATGGCGCAAGATTTTTAAAATTATTCCACCAGATTGTTTCAATATCGGCAGGCAAATTCAATTTATCGAATTCATTACGTCCGATATTGAGAAGTGCGTCCAGTGCATTTGTAGCATTGGGATTTTTTATTTTTGTACAAAAGGCAGCAAGAATAGCGTGATAAAGTATTCCACGTTCAGCAGCACTAGGAGCGTTGATGAGGGCTTTAAGCGGTTTGAGATGCAAGATTTTTTTGGCATAAATTGCATAAGGATCATACCGCAATGTTGCAATTTCAGTGATTGAAAAATGACGTGGACGCATATCAAGAGGGGGGACAGGACAAGGGCGTTCTGCACAGGCGTTCATATTAGTGTTATCAAGCATTTTCGCCCAATGAAGCAATATTTCTCCTCGTGCACGGATTTGTTGCCAAACCTGTTTTCCTATAACTGTTTCCAAGCGTTGTAACCAGCGTGAAGGAAGGGAAGGAGCATGATTAACCCTTAGTGCTCTGCTCATCACTACCTTATTCATTCCCATAGCCCATTGAAAATCATGGGCAGAAAGGCCAATACGCTTTTCTGGTGGTTCAAGTGTTAACATCATTTTCATCTGTCGTGATAAAAACGCATCATTGCGGGTTGTAATCGGCCATGATCCTTCATTAAGACCACCAATGACCACAGTATCAACCGTTTGCAAGCGTGATTCCAAAGTGCCCCAAATGAATAAACGTGGATGTCCTCCGGGAGAAGGGGTGACAGAACGGGGCGCTATCAGAGCGGAAAACATGGCAGGCCATTCGCAAAGAGAAAATTTTAATTCTGATTGATCACTAACCAATTCACGCAAAAAAGTTACTAAAGCTTGTCCTGCTTCATGTTGATAAAGAGATACAAGAGAATTGTTTTCATCACGTCCAAAATTTTCAAAAACTTCAACGGTTGCTATTGCAACTTCATGAAGTGTGTATTCCTTCTCTTGTTTTATGAGAGATGCTAATGGCTCGACAGCTTTGACCAAAAGATGACAAAGAAACCGTGCTTCTTCACACTTTTGTTGATCTAGAACATCAGTTTCAGAAGGATTACCGAAATGTATTTCTATCCATTTTTCGAGAAATTGATCGCATTCACAAAGATTAATACGGCTTGTATTTTCTCGAAGAACAAACAGTTCAAAATTTTCAGCCATTTCACGTAAACGATGCCGGTTTTGTCCGAGCATTGTGAGAGGATGTTTGAGAAGCGAAAGAAGAGCAATTGGATCATGAGGTTGAAATATATTTTCTAAAAGAAGCCGTAACAAGGTTGAAGGCAACGTTTGTGCAAGTGGAAGACCACCTGAATCATTTGCTTCAATTCCAAAACGTTGTAATTCAGCGGCGACACGGCGTGCTAAATTACGGTCATTTGTGATAAGAGCAGCTGTTTTTTGAGGTTCTTCAATAGCATTGCGTAAGGCAACAGCGATGGTCAGAGCTTCTTCACGCTCGTTGATAGCTTCAATAAATGACCAGCCAGCACAAAGTTGTTCATAATCATCGCGGATAATTTTTACCCAGTGGTCTGTTGTAGAGGCTGGTCGAAATGCTTCTGATAAAAGAGCCATACGCCTTTTCTGTGTTGCACTTTGTTGACCAATTTCGCGAACATCAATACGTTGACATTTCATGAGAGAGAGAAGTTTTTTTAAATGATATTGAGGATGACTAAAAGCATTCCTCGTATGATCAACAACATCACAATTTGTTTTTTCTTTATGGATTACGCCTAGTGCTTCCCATTGTTCTTCATCCATATGAAGATCAAGTCCAGGAAGAACAACGGCTCCTTTGGGGTGAGAGGCAATCACTTTTAAAAGCGCAGAAACTGCGGGAATAGAACCGGATATACCAGCTGCTAGGATAGGCTTATCAGGTTTTGTATGGCATAAAGCCTCAGCATGTATTTTGAGTGCTTGATTGCGCCATTCTGCTGGATTACTCCGTTGTCTTTCTTGTAAAACTTTTGGCCAATTTTCTGTAACAATAGTGAGAAAATCGAGAGTTATTTGCCACCATTCAGCGATCATATCGGGTGCAATTTCTTTAAGTTTTGACCAATCGGCAGCTTCTGTTTCGATTTCATCCATTAAGTTTGCTAAATCTTGAGCAAGCCAAATTGCATCGGCAGTATGAGTGGGAATAAGCACATCTTCTGTTCCAAACATGGCACGCAAATGTGCCGGCAAATTTTCACGCCAAGGACGAATAAGGCGTGCTAAAAGCAAAAGACGTTCGGTATTACCAATGGGGGGATTCAAGGTCTTGGTATGGTTTTCCAGAAAAAGGAAACCTTCTTCATCCAGATCTCCTAACGGACGAATAGTTGGCAAGAAGGTTGATTTTGTGCCACTTCTTTCAACGAAGGCGGTACGTAAAGCGCGGGCAGCACGGCGTGTTGGCACATAAATAAGGGTATCGGTAAGAGCTATTTGGATATCACCATTTGGTGCAAAACTCTCAATAAGAGCACCAGAGAGCAGGGCATCAACAAAATGCGGTAGAAAAGCAGTTCCCGGAGAAATAGAAAAGACTCGTGGTTTATAGGTCATGTAATCTCGTTTGGAATGCGTAGAAATGTTTCATATTATGAATGATTTATGTTCTCTCTACTGTATACAATTTTCATGAAGAGAGAAACTAAAAAGCGAAATTTGTACAGTGAATGTTTCAACTGAGGTTAAACAGTTAACTTTCCAGATAATCTCTGTTTCTTTTCATCAAAGGTTTGGAAAAAAGGGTCATGAAAATCTCTTTATTTTCACATTTTTTAGCAAAAATACTTTAATGAGACGAAGAGTATCCAAGGATTAAAGGTATGAGATTTTATTGTGCTTTTAAAAGAAGTCCTGCGTCTTGATAAAATCTTTGTAAAGGTGCAAGCATTGGATGTGAAAGATTGCGAGCAAGATAATCTTGTATATGGGGAAGATACTTAAGATAAGATGATTTTCCATCTTGTTGGTGAAGACGTATGAAAATTCCTAGAATTTTTGAAGTCCGTTGAGCGCCTGCAATTGCATAAAGCGTACGCAATTCCTTTTCATCAAAAGAGCGTGCTGTTTTATGGCGTGCATGACAATAAGCATCGAGAATTTTTGTCTCAAGTGTTGGAGAAATAAATGTGCGAGCATCTTGTGCTAAAGAAACAAGATCATAGGCTGTTGGACCTTTTAAACCGTCTTGAAAATCAAGAAGACCAATACGAGCCATTCCTTCCTGATGCATACGCCAAAGAATATTGGGGGAATGATAATCACGCATAACAAAAGTATTTTCTCCTTGGATCAACCTATCGAGATAGGGTTGCCAACAGCTAAAAAAGGCTTTACGCTGTTCTTGATCTACGCTCTTTTGTGTTTGAAAAGGCAAATACCAATCAAGCAATAAGGAGAGCTCTGATTGTAATGCTTGGCAATCATAGGAGGGAATTTGAAGCAAAAATGTTGCAAATTGCTTTTGTGAAGGCCACAATTTTTGATGAAAGGAAGCCAGCAATTGGCTACAAGCAATGTAACGCTCTTCTATAGGATGAGCATTTTTATCTAAGAGCCCTTCACGGCCGAAATCTTCTAAAATCAAAAGGCCTTTTTCAAAGTCTTCGACAAAGATATGAGGGGCAGAAAATCCGTTGTCTAAAATAAGCTGGTTAATGCCAACAAATTGACGAATGTCCTGTGCAAGATATGCCATTGTTGCATAAGAGAGATCTGCGTTTTGTTTCTTCTGCATCGTTTGTGCATCCATGAGGATTTCTTGATGATTCCCATCCTTGAGAAGTTCATAGGTGCGGGTGGAGGCATCATGAGCCAAAAAGTGACGATGAACATGACCGCGATTATGGTTTTTTAAAAATGTACGAATAGCAAAAGATTTCTGGAGACGTTCAGTAGCATATTGTGCTGATGTAAGGGACACATAACGCCCATGGTCTTTATATTGTAAAGTGAGAGCAAAGGTCGCTTGTCCTAAAAGATCTTCACTTTTTTCTGGCCATTCAATAAGTAGAATATTTTTCTCATGTGCTTCATAAAGTCCTAATTCATCAATTTCTTCTGGTATAGAAAGGCGATAAAGATCAGCATGAATAATGTCAAACTGTGGTAGTTGATAGCTTTGAACAAGAGTGAAAGTAGGGCTTGGTACATCCAGCGTATTATCGTTAGCAAGGGTGTGAATGATTGTCCGTGCGATGGTTGATTTTCCTGTACCAAGATCACCTTGTAGTGTTACAAGGTCACCTGATTTTAAGGCGAGGGCTAGATCTTGCGCAAAAAGCTTCGTTGCTTCTTCATTTTCAAGAAAAAAACTAAAATTCATAAACCGTTCCGTGAAATGGATGTACAAAATTTTTTAATAAGAGAGAACGAGATTAAAGCACTTTATCTCCTTTGGAAATCGGGAAAAAACATTTAACCGTTGTTCCTTGTCCAGCACCGGTAAGAATTTCAACATGTCCACCGTGGAGTTCAACAAAGCTTTTAACAAGGGATAAACCAAGACCTGCTCCAGCACGTCCACCATGATGTGAATGGGCGGAAAAGCGTTTAAAAATACGGTCCAGAACATCTTTTGGAATATCAGATCCTTCATTATGAACACTAAAGACAATATTATCATCTTGTTGGTCGGCACAAAACTCAATCGTGCTTGCTTCTGTTGCAAAATTAATGGCATTACTGAGGACATTAACAAAGATTTGATGCAAACGTGTTGCATCAGCGTAGATAAGATTTAAGGATGGGGAAATTTGTTGTGAAAGCACAATATAACGCCCATTAACACGCTCTTCCACACGTGTTACGGCTTGCACCATAGCATCGGCAATATTAACGGGTTGTATATCTAGCTCCATGATACCAGCATCAAGGGTTGCAAGATCAAGGATATCGTTAACAATATTCAAAAGTGTGCCTGATTCGGAATGAATATGTCCAAGATATTCTTTTTGACGTTCGTTGACAGAGCCGAAAATTTGATCACGTAAGATATCAGAAAATCCAATAATATTGGTAAGGGGCGTCCGCAGTTCATAGGAAACATGTTGAACGAATTCATTACGCAAACGATCAGCACTTTCTAAAGCTTCATTTTTTTCTTGAAGAGCGCGCGCGATATGAACACTGTCTGTAACATTCACGAAGGTCACCATCGTCTGCCCATTGGGAAGCGGGACCAATGTATAATCAATAATCATTCCATTTATAAGATCCATACGTCCTGAACAGGTGTCGCGTTTTTCATCAAAACCTGTAATAAATTTGGTAAATTGGTCCCATTCTTTTCCCATGGTTAAGGGAGCACAATGGCTTTGTAATTGCGTAATATGGGTACCTTCCACCAATAAATTATAGGAAAGAGACCATAATTTTGATAAAGCAGGATTCGATAAACGAAGACGTCCATCGGTACCAAAAACCACCACACCTTCTGAAAGTTTATCAAGGGTTTCCCCCTGTATTTTAATGAGCGTATTATAACGCCGTTCAAGATCTATTTTTTCTGTAAGGTTTTCATAAAGCCAAGTGACACCCCCTTGTGGATGAGGACTAGAAATAACACGTACTGTACGTCCATCTGGAAGATTCCAAATTTGTTGATTCGATTCCGTTTGTTGATAGGCTTTAAAAAGTTCTTCTTTCCATGTTCGCCAATCAGGATGTTCAGCAAGGAGACCTTTTTCACGCAAACGTTCAAGTAGCAGTGTATGGTTCGGTTCACTTTCTAAAAACGTGCTCTCCAATGGCCATAAAATTTTAAAAGCTTGGTTGCAAAATTTTAATTTCTGATTGATATCGAAAACAGCCACTGCTGTTGAAATTTTATCAAGTGTTTCACAATGATTTTTCTGTACACGTTTTAGTTCATTGGCGAGATTTTCATATGTGCTGTCATCATGGGCAAAAGCTGCCATTCCTTCGGCTGTCGTAATTCGTGTGAGGTGAAAACAGTGGCGTTCTCCATCAATAACTGTATGAACATGCTCTTGAAAAATCGTTTCTGTCTCATCTGTTTTGCGTTGTGTTGTTTCATTGAAAAGATCATCGACTTCATGACTACCTTCTCGAAAACCTGTTATTTCCCTAAAGGCGCGATTAACAAAACAAACCTTTCCTTCACAATCGCGTATCCATACGGGTTCTTGAATACAATCAAGCAGATTGCGCTGCATTCTTAGTTCAATAAGGATTTTAGCGATATCTTTCTGTAAATGGGCATTTTCACTCTGCTGTGTTGAGATGTCTTGAAAACGTGCAATGGCTACTGTTCCAGCGATGACTCCTGTTACCTGTAACAAAACATTGTTTTTGGTAGTAACAGAAAGCTCAAAAGGATGAGACTTGCAACGCAATTGCGTTAATGCATAGTTAAGTTCTCGCAAAGAATTTTCTTCAAGCCAAAGCTCAAAATGCTGAAAATCTTGCTGCACAATTCCCGCTTTTTGTAATGTGGGAATATTACCAACCATACGAGGAAAAACCGTTGGATTTTCCCAAATAAGAAGCAATTGCCCTGTTTCTTCTAGGAGCCATTCATAATATTTAAGTTTTTCAGAAAAATCTACTTGAAGAGCCTGTAGAGGCTTTTGTGAAGCTTTTTTCACACGCATAATAACTGCTATACATGTGAGAAGTGAAGCACAAGAAATCCCTCCACACAATGCTAAAAAAAGCCATGGTCCCTCTGGTAAAGTGAATGCAAATGGTAAATGGATTTTCGATGATTGTGCAACAACGTCTGTCAGGAAAAAAAGGACAAAAAGACAAAAAGTATGCGTACAGATTCGGATCATTTTGTAAGCTTTCTCTTTGGGGGTAGAATCACCAAAGCGGAGCACGGCACTTTTTCCTTTTTTTTAACCCAAGGAAACATTTTAGTAACGATAATGATCTGGTTTATAAGGTCCTTGTGGTGTAACTCCAATATATGCAGCTTGTTCTTTTGTTAAAACGGTTAATTTTATTCCTAACCGATCAAGATGAAGCCGTGCAACTTTCTCATCGAGGTGTTTAGGCAAAACAGCCACTTCATTTTTGTAGTATGCTCCATGGTTAAAGAGTTCAATTTGCGCTAAAACTTGGTTGGTAAATGAAGCTGACATGACAAAAGAGGGATGTCCTGTCGCATTACCAAGATTAAGTAAGCGCCCTTCAGAGAGCAAAATAATACGTTTTCCATCAGGAAAGGTGATCATATCAACTTGAGGTTTAATATTCGTCCATGGCAAGTTTCTAAGGGCTGCTACTTGGATTTCATTATCAAAATGACCAATATTTCCAAGGATACACATATCTCTTACTTGCCGCATATGGTCTAAACGAACAATATCTTTATTGCCGGTTGTTGTGATGATAATATCGGCATTCGCAGCGGTATCATCTAAATAAACAACTTCATAGCCATCCATCGCTGCCTGAAGAGCACAGATTGGGTCAATTTCTGTCACTTTAACGCGTGCGCCAGCACCAGAAAGAGCGGCTGCGGAACCTTTACCCACATCGCCATAACCACAAACAATAGCGGTTTTGCCAGCTATCATTACATCCGTTGCGCGTCGAATACCATCCACCAATGATTCTCTACACCCATATTTATTATCAAATTTTGATTTTGTGACACTATCATTGACATTAATAGCAGGAAAAGACAAAAGTCCTTGCTTTTGTAATTGATGAAGACGGTGTACCCCTGTTGTCGTTTCCTCACTCACACCTTTAATTGCTGTGCGTTGGCGTGTGAAAAATCCTGGTGTGATAGTCATACGTTTTTGAATTTGTTTAAAAAAAAGTTCTTCTTCTTCTGTTTTTGGATGAGAGAGAACATCGTTATTTTCTTCTGCAAGGCATCCCATCAAAATATAGTTTGTAGCATCAGCTCCATCATCTAAAATAAGACTTGAAGGATTGCCATCAGGCCATTGAAAGATAGCATCTATGTAAGTCCAATATTCTTCAAGCGTTTCACCCTTGACAGCAAAAACAGCCGTCCCTGTGGCTGCAATAGCTGCTGCTGCGTGGTCTTGTGTAGAAAAAATATTGCTAGAACTCCACCGTACATCAGCACCAAGAGCTTTCAATGTTTCAATTAAAACAGCTGTTTGAATGGTCATGTGCAAAGAACCAGAAATACGTGCACCGCGCAAAGGTTGGCTGGAAGAAAACTCTTTACGACAAGCCATTAACCCAGGCATTTCTGT
Source organism: Bartonella harrusi (assembly GCF_024297065.1). NCBI lineage: Bacteria > Pseudomonadati > Pseudomonadota > Alphaproteobacteria > Hyphomicrobiales > Bartonellaceae > Bartonella > Bartonella harrusi. The sequence goes on from NZ_CP101114.1 coordinate 2,121,381, forward strand.
TTCGGCAATATCAAGCTCTTTACGCCCATAGGCAGCAAGCGCAATATCTTTGACAACATAATCTGGAGTTGCCATTCTTTATTCCTTTAAAATTATTTTATCCTAGAGGATAGGAGAAGTCCAAAAAGACGGTAAGAGAAATTAAAAAAAAATGCAAGCCAATAGCACGACTTCTTTATATGAAAAATCCTTTTCAAGTTTCTATAAATTGATACAAAAAGACGCATTTAGAAAGTCAATTATGATATTACCGATAAAATTGAGAGGGATTTAAAGAAAATTGTCTTGAGTAAGCGAAATTTAGCAATATTTATCTGTATTTAAGCTATAAGGAAGAAAGCGTAAGAAGAAAGGCTGTTAAAAGATTATATTTTCTTAAAAAACAATAACATATATGAATAATACCAATACAGCTATTTTTTATGACATAATGTTTATTCGATTTAAAAAAATAGGGTCTCATAAAACGCATGCTCTATTATGTTCTATAAAGGGGTTTCTAATAGGGTTACGTTCACGAAGAATAGAACGCCATTGTTTTGTGCATTCATGGGCTTGTTTTAAAGAAACATCTCTTAAAGCACCAAGCCCTTTTCACGTTGCCGCCCTAAATGGTATATCGGTAAATCCATTGAGCAGCACCATTTTTGGGCTTGTGAAGAAGCAACCCGGCACCATCATACTCTTTACCGGCCTCAATGTTGCGATAGCCTTTGCATCTAAGATGATAGAGACATTTTAATTCCTTTCTAAACTTTTTTATCCATACATCAGCCTCGTTTGTGACATGTAAGTAAGAGGTTTTGATTGATTCAACATAAGCAAGATTGAAATGAGAAAAACTTACAATATTCGGGCGTTTCATTCAATAGGCAAAACGATAAATTATCAATATAAATCAATGTTTTGTCTGTAAATAAAAGCACATTCATAGGAAGAACCATTCTTATACTGATTATGATCAGTCAAAATCATAATTATATTTCCTAATGTCAATCTTGCCCGCATTCTCGCATCAAGATGGTTCATAAACAGGTATCTTGGGTTCGTCTTCACACCATTTTAATCTACAGAATGCTTTCTTTTATGAGATGTAAAAAAACATTTTTATGCATTCTGAACGCAAGAAATCGAAATGAAAAAATACTTATTCTCTTCAGCATTGTAATTTTAAATAGAAAAAAATAAATGATTATAAATCAATATCACTGTTTGTTTTTTGCTTCATCCTTGCAAGAATATTTGCTAGGCCATTAAATTTTTGGAAAACTGACCTTGTGGACGAAATCTCCAGAGATAACTTGGCAAAAGAGCGACCATTGCTTTGGGGGTAATCCCTACACCTTCTAAAGTATATCCATTTTCTCTCGCTTCTTGAGAAACAATGTTATCTACTTGTAGGAAACGTATCTGATTATTTGTAACAAGTGTTGGTACAAGGGGCAATTTACCAAGAGTTCCTAAAACACCTCCACACAATAGCCCGACAGAAAGAGGCATAGAGAGAGCTCTTTTTTTACGGTGAATGATTTTTAAAATATTTTCAAGGGCATTTTGGAATGTGATAATCTGAGGACCACCAAGATCATAACTTTTTCCAGAAAGAACCGGCTCTTCTAAAGCTCGCACGACAAATTCAGCAACGTCACCAACATATACGGGTTGCAATTTACTTTGCCCTCCTCCAAAAAGAGGCATGATTGGTAAAAAACAAGACAAGTTTGCTAAGCTGTTAAAGAAACAATCTTCTGGACCAAAGATAACCGATGGGCGCATAATAATTGCTTGAGGATGCTCGTCTTGAACAATTTCCTCACTCATCGATTTGACACGTGCATAAAGAAAGGAAGCGTTTTCATTTGCGACAAGGGTTGACATATAAAGAAGCGGTATACCAGCTTCAGCTGTTAATTCAGAAACATTCTGTATACCGTCAATTTGTGTTTTTTGAAAGTTTGCTTGATTTGCTTGTGTTAAGCTACCAGGAAGAAACACGGCTCCTTCTGCTCCAAGCAAGGCTCGTGCAACAGAACCACGGTGCGTGATATCAGTTTTGAGCATTTGGGTTTGTCCCACTTCTCCTATTTGTAGCATGTAATAAGCTTTTTGCGGATGACGAACGGCAATACGAACGCGATAACCTCGTTTTGTTAAGGCTTCAACGATATGCCGCCCTACAAAACCAGAGCCGCCAAAAACAGTAATAAGTTTAGGATGTTGATAAAGTGCACAATCAAGTTGCATAATTACAGATCTATCTTTCAAAGCTCTATGGATAATCAATTTCTAACATGGTGGTGTTTTATTGTCACGTAAAATATCGCCGGCAAGGTAAAGGGACCCACCAATAAGGACAATTGCATTATTATGCTCTGTATTAATTTTCTTTAGAGTATCTTGTAGATGGGCTTGGGGGCTGGCAAAGAGCCCTACTTTTTGAGCGGATTCTGCTAAATTTTTTGGACAAATACCAGCAGTGTTGTCTATTAATGGAACTGTATAGATCTTATCTACGAGATTGGCGAGAGGGCGAAAATAACCGACAGCATCTTTAGTGTTAAGCATACCAGCGATCATAACAAGAGGACGGTTTGTTTTTTTTCTCCATTGAGTAAGTTCCTCTGCAATAACTTTTCCAGCAGCGGGATTGTGACCACCATCCAACCATAAATCAATATTGGGAGAGAGTTTATCAACTAAAGATCCATGAGTAATATGTTGCATCCGCGCGGGCCAATAAATATTTTTCAAAGCATGACTTATGGCTTGTTCTGAAAGTTGAAAACCCGCTTGAAAAATGGCTTCGAGAGAAGCGCCTGCATTGGCAATTTGATGAGCACCAATGAGATTAGGAAGTGGAAGATCCATGAGACCTTGATTATGTTGAAAGACCATACGCCCATGTTCTCTATAACTTTGATAATCTTGATCAAACAGAGAGTAAGGTGCTTTATTTTTATCTGCAATAGATGTTAAAATACAAAGGGTATCCTGGTGGTTTTGCTTACCGATAATGACAGGAACTGCTGGTTTGATAATGCCACCTTTCTGAAAAGCGATTTCTGCAATTGTGTTTCCAAGAAAAATCTCATGATCATAATCAATGGGCATAATAAGTGATACAGCTGGCTTTTGAATCACGTTGGTAGCATCAAAACGTCCTCCTAACCCAACTTCTAAAATTACAACATCAGCTAGATGTGTACTAAACAGCATAAAAGCGGCAGCTGTAAAAATTTCAAAAATAGTAATTGGTTCTTGACGATTGATTTTTATAATTTCACGAATTGTTTCAGCCAATTGGTTCTCTGTAACAAGTTGCCCCCCCCCTTTTTCGCCTAATCGGCAACGTTCATTCCAATGAACAAGATGGGGTGAGCTGTAGACATGAACACGATAGCCTGCACTTTCCAAAAGAGCACGACAAATTGCACAAGCAGATCCTTTACCATTTGTTCCAGCAATGTGTATAACAGGTGCAAGTTTTAAATGTGGATTGCCAAGATTCTCTAAAAGATGAAGAATGCGCCCTAAAGAGAGATCAAATTTTTTGGGATAGTTTTTTAGTAAATCATCCACCATTCCTTGTATTTGGCTTTTCTCCATGCGGTTACGCAGCTGCTGTGTTAGAAAGTGATACCTGAGAATGTGTTGGAGATGGGCTGGAAGGGTGAACGGCCGCAGGTTTCTTCATCATCAAGCGTAGAAGCCGTGCAATGGTAGCTTTCATTTCTAAACGCGATACAACCATATCAATCATACCATGTTCGAGTAGGTATTCACTGCTTTGAAAACCCTCTGGTAAAGTTTCACGGATGGTTTGTTGGATGACACGTGGTCCAGCAAAACCAATCATAGCGCCTGGTTCGGCAATGTGGATATCGCCAAGCATAGCGTAAGAAGCTGTAACACCGCCGGTAGTAGGATTGGTAAGAACCACAATATAGGGCAGCTTTGCTTCTTTCAGCATTTCAATGGCTACGGTCGTACGGGGCATTTGCATCAAAGAGAGTGTTCCTTCTTGCATACGTGCACCACCAGACGCGGCAAAAAGAACTAAAGGGCATCTTTCAGCAATGGCAGTCTCAAAAGCTTTGATGATAGCTTCTCCTGAAGCCATACCGAGTGATCCCCCCATAAAGGCGAAGTCTTGAACGGTCGCTATAATTGGCAAACCCTCAATAGTACCGCGTGCATTTAAAATATTGTCATTAACGCCAAGTTTAGAACGATAATCTTTTAATCGATCAATATAGCGTTTTTCATCGCGAAATTTCAAAGGATCTGTTACAACTTTTGGATTTTCGAAAGGTGTATAAACACCATCATCAAAAAAATGCATGAGACGATTTTTGGCACTGATACGCATGTGATAACCAGAACTAGGAACGACATACTGATTCATCTCCAGATCTTTATGGAAGACCATCTCACCGCTGGTAGGATCTTTAATCCATAAATTATCTGGAATTTCACGGCGTCTCAATATAGAATTAATTTTAGGACGAACATAATTTGTGATCCAGTTCATCTTTATAGCCTCTCTTTAAATATTATACACTTTTGTACCATTTGAAAGAAGATAAGATTTAAATGATTAAATTCGCTTCGCAAGCTCAACAAATGAACCCCTTTAATACTTTTACAAGTATACGTATAGCTCACCTTCCATTGTCTTTTAATTTTCTTTCCGATGTCATAATGATTATTTGCATTAAGAGTATTCCTTACAACAAATCTCTCAGCATTTTAAATAACTATACTCTCTGTTCTCTTGCTTTGATATCAAAACCTCTTCTCTGCATTGACAAACGCTCCATTGGCCCCTGATAAAACGAATATCTCTTTAATCATGAACACCAATAGTTTTGAAGCAGAGAAACCTTGCATTATAAAATATCAATAAGACTATGACGGTTCATAAAAACAATGGGTATGACAACACCATGTTAACGAACTGCCAGTACGAGAGCAAGATTTTTTTAAAGAGATTCTTTGATGAGAGGGGTGAAAACGAACGTTTAAATTTTAAGCTCTCTATTTTCATACACTTTTGTAGATTTTAAGTGAACGCGTATCATTGTTTTTGTGTGGCATGTCTATTGGTTTTTTGGGAAAGCATTTTGTGTAAGTGCGTCATAAAAGCGGCTGCGAAAAGCGGCGATGCTAAATTAAGAACGGGAATTGAGACAAAAAGTGCGATCAACAATCCTGCGCCAAAAACTGTTGTGTAATGAACGTGTAAAAAAGCATGTGCTTCTTTCTCCGAGCGAAAACGGTAGGCAGCAAACACAAAATATTCACGACCAAGTAAGAAACCATTAATAACATAAAAAGCAATCAAATTGACACCTGGCACAAAAAATAAAATAAAAGCGATTCCATTACCCACAAGACTTAAAAGCACAAATTTCAAGGAAAGAATGAGAGAACGCCCAAATGGCAGAGCATGTCCAATAGGTTCGTTTGGATAATCTTCTTTTTCAATAATTTCAGCAGCAGAATCAATGAAAAAACCACCGATCATAGCGGTGATTGGAGCAATCAAAAAAGCCATCAGCAAAGCTAAGCCAAGATTAAAAATGATGAGCATACCAAATCCCAACCATCCTGCCCAACTGGGTAATCCCGGAAGAAAATCAGCAATCAAAGGCCAAAAGTAGGATAGAAAAAGTTGACGTACACATAACCATAAAATAGCAAGTACCACAAAGGTAATTCCCAATGCTTTTAAGATCATAATGCGATATGGCGAGGTTATCAGACGTTGTAAAGCCCGATAGGCAGCAGTAAAAATCATGATAACTCAATAAATAAGAAAAAAACGGTAAAGACAAGAGAGAGCTTAAAAAGCGTTTTAAATATGCACGTATTTTCACAAATTCTACAATTTTTTTGATAAAGAATAGACAGCCAAAAGGTCGTATTTCTTATAATGCTGTAAAATATTTTTTCGGTACGGTGATATAAAGCGCATTCATTGATGGTGAAACATATAGTGTTATCACGGTATAATTTCGACGTTCTTCTGCATCAACTCAGTATAGAAGTGTGAGTTTGAAAACAATAGTGAATTGAGAGTTTTTTTCATAGATTTTATAAAGTAAATTCCATAAGCGGCTAGTAGATGCAAATTTTTTGAGAGAAATCAAGAGAATAACAGATTGTTGTGGGTTAATAATGTTTGTTTTGTAAGGCTGCGATGAGGAAAATTTTTATACATGGAAGAAAATCACGAGAGAATTTTTCTATAATGCTGAGGAATAAACAATAGACGCGATGCAAAGTATTGATTTATAAAGATAATTTATCGTTTTGTATGTTGAATGTGACCCCCGAATATTGTAGGATTCTCTCATTTCAAATCCTTTTATGTTGAATCAATCAAAACTATGTTTCTATACGTCATAAGCGGGGCTGTCGTGTGGGTAAAAAACTCTAAAGTAAGGCGAAAACGTCTCTTATGAAACGTCTAAATACTAAGGGCTGTCGCAATATTGGGGGCTGGCAAATAGTATGCTGCTGCTGGCTTGTACCTTCATAAGTGTAAAGATGGTGGTACTCAATGGCTCTTATGCTATACTATCCGAGTGCCGTCGTGAAATGGGCTTGGGTGCTTTAAGATATGTCTCTTTAAAACAATCCCGTGAATATGCAACCCAATGGCGTTCTGTTTTAGATGAGGGTTGTGACCCCATTAAAGAACGTGAGAAACAAAAGCGTGAAGCAGTGCGATACGTACATGGCAATGAGGGTCACCCATGCTAACCATTTTACAATAACTGAAATCAGAGGAATTTTTCTTTCTATAGTTTTTTTGTCCAAAGAAGATCATCTCTCAATGAGAAACATTATCTAGGTAGTTTTAGGTGGTGTGGTAAATAAATTTTATTTTTTTTCACATTTTTATGGTATTCAACTCTCTAGCAATTTCTTTTTTTATTTGAAATAGAGAAAATTTCTTTTATTGATAAGCAGGGGGCTGAAGATCAAAAAATGACACAATAACCTTTGCTAATTTTTGTGCGATTTGTTGTTTACTCATGTGCGGCCATTGTTCAACAGTGTCTTTACTCACAAGACAAACTTGATTTGTGTCAGCGCCCATGACGCTTGTACCATCAGCGTGAAGAGAAACATCATTGGCAAGAATGAAATTCGCTCCTTTTTCGATACATTTTTTTTGCGCATTGACAATAACGTCAGAGGTTTCAGCAGCAAATCCAATTACTAGAGGCGGGCGATTTGGAGCATGTCCAATTGTTGCCAAAATATCAGGATTTTCAACCATTTGTAAGGATGGTGGTGTTTGATGGTTATGCTTTTTGATCTTGTTTATAGATTGTGTTTGGCTACGCCAATCGCAAACGGCGGCGACAAAAATAGCACCGTCAGCAGGCAATGCATCTTGAACAGCTTGTAACATTTGACATGCTGTTTCAACATGAAGAGTTTTGACCCCTTGTAGGGCGGTAAGATTAACTGGTCCACAAACAAGTGTCACTTTGGCGCCCAAATTTGCAAGAGTTGTTGCAATGGCATGGCCTTGTTTTCCAGATGAACGATTAGCAAGATAACGTACCGGATCAATGGGTTCATGGGTAGGACCAGAAGTAACAATAAAATGGCGACCAACAAGGGGTTTTTCTTGCACACCTAAAAGAGTTTCTGCTGCCGCGACAATCGTGAGGGGATCACTCATGCGTCCACAACCTGTTTCATTGCGTTCAGCCATTTCGCCAACTTCTGGTCCGATGATATGAACACCATCTGTTCGTAATGTTGCAACATTACGAACAGTTGCTGGATGGGTCCACATTGCTGGATTCATGGCTGGTGCAATTAGGAGTGGACAGCGTGCCGCTAAAAGCACACAATCAGCCAGATCATCTCCTATACCATTGGCTATTTTGGCAATGCGATTGGCTGTAGCTGGAGCTAAAATAATCAGATCAGCATCGCGTGCCAAGCGAATATGACCAATATCATGCTCTTCTTCACGTGAAAATAAATCGCTATAGACCATATGACCACTGAGAGCTTCGGCGGCTAAAGGCGTAATAAACTTTTGTGCCGCTTTTGTTATAATAATGTTTAAATGTGCTCCACGCTCTTGCAATCGACGAATCAGATCAAGGGCTTTATAAGCAGCAATACTTCCACCAATAATAAGAAGCAGTAATTTTGATTTCAATGATTGCGATTCAATGACGCTTACTTGAGAGGGAGATAGAGATTGTGTGACAGGGTTACTTAAAATACGGCGGACTTCTTCTTCCATGGAAATGCCATTTTTGGCGGCACGTATGCGTAAAGCTTCTTTGATTTCAGGAGAGAGATTGCGAATAGTAATACTAGCCATAAAAGACCTCCAAGAAATAAATTGATTGCAATGATTTCACATTTTATAGCATAGTGAGTGGATTAGAAAAGATGAAAAAAGTAAAAAGTAAGGCAAACGCAACAAAACGCAATGATGAACAGACTATAACGACCATAGCGATTGGTACGACTTTGCTCACGCGCAAGTTGCTTAAGAGTGACCGGTGAAAGATGAAATCCGGTTTTTACCATTTGGTTGAGGTCTTCTTCCATCCGTTGGAAGTTTTCTATCAATTGCGGTGTTTTGCGTGCCAGAGAAAGGAGAGTTTGTGCGCCTTCATTGAAGTCTTTTGCAATTCCAATGGGCCCTAAATTTTTACCAATCCATTCTCTAACAACTGGTTCAGAGGCTTTCCACATATTAAAATGAGGGTCCAATGTGCGTGCGACACCTTCAACGACAACCATAGTTTTTTGTAGCAATAAAAGTTCAGGACGTGTTTGCATGTCAAAGAGCTCAGTAACTTCAAACAGCAGTGTAAGCAATTTAGCCATAGAAATGCTTTGCGCAGATTGTCCGTGAATGGGTTCACCAATAGCGCGATTTGCTTGAGCAAAGCTCTCAATATTATGGTGTGGGGGCACATATCCTGCTTCAAAATGAGCGCGTGCTACCCGATGGTAATCGCGGGTAATAAAGCCATAAAGGATTTCAGCAAGAAAATGCTTTTCTTTTTTACCTAGCCGTCCTGTAATTCCTAAATCAACAGCAACAATACATCCCTTTGGATCTACAAATAAATTACCAGGGTGCATATCTGCGTGAAAAAAACCATCACGCAATGTGTGACGAAGAAAAGATTGAATAAGCGTAATTGCAAGCACTTGCAAATCAAAACCCGCCTCTTTGAGAGTAGAAATTTCAGATATTCTAATGCCATCGACCCATTCCATGGTTAAAACATTACGGCCTGTTCGCTCCCAGTCAACTTGTGGAACGCGAAATCCTGTATCCTGTTGAATATTTTCAGCCATTTCTGATATGGCAGCTGCTTCTAAACGTAAATCCATTTCAATACGTGTCGTTTGTGCCAAGGTATCAACAACACAAACAGGGCGCAGTCGTCGAGAGGCCGGTATATAACGCTCTTGTAAATGAGCAATGAGATAAAAGCTTCTAAGGTCTCTAGCAAAACGAGTTCTGATATTGGGACGGATGACTTTAACAGCACATTTTTTTCTATGACCAGCTTCATCATCGTATTCAGCTACATGAACTTGAGCAATAGAAGCGGCGGCAATAGGGGGATAAAAGTTTACAAAGAGATCATCGATAGATCGATCAAGCGAACTTTCAATTTGAGCAATAGCAGCAGCGCAAGAAAATGTTTGCACACGATCTTGTAGTTGCGCCAAATCTGCTGCAATATCATGTCCAACAATATCGGGTCTGGTAGCAAGAAATTGACCAAGTTTTATGTAAGAAGGACCGAGTTTATTAATGGCATAAGAAAGATTTTCAGACCTTCGCTTTTGTTTTGTTTTTCGTCGCGCTAACACACCTGCGATACGATGACATAATGCTGGAAATCCTTGAAGATCATCGTGAGGCAGGGCACTTAAAACACCTTCACGTGCTAAAACCCATCCGGCGCGCATCAATTGAAAATAAGTAGAAATTTGCACCATTTTAAATTTTCCAACCTGAATGCAGCGCTGCGATTGCTCCTGTAAGATTGCGGTAAGATATGCGCGAAAAACCGGCTTGCTTGATCATATGGGCAAAATCATCTTGTTTAGGAAACTTGCGAATAGATTCAACCAAATAACGATAAGCATCGCCATCACTTGCAATGATTTGACCAAGTTTAGGGATAGCATGGAAAGACCAAAGGTCATAAAGTTTGTCAAGCCAAGGCATCTCGACATCTGAAAATTCTAAACATAAAAAACGCCCACCCGGTTTTAAAACACGAAAAGCTTCTCTAAGGGCTTTATCAATATGAGGCACGTTGCGGATTCCAAAGGCAATAGTATAAGCATCGAAGCTTCGATCTTCGAAAGGTAGCTGTTCAGCATTGGCTTCAACAAAATCAATCAAAGGAGCGAGGCCATTTTTTTGTGCACGTTTTTTGCCAACGCTAAGCATTGAGCCATTAATATCAAGTACTGTAGCATGTGCTTTTTGGCGTGAAGCATTAAGGATTCGGAAAGCGATATCACCAGTCCCTCCAGCCACATCAAGCACCTTCCAATTGGCAAGTGCTGGCGGAGAAAGCCATGCAACCATAGAATTTTTCCACACACGATGTAGCCCTAATGATAAGATATCATTCATCATATCATAGTTTTCAGCAACGGAGTGGAATACACCATTAACCATAGATTGTTTTTGCTCTTCATTAACTTTTGTAAAGCCAAAAGAGCTTTCCATACCACCTTTGGTTCCAACACGTTCTGTTTCAGCTGTCATGTGCATGACTTTCCTTCGTTTTTCTTTTTTTATCGTAGATGAAGTGTAGAAGGAATATTCAAATACGAAAAATATCTTATAAAACTGCGATGTTTATACAGCTAGAAACAAAAGAGTACCTTTAGATATCAAGATTGGCAACGCTCAAAGCATTATCTTGAATAAAAATTCGTCTCGGTTCAACTTCATCACCCATTAAGCGAGAAAAGAGTGAATCAGCATCCGTTGCGTCATTGATTTTAACTTGTAAAAGAGAGCGTGCCTCAGGATCAAGGGTTGTTTCCCAAAGCTGTTCAGCGTTCATTTCTCCAAGACCTTTATAACGTTGGAGAGTAATACCTTTTTTACCATTTGTAAAAATACTTTCCAATAAACTCATAGATCCCAAAATGCGTTCTGATTTATCTTTGCGGTGTAGGAGTGGTGGAGGGTTATATATTTCTATGAAACTTTTAGAAACACGATCAATTTGACGCGCATCCGTTGAATTGATCAGTCCGGCATCCAAAGTAATAACATCTTTAACGCCGCGTAAAATACGTTCAAAACATAAACTTCCATCTGGTCTGTATTGACCGCTCCAACCACGTTCTATGTCATCAGCGATTAAATCAAGGCGTTTTGCAACTGTATCAGCTATTTTTTGTGCTTTCTCTGGTGTTGCAAAAGTTTCAAGATTAAAAGCCCCAACAATTGCTGCTTGTTCCACAACTGTGCGGTCATAGCGTGTATGAAGACCATTTAAAAGTTGGCGTAACATACGAGCATCTTCAGCAAGTTGGCGCAAATCAGCACCCGCGCGCATCTCACCTGTTGACAATTCTAGAGTTGCTTCTTCCAATCCAGCATTGATTAAAAATTCCTCAAATGCTGTCTCATTTTTGATATACTGAGAAGATTTCCCGCGCGATACTTTATAAAGGGGCGGTTGAGCGATATAAAGATGTCCTCGTTCAATCAATTCAGGCATTTGTCTGAAAAAGAAGGTAAGCAAAAGTGTGCGAATATGCGCACCATCGACATCAGCATCTGTCATAATGATGATTTTATGATAACGCAATTTATCTGGTGAAAATTCATCTTTACCAATGGAAGTTCCAAGAGCAGTAATAAGAGTTCCAATCATATCTGATGAAAGCATTCGGTCGAATCGTGCTCGTTCAACATTGAGAATTTTACCGCGCAGGGGCAAAATCGCTTGATTTTGACGGGAGCGTCCACTTTTTGCTGAACCACCAGCAGAATCTCCCTCAACGATAAAAATCTCCGATTTTGCTGGATCTCGTTCTTGACAATCAGCAAGCTTTCCGGGTAGAGAAGTGATATCAAGAGCGCCTTTTCGTCTTGTGAGTTCACGCGCTTTACGTGCAGCTTCACGTGCTGTTGCAGCTTCTACCACTTTACCAATAAGCAACTTTGCTTCATTAGGATGCTCTTCTAGCCATGCGGAAAGACCTTCATTGACCAAATTTTCAACAATAGGGCGCACTTCAGAAGAAACCAACTTATCCTTTGTTTGAGAAGAAAACTTGGGATCAGGAACTTTGACGGAAAGAATAGCGGTGAGTCCTTCACGACAATCATCACCCGTTAAGTTCACTTTTTCTTTCTTTGCAATGCCTGAAGATTCAGCATACCCATTAATTTGGCGCGTTAAAGCGCTACGGAAACCTATTAAGTGGGTCCCACCATCACGTTGAGGAATATTATTTGTAAAGCATAAGACCTTCTCATGATAGGAATCATTCCACCATAGGGCAACGTCAACGCTCATCCCATCCTTTTCATTGGCAATGTAGATAGGGGTATTCAACAATGCTTTTTTTGTTTGGTCAATATATTTGACGAATTCAACTAACCCACCTTCATAATGGAGCTCAACAGATTGAATATCAGCATGACGTTCGTCAACGAGAAGAATATGAATACCAGAATTTAAAAAAGCGAGTTCACGCAAACGACGTTCCAAAGTTTCAAAATCAAATTCCACCATCGTAAAGGTTTCAGAGCTTGGTAAAAATCTGATTTCTGTTCCACTTTCTGCGTCACAATCGCCAATAATACTTAAAGGAGAATCAGCAACGCCATGTGTAAATGATATTTGATGAATTTTACCATTGCGTTTGATTTGCAATTTGAGCCAAACAGATAATGCATTCACAACAGAAACGCCAACGCCGTGTAATCCACCTGAAACTTTATAAGAATTTTGATCAAATTTTCCCCCCGCATGAAGCTGTGTCATGATAACTTCAGCTGCTGAAATCCCCTCTGTCGGATGGATATCTGTTGGAATTCCACGTCCATTATCGCGAACAGAACAAGAACCATCAGCATGGAGTGTGACATGTACAAGAGTAGCATGACCAGCTAAAGCCTCGTCAATAGCATTATCCACAACCTCATAGACCATATGGTGTAAGCCTGAACCATCATCTGTATCACCAATATACATACCAGGACGTTTACGTACAGCATCAAGACCTTTGAGAACTTTGATGGAAGCGGCATCATAGTCACCAATCTGCATTGGTGAGGTTGTTTCATCACTCATAAGTTAATCCATTTCTCTATTCAATTTGCAATATTTCATCAACTTTTTCGAAGTTTAACGTTCTGTCCAGTTATCTATGGAATAACCATGTCAGATATTTACCGTATATCAGATTGATATTCAACATCTGTTGATCCCTAAGGAACGAATGATTTTTGTACCGGCAAACATATTGTATTATATTTATATATCAAAGGCTAAAAACAAGCAAAATTGATTTCATGAAGTTTATTTGCCACTGGGTATTCATGTCCTTATGGGAATCAATACTCATTTGGATCTTGTGACGACACCAAAAGTGAGATGATAGTGTTTTTTCGTGAGAGGACATAAAGCACAGTTTTTGTGCTTTTACGGGCACTCCTTCTATGATCTAGAAGTGCGTGATTGGATAGAACTACGTTATTTTTTATATAGTTTTACGTAATGTTTAAAAAAGGGTGTATCTTTTCATATCATATTTTGGGCATGCAAGAGATTAGATCAACCTATCTGGTGGAATCAAAAATATGTACAGTTTATTGTTTATAGTAAAAAATCAAAATGCGTTTTCTTAAAAGGAAAATTTTACGTTTGTAAAAAACACCAGAAATATTCTCGGTTTAACAAAGATGTTTAGAGGAAAATAAAATCAAAAAAAGTTCAGTTTTTTATTTACATTTCAAGCTCGAAAACCACTTCCTGACAAAGGGTTTTATTTTGTGTATTGATGTGAAGAAGTTCTCGAGAAGATTTATTCCTATCTGTTCTGAAAACGAGAGAGAAACTGTTGTTTTTAAAATTTTTTGAAAGAACAGCAGCACTTTTAATCCATAAAGGGACAGATATTTCAGCAAAGTGCATTAGATATTATAAGTAAGAAGAGTTGCATTATCACTTTGAAAATGGGGGGAAAATTTTGCTAATAAAAAAACTTATAAATGGATTCAATGTTTTTATTGGAGTTTTGTATGTAACATGGGGATTTTTATTTTCCTCTTTCGGAGAAGCTGAAACAACAGCAGGGCTTCCCTCTTTTTTTGGTTCACATGAACATTTTCTACAACCTGATACGAAAAATATAATTCGTTTGCGTTTTGTAACAACATTTGATTTTCCTCCTTTTAACTTCCTTGACAAAACAGGGTATCTTGCAGGCTATAATATCGATTTATTGCGTGCTATTTGCGCAAAATTAAACCTTGAAAAAGTCTGTGAGGTAGAAGTTGTTCCTTGGCAAGAACTTATCGATCACGTCAAAGATGGTGGTGCAGAAGTCATTATTGCTGGTTTGAAAGAAACAATGAAAACACGTAAAGATCTTTTTTTTACAAGGTCTTATTTGCGTTTTCCAGCTCGATTTGTTGCATCAAAATTTATCGCGTCTCAACTTATGAATTTTGATGGGCTAATAAGCGATCAACTAACACATTTAAACAGTGGATTATTATTTAACAGTGCTCACGAAAAGTTGTTCCATAGTTATTTCCCTAAAGCCAAATGGCAAGGATTTAAAGACAGAGCAGAGCTTTATCAGGCGCTCCAGGATCATAAAATTGATCTTATTTTTGATGATGGCTTTGCTTTATCATTATGGCTAAATAATCCAAAATCAGCTGATTGCTGTCATTTTGTTGGAGGGGCATATATAGCTCCTCAGTTATTGGGGCAAGGGATGCAGCTTGCTGTTGCCAAAAAGAACGAAAAATTAATTGATGTACTGAATTATGCTCTAAAATCTTTAGAGAATGATGGCAAACTTGCAGAACTTTATCTGCGTTATTTTCCAATTGGTTTTTATTGATGAAAATTTTTCTCAAGAATGTACTGTTAATCTTTCGGTACCCAATCGGTAAGAAATAGCTTCCGCGAGATGATGGCGTGATAGGTGGTCGGCTTCTTCGAGATCAGCAATGGTGCGTGCAACTTTAAGAATGCGATGATAGGCGCGTGCAGAAAGGCGCATTTTTTCACTCACATCTCGTAAGAGTTTAGTAGCGTTCTGGTCAGGAACGGCAATTTGTTCGATGATTTTAGCAGGACAATCGCCGTTGGTACGAATATGGTCAAGATCCAATGCTTTAAAACGTTTTTCTTGAATGGCACGACACCGTGCAACACGTTTTGCAACATCACAGCTTTTTTCTGATTGTTCTGGTTGCATAAGATCCATAGCTGTGAGTGCAGGAACATCAATCCGTAAATCAATTCTATCGAGTAAAGGACCAGAAATACGGGATTGATAGTCAATTTGGCAGCGTATGCCTCTTGCACAAACAATGTCTTTTTCTCCTGCCATACCACATCGACAAGGGTTCATCGCGGCGATGAGTTGGAAGCGGGCAGGATAGCTGATATGATGATTCGCACGGGCGATAACGCATTCTCCACTCTCTAAGGGTTGACGAAGAGAATCGAGGACTTGCGGAGGAAATTCCGGCAATTCATCGAGAAATAAAACACCATTATGCGCCAGTGAAACTTCTCCTGGTCGTCCTTTAAGGCCACCACCGACCATTGCAGCCATGGAAGCAGAATGATGCGGAGCACGAAACGGACAATGGCGTGAAATGCTATTATGAACTGTCTCTCCTGTGATAGAAGCAATCAGAGAAACATCTAAAAGTTCACGACTATCAAGAGGGGGCAAAAGAGAAGGTAAGCGTTGAGCTAACATAGATTTTCCTGCGCCAGGAGGGCCGACAAACAAGAGATTATGCCGCCCAGCGGCGCAAACTTCTAATGCGCGTTTGGCCGTTTTTTGTCCTTTAATTTCGCAAAGATCTGGAAGATCGGTTTGAATTGTATATTGGCGTGGTTGTGGACGTTTTTGAATTTGGGTTCCTTTAAAATGATTGACCATGGTAAGAAGCGTTTCGGGAGCAAGAATATTCATCTCTTCATGAGCCCATGCTGCTTCAGGTCCACATGAATGGGGACAGATCAGTCCTTTATCGAGTGCTAAAGCTGTCATTGCGGCTGGTAAAACGCCATTGACAGCTGTGATAGAACCATCCAATGATAATTCGCCTAGGATAACGTAATCTTGTGCGACTTCAGGAGGAAGAATCCCCATAGCAAGCATTAAGCCTACAGCAATTGGCAAATCGTAATGTGATCCTTCTTTAGGTAAATCAGCTGGTGCAAGGTTAATAGTCACACGTTTGTTAGGCAGTGAAAGTCCACAAGCGTGAAGAGATGCCTGCACCCGTTCACGGCTTTCAGCGATTGCTTTATCCGCTAATCCAACAATGGCCATTCCTATTTTACCAGGGGAAATCATGACCTGTACATCAACAGGCACTGCTTCTAGACCGCAAAAAGCAACAGTTGTAACACGCGCGATCATCAGTTTATTTTCCCCCTTTCAGCTTAGCAGAGACAAGCATATCTCTCCATAAAAATCAAGCAGACTCTATGGTTTTTGGAGTGAAGAGATCTATATACCTGTGAAAGCTTTTTAGTGTAATTGTGAAAAATAATTTGCACAAATTTAACCATGATTACATGCGGTTAAATAAAACATTTATAATGCGTTAAGTGAATATGGTAGGAAAAAAGCAGCAAGGCTGTTTGTGTTGCATAGCAATGCTGAATTTTTAAATATTAAGAGAAGGAAAAGCTATGCTTTAAAAGCAAAGAATGTGATTAAACATGTGAAATATCTAGAACAAGGTATATTTATCTTTTTTGTTTGACGCTATTTATAGTACAAGATGATGTGAAGTGTATTGAAGGTATCTGATTTGATGGTATATCAGGTGGGCGTTTTTTTTAAATCAGGGACCATACGCAATCTATTGATAGGTCTATGCTTCGCTTGTGCTTTTCCACAACCACTTGCGGCGTTTGAACTGTTTGGTATTCCTCTTTTTGGTCAAAAGAAAGCAAATTCCTCTTCGTATAATGGCAACGCTACGGAGAAATTTTATAAAGTTGATGTTGTTGCACCACAGGGAGCACCATCAGAAGGGATTAAAATCGTTAAAGCTGTATCTTCTCTTGTTGCTGATCAAGATAAAGCATTTAATTCTTCTGGTTTATTAGCAAAAGCGCGTTCAGATTATCGGACAATTCTCTCTGCTCTTTATGCTGATGGGCGTTATGGTGGTGTTATTAGTATTCAGATTAATGGGTTAGAAGTTGCTGATTTAAGTCCGGTAACTCAGCTTCCCAGACAATCTCATATTGTTATTACGATTGATGCTGGCCCCCAATATGTTTTTAGTACCGCAAGCGTTGATAAAGTTGCTCCATTTGTAAAATATAAAACCAAGAGAATGCCTAAAATTGAAAAATTGGGTTATAAAGTTGGGACTATTGCCAAATCTGAAACCATTTTAAAAGCGGAACGATGGGCGATTGAAGGGTGGCGTCGACAAGGTTATGCTAAGGCTCAAGTTATGAAGAGTGAGGTCGTTGCTGATCATGCTACCCATCTCATTGATGCGCAGATTACTGTTGATCCTGGACAAGAAGCTTATTATGGCCCTTTACGGGTGCGTAATATTAGTAAGAAGCCAAGTGTAGACTCAGCCTATATTGCATGGATGACGGGGTTGAAAGAAGGTCAAAAATACGACTCTGATGCATTAGCCAAGGCGAATGAAAGACTTACACGACTTAATGTTTTTCGTGCTATGAATATACGTGAAGCGGATACAATAAATCCTGATGGTAGTTTACCGCTTACACTTGTCTTAGAAGAACGTAAACCACGTCGTTTTGGTGTGGGTGGTAGCTATTCAACATTAGATGGTACTGGTTTTGAAGCTTATTGGATGCATAACAATCTTTTTGGTCACGCGGAACATCTTAAAATGGAGACGAAAATAAGCGGTATTGGCAGAAAAAAAGAAAAATCATATAATCTAAAGAATTTTGATTATCTTCTTGGCGGTATCTTTATAAAGCCTGGTATATTCACTCCTGATACAGACTTGAGGTCAGAACTGAAAATACAGCAAGAGGTTCTAGATAATTACACAACAAAAGCCATCAAAGGGAAGTTGGGCCTAACGCATATCTTTAATGGAAATCTATCGGGACAAGTTGCTGTAGAAGTTTCCAATGGTTATTCACGCGATATCTATTTTGGGAGCCGTAATTTTACAATGATAGGCTTACCAACTAGTTTGATTTACGATAGTCGTAATAATAAGCTCAATGCGACAAAAGGTTTGTACGGTGAAGTGTTTATTGAACCTTTTTATGAAATACGTTCGCACAATTTTGTAACAAAAATGACTGTAGAAGGTCGTTCTTACTGGGCACTAGATGAAAAAGAACGTTTTGTTTTTGCCGCACGAGCAAAGCTTGGTACAATTCTGGGGAGTGATACAGCACACGTTCCTTCGGATACGCTCTTTTTTGCTGGAGGTGGGGGGTCTGTCCGTGGTTATGCTTATCGCAATATTGGGATCAAAATAGATAATGACGCTGTTGTTGGTGGGCGATCACTTGTTGAGGGTACAACAGAGTTACGTTTTTCTTTAAATGATAAGATAGGGCTTGTTAGTTTTCTTGATGGAGGATTGGTGGGGGAAAAGGCGCGATTTGATTTTTCTCAAAAGATTAAATGGGGAGTCGGTATTGGAGGTCGTTATATGACAAGTCTTGGGCCTTTGCGCGTTGATTTAGCTTTTCCTCTTAAGAGAGAAAAAGGCGATCCTCGCATCGGTTTTTATGTGGGAATAGGACAAGCATTTTAATGAAAAAAACTGTACGTTTATCGGCTTTCTTATTTGGATTTTTATTTTTTTTGCTCAGTGTTCTTGTTTTTGCGCAAAGAGGCAATTCATCCGCTAGAGAAATAACAGAGGATAATCGCTCATGGTTTATTTCTTTGATTGAACGCAGGCTTTCAGCGCCTAATCGTCAAGTTCGGTTTCATAATGTGCGAGGAGCACTGTCTTCTCAAACATCAATTGATACGATTACTGTGAGTGATAAAAAAGGTGTATGGCTTAAAATTACCAATGCTAAAATGGATTGGAACCGCTTATCGTTGCTGAGGGGGCGCATGGATATTAACCAGCTTTCTCTGGAAAAGATTACAGTTTTACGAAAACCACAAGGCAATTCTTCTTTCATGTCTTCTCTGGAAGTGAAGAAGTTTTCTTTACCAAAATTGCCCCTTGCCATTTCTATCGATACGTTTACCGCTCAACATGTGATGTTTGAACAGGAGCTTTATGATTTTTTTGCTGATATATCCTTAAAAGGGAGCCTCACTTTAGCCAATGGTGTTTTTGATGCTGATTTGGCAGCGCGTCGTCTAGATGCACAGGGATCTTTTTCCATTTTAACGAAAATATCCAAGAGCAATCGTACAGCAAAAATTGATATTTCTGCTGATGAACCGCAAAATGGTATTTTGGTGAATGTTTTTAAAATTGAAGAGCGTCCGGCATTAAATTTTACCATTAAAGGGGACGGTACGTTTGATGATTTGCCTATCAAACTTTCTTTAAAAGTTGATCACCATCCTATTTTAAAGGGTGATGTGATGCTTGCAAGTGTTGCAGAAGAGCACAGTCTTTCTACTAAACTCGTGGGCACGCTTAGCTCTTTAATGTCCCCTCAATATCGGAGTCTTTTTGCATCTGATGTCACGTTAAAAGCAGAGGCAAGAATGACAGAAAAAGGCGTGACACACCTTGATCATATGGTGATTGAGGGTAAAGCGATGAATGTTGTGGCCAATGCTGTAATAACAGCAGATGGATTTTTGCGGCGCCTTTTTATTGATGGCAAAATGGCTCTTGATAAGGAAAATGGAGCGATGCGTTTAACAACATCAGAAGGACTGATGCATGCTGATAATCTTGCTTTGAATATTGACTATGGTCGTGAGGGGCAACAATCGTGGAATGGTCAGCTTGTTTTACATCATTTGCGCAATAAAAATATTCATATTAATGATGCACTTTTTGTTATGGGGGGAGTGAGCGAGAATCTTGATAATCCAGCTTCTCGTCACGTCGGCATTCAGGTTAAGGGAACGCTTCGAGGAATTGAAAACAGTAAAGGCACGCGGATAGAGGGTCTCGGACAAACAGTTGATGTACATCTAGATACAGATATTGTTTCTCGAAATCCCGTTTTGATTCATGATTTTAGTGTTACGGGTCAGGGTTTTTCTGCTTGGTTAAAAGGGAAAATAGATCACTTTGTTTTTAAAGGTGATCTTGGTTTAAAAGCACAAACACTCGTTCCTTTCAGCGTATTGAGTAAACAGCCGCTCTCTGGGAGTGCAGATATTAAAGCCAAGGGAAAGATCGGCTTGATCGATGGTATTTTTGATCTGGAATTATCAGGGATGGCCGATAATATGCAAATAGGCACAGACTTTTTCAATCGTTTATTGAAAGGAAAAATGACCCTTTCAGGTGGTATTGCCCACAACAAGATAGGTTTAATGTTACGTCATTTGGATTTGAAAAATCAATATGCAAGCATAAAGGCAGATGGTCATTTTTCAAGTGAGAACGCTAAGATGGATTTGTCTGCTCAAATATCTGATCTCACCAGAGTGGATCCAAGAATAAAGGGTACGCTCACAATTCATAGTACTGCGAGAGGGCGCAATAATCTTATAAAATTTAGCACACAGGCTCACGTTACTGAAGCGTTTTTAATGGGGGAAAAACTTCAAAAGACAACGCTCACGATGCAAACGTTCATGGATAATACATTATCGGTCCCTTCTTTAACAGGTTCGATAAAGGGTGAAGGAACTTTTGCTAAGAAGCCATTATCTTTATCTGTTTCTTTTAAGGATTCTAATCACATTCGAAAACTTGAAAATATCGACATTAAAGGGGGAAGCGCAAAAATAACAGGTAATCTTTCTCAAACAGAAGGTTTGGTGAAAGGCGTTATGCATATTGATGCTGATGATATTTCAGATCTTGCTGCGTTATTTTTGCAGGAAGGCAGTGGAAAGGTAAAAGGAGACTTTATTTTTGATGAACAAAATGGCAAACAAAAAGCGAATTTAAAGGCGCATATTAGCCGTTTAAGTTTTGCAAAAAATAAAATTAAAAAATTGGAAGTCAAAGCAGATATATTTGATCCTTTTGGCAGGGCACAGCTTGAAGGTTTTATCAATGCAGAGCATGTCCAAACGCCTTTGATGATGGTTAATCATTTAAATGCTCAGGCCAATAGAAAGAATGGGCAAACAGCATTTACTGTTCAAGCGATGTTGCATAATAACACAAATGCACAGCTTTCTGGACGTATGACTATAGTAGGACTTCCAGAAGGTATAAAACGAGAAGTGCAGATTGAAACGATAGATGTGAAACAATCCAATCTTCACATGACATTACCTCAATCGGCTACAGTCATTTTTGATAAAGACGGAATGACGGTAAATGAATTAGAGATTGCGGTCAATGGGGGTAAGATTAAGCTTGCAGGCAATGTTCAAGAGACTGTTAATCTGCAGCTTGCAATGAATGCACTTCCTGTTGCTTTAGTTAATCTATGGAAATCTAATCTTGGAGCGGCTGGTACTGTAACAGGGCAAGTGATGATTCGAGGTCATTTAAAAAAACCTGATATAACTTACGATATCAAAGGTGAAGGGCTGACAACCCTTGCTCTTCAAGATAAGAAAATCATGCCTTTTATGCTTACGGCTACAGGTAAAACAATAGATGAAAATCTGAATTTGAATGCAAATTTAACAGGGGAGGGAGTACAAGCACAAGCTAAGGGAAGTATATCTTTAGAGAAGAACAAACTTGATCTGCATGTGAATTTGCAAGATTTGTCTGCACATGTCGTTAATAGTTTTATTGAAAAGCAAGCGCTTGAAGGAACGATTATAGGCAAGGCCGATATTGGTGGAACAATAAAGGATCCATCTGCTGATTTTGAACTTTCTAGTCAAAGCTTTACCGCTATGACGCATAAAGGACCTCTGTTGATTAATATGCATGCTCGTGGTTCTTACAAAAAATCGATTGTTCATATTGAGAATGTGCAAGCCACAGGAGATAAAGGACTCGATCTTTCCATTAATGGGCCTGTTTCTTTAAAGGGTTCAGCAACTAAATTGAACGTTAAGGGAACAATGCCGCTTGCTTTTATAGATTTTTTGTTAGCTAAACGTGGTGCACATGTAACCGGTACAGCGAGAATTGATACAACTCTACAAGGAATATTATCACAACCACAATTGCTAGGAAATTTTTCTGTAGCCAATGGTAGTTTTTTTGATTCAAAAACAAACTTGGGATTGAACAATATCACAATTGAGGGCAAACTAAATGGCGACCATATTCTTCTAGAAAAAGCGTTAGCTTCTTCTTCGGACGGAGGAAAATTATCCGTTTCAGGCCGTATCTCTAATGATCTACAACCAGATTTGATATTTGATCTTGATCATGCCAATTATAACGATGGTTCGATGGTTTTTGCAACATTGTCAGGAAAGATGACAATGACGGGTCATTTTTTAGATAATCTTATTATTGGTGGTGATATCACAGTTGAAAAAGCTGAAGTTTTGGTTCCTGATCATTTTCAAAATGCAAAGTTTCTTGATATTAAAAATAAGAATTTAACAAAATCGATTAAAAAAACACTTGAACGTGCTGAAGTTAAAAGCTCTGGGCAAAGCCGTGATGCTTCTCAAGAATCTTCTTCTGTTATGCTGTTAAATATGCGGATTAATGCGCGCAATCAATTTTTTGTACGTGGGCGAGGGTTAGACACTGAACTGGGAGGACGTATCAATATAGCGGGTCCATTAAATGATGTTCATCCTGTTGGTGAATTTCAGATGATTCGTGGGCGTTTTGATATTCTTTCACAGCGTCTCAATTTCGATCAGGGACAAGCGAGTTTTAGTGGAAATCTTAATCCTACCGTTTATTTTGTGGCAAACAAAAACAGTGGTGATATTCGTGTCACTGTTACTGTAAGCGGAACAATTGATGATATTGATGTTCATTTTTCTTCACAACCTAATTTGCCGCAAGATGAAGTTTTGGCGCGTTTAATTTTCAATCGCTCTCTTAGCGAATTATCGCCATTTCAGATTGCACAGCTTGCGGCAGCAGCAGCGGAACTTGCTGGTGCTTCTAATACATCCTTATTGAACACTCTACGCTCTAAAATTGGTCTTGATGATCTTGATGTGATCGTTGATGAAAAGGGCAATACGGGCTTACGCGTTGGACGCTATATACACAACAACATTTATTTAGGCTTTGAGGCGGGATCAGGTGGAAGGACAAAAGGAACAATTAATTTGGATATTTCACGTCATCTCAAAGCTAAAGGTGCGGTAGGGAATGAAAAGAATTCTAGCATTGGTATATTTTATGAAAAAGACTATTAGAAATTGAAACTCTGAAGTCCAATTGCTTAAGTTTTTTCTACCTTATTCCCTAAATTATAGGAAGTTTGAAGCGTAAACCAAAATTCTATAAAAGAAATTTTTATCGAATCATGAGAAGATGTATCTGAAGCGTTTGATTTTTTTACCACGTTTTCTGATGAAGGAGAGCCTATCATTGAGAGCAGCATGTCTTTGTTCTAAATAATCAGTACGACGATAGGCACGCTCTACTTTACCCCCGATCGTATGACCTAGAATGGTTTCTGCTACCTCAAAAGGAGCATCCGTTGTTTCTGCGAGTCAATCGCGTAAACTAGAGCGAAAACCATGCGGATAAACTTCAAGTCCAGTTTTTTTCATATAATGTAACATGCACCAAACAGAAAGGGGACCATGACCTGATGCAGAAAAAAAGAAATCATTACGAGACATTAAGCGCGCTTGTTTCAAAATTTCTAATGCTTCAGATGATAAAGGCACGCGAAATTCTGTTGTAGCATTACGCCTTCCTTTCATATTTTCAGCAGGAATAATCCATATATTCCCATCAATCTGATCTTTATGAATATGACACAAGTAATTGCTACGAACACCTGTCAAAATAAGCAAACGCAAAGCCAATTGTGTTAGAGTTTGTGTTTTGCAAAGTGTTTTATAAAAATCCGGAACACTTCTCCAATCCATTGCTGGTCTATTCGTAGCTTTATGACGTTGTTTGCCTAACAAGGCTTTTGCTTTTTCTGTCACTTGTAAATCAACATCCAATCCCATTGCAGCAGCATGTTTGAGATAGAAATTAAGGCGGTTTAGTGCTTTATAGGCAGTCCCAGCTTTTGTGTGTCAGATGGGAGCAAGCGTATTGCGTATATCTGTTTGGGTAATTTCTGAAACCGGTATACAATCTAATTTAGGAAGAATATGAAGTTTTAAAGGTGAAAACCACTCAGCATTTTTACCATCTTCTTTTAATTCAGCTTTACGGTTTTCAAAAGCATCGAGAGCAATATCTTTTAAATAATGGAGATTGCGCATTGCTTCACGCTTTTGTTTATCGCGTTCTTTAATGGGGTCACGACCCTCACGAAGAACAAAACGCCATTGGGTTGTACATTCACGGGTTTTTTTTAAAGAGATATCTTTTAAGGCACCGATGCCCATCTTACGACGCCGCCCGTGGATGATATATCGATAAATCCTCTGAGCACCACCATCTTTACGCTCATGAAGGTGCAAACCGGCACCATCACCAGCCCCAAATGTTGCGATAACCCTTGTTATTTAGACGATTCACTAAAGGCCATTTTTGCTCCTTTCTTTAGAGTTTTCTACCCACATGATAACCCCGCTTATGATGTGCAGAAACATCTTTTTGATTGATTGAACATAAGAGGATTTGAGATGAGAGAATCTTACAATATTCTTGTCTCTCATTCAACATGCAAAATGATGAATTATCGTTATAAATCAATGTATTGTAGTGCTACTAATGTGTATATCTTGCACATCTCTGGTTGTTTTAATCTTATTTTATGATGTTGCTTATGAATAAATGGTAGAATACAAGATCTATGCGTTACCACTTTTTTTTACAATCATAAGCTAGTGGCTAGCGTCATTATTCTATTTGTCAGCCTACAATGTAAAAATGCCTAGATTTATAGAAATAACTCATCATTTTGCATGTTGAATGAGAGACACGAATATCCTAGGATTCTTTCATTTAAAACCTGCTTATGTTGAAACAATCAAAATCATCCTCTTGTACATCACAAGTGAAATTATCGCGTGGATAAAAACACGAGAAGAAAGGCATAAAAATGTCTTAATGGATCGTCTGAATGTAAGGGTTATCGCAACATTTGGGGCTGGTGATGGTGCCAGCTTAACGACTATTATTATCTTGAGACAATTCATGAGAGTCATATTTATTTCTTCTTAAACGCTTTTGGGTTCTCTTATGATTTGCAATGAGGGCATCTTTACGGTGTTGGTTTTCTCGTTCAATAGAAAGAAAAATCCATTGTAAATGAATATGTTTTTTTATTTAAGCGATAAGGGATGGCAAGTAGTTACATACCTTTTCCTTCTCTTAGCACTTCTTCACATATTGAGCTTTTCTCATAACTTGCAGCATAATCTATAAGAACGGTAGAGGGATGAGTATAGAAAGATAGTCTTGGTCATTACAGATTCATTATCATAATCATTGGTAAGTTCTTTTTTATGTTAGCTTTCTTTTTGCACATTAGTGAGAATGTTTAGAAATATTGGATCACATTTTTAGATAAAAGAAAGCCTCACTATCGAGTCTTTATTTTAAAATGAGATGATTTTTTTAACAAAGCAGAAGACAAAGTTTTTATTTTTCATGGGAATCCCTACAATTTTTTAAACGAGCTCTCAATGTTTACGTATCACTCTTATTAATGCAATACTTCTCCGAAAGTACATTCTTATTCTTTATGAGGGAATGAGGTTCTTATCTCTTTCTTCTACCAATTTTATTGAGATGTATAGATCTAGGATGTTTGCTTTTCGAATTGAATGTTATGGAGTTTTTTGTAAAAACCATTTTTCTTTTCTAGTAATTCTTTTTGTGTTCCTTGCTCAACCACTTTTCCATTTTGTATGACAGCAATTTTATGGGCGCGAGCAATCGTTGAAAGGCGATGAGCGATGATGATAATTGTGCGCCCTTGAGTAAGATGATGAAGGGCTTCATTAATTTGTTCTTCAGTGTGTGAGTCTAAAGCACTTGTTGCTTCATCAAAAATGAGAATTTCACCATCATGAAGCATTGCCCTAGCGATAGCGATTCGCTGTTTTTGCCCACCCGAAAGATTACAACCATTATCGCCTATCTGCGTATCATACCCATTGGGGAGTTCCACAATAAAGTCATGGGCATTGGCTCTTTTCGCTGCTTTGATGATATCATCATCACGAGCACCTTCTCTTCCAAGCCCAATATTATATTTAATGCTTCCTTGAAAGAGAAACGTATCCTGTCCTACATAAGCTATTAAATTTCGAAGAGAACGGAAAGTCGTATAGCGGATGTCTTGATCATTGATCAATATGCGTCCTTGTGTCGGGTCATAAAGGCGCATAATTAAATTAATAAGGGTTGATTTTCCTGTTCCGGAAGGTCCTACCAATGCGGTCATTTTTCCAGGTTCTATTTCTAGATTGATGTCTTTCAACACCGTTTTATTATCTGAATATGCAAAAGAAACATTTTCAAAACGGATGCCTCCTTGTTTTTTATCCAGATCTTTAGCTGTTTCATGTTCTATAATCGTGAGAGGATGATCGAGTATTTCGTACATTGTACGGATGTTAACCAAGCCTGCTTCAATTTTAACACGTATATTTGCCAGCCTTTTTGCTGGTTCGTAAGCAAGAAGCAACGCGACAATAAAGGACATGAATTCCCCTTGAACACCTGTACGTTGGGTAGCAAGATATCCGGAAAAACAGATAATACCGGCAATAGCAACACCAGCGAGTGTTTCCATAATCGGATTTGTAATAGCTTGAAGCGTTGCAATAGTATTTGCTTGTTTTTCAACATTACAAATGGCTTTTTCCATACGTTTTTTCATGAGTTCTTCTAATGAAAAAGCCTTAATAACTCGAATACCAATAGAACTTTCTTGTACAATTTTGATAATTTCACCAATTGACAAGAGTTCTTTTTCCACAAGGCTGCGAACATGTTTTAAAGCCATGCGGACTCCGAAAAAAGCCATTGGTCCCACTATTAAGGTAATGGCAATCAACGTAAAATTTTGAATCAACATGACAAGCAATAGGCCACTAACGGAAAGCAAGTCACGCACAAAAGTTGTGATAATTGTATCAATGATATTACGTATGGCTGTCGCGTTGTGGGTTACACGGACAAGCAGGTCAGATGAAGTGTTGTTGTGATAAAAAGAGACGCCCTGTTCCATAAGACGTGCATAAATTTTACGCTGTTGTTCAGCAACGATGCTGTTACCTGCTTTACTCAAGAAGTAAGTTTGGGCAAAAGTCGCCATTCCTTTGAGAATAAAAATGAAAGCAATGATACTAGAAATTAAAACAATCAGAGCAAAATTTTGCGCATCAATAATAGAGTTGACAACATCACGCATAATCCATGCGCTAGCCGCAGTTGTACAGGAAATAATGATCATTGAAAAAATCGCTGCACTATACCAACGCGCGTGCTTATAAAAATTTTCTTGCAAAAGCCGGATGATAAGATGTTTATCAAAAGTAGAAATTTGTTTTTTGCTCATGAAGCGCTTCTATATTTTATCGTCATTTTATGCAAGATTGAAGCACTCTTATTAAAGATTTAGTCTTTAATAATAAAAAGAGGAGTCTTTTAATAAAAATTCTAACACATATCCACCACTCACTTAAAAGCACCACACCACCACTCTGTGATGCTTTTAAATCATATCTGATAGTCTCAACTCTCGATAATTTGCATTCTCTACATAATTCCAATGGCAATTATTTCGCTGCTATTACCATCATCATTTGACGACCTTCAAGTTTTGGCTCAGATTCGATTTTAGCAATTTCACTTGTATCTTCTTTAACACGCTGAAGAAGCTTTAATCCAAGATCTTGGTGTGCCATTTCACGGCCACGAAAACGCAAAGTAATCTTCACTTTATCACCATTACCAATAAAGCGGTGAATAGCTTTGAGTTTGACGCCATAATCATGAACATCCACATTTGGACGCATCTTAATCTCTTTGATTTCGATGACCTTCTGTTTTTTACGTGTTTCAGCTGCTTTTTTTTGGGTTTGGTATTTCAATTTTCCCAAATCGATAATTTTACACACGGGCGGTTCGGCATTTGGTACGATTTCAACCAAATCAAGCCCTGCCTCTGCAGCCATAGCAAGTGCTTCTTGTATTGAAACGATTCCCTGATGTTGTCCCTCGTCATTGATAAGCTGGACGCGAGGAACTCTAATATCCTGATTTGAACGCGGCCCATCTTTTTGAGTAAGTGTCATTTTAAATGGTCTACGAATGGTTTATGCTCCTTAATTTTAATTTATCTACAACGTGATTTAATATACAATTATACACAGAAAGACAACTAGAATTCGTGCTTTTTTCATATTTGATTTATGACTTTAAGGTCTAATTTGGAAGTCAAAGTTTTTCTTTTATGAGCAAAAGTATTTTATAGAGGAAAAGAATAATGGATGAGAATATTCCTTGCCAATTTTTTTCATTTGAAGACACTGCTCTTGCGGTACGCTATCGTAAAGGTGGTGGCTCTCTTGGTTTGGTGTGGCTTTCTGGCTACCAATCTGATATGTTAGGAAACAAAGCGATGTTTGTTGATCGTTTTGCTCAGAAGAATGATCTGTCTTGTTTACGTTTTGATTACTCTGGTCATGGAGAGTCTGGG
Source organism: Bartonella harrusi (assembly GCF_024297065.1). Lineage (NCBI taxonomy): Bacteria > Pseudomonadati > Pseudomonadota > Alphaproteobacteria > Hyphomicrobiales > Bartonellaceae > Bartonella > Bartonella harrusi. Next base: position 2,150,495 of record NZ_CP101114.1, read on the forward strand.
GGTGATTTTTTTCGAGGAACGATTTCACGTTGGGTTAAGGAGAGTTTAGCGATTTTTGAAACCTATTGTGAAGGACCACAAATTTTGATTGGTTCCTCTATGGGGGGGTGGATAGCTTTAAAGCTTGCAATGATATTAGCGCAGAAAAACAAAAGGCTTGCTGGTATGGTGTTGATTGCACCGGCTCCTGATTTTACGCAAACATTGGTAGAACCAGCATTAGGTCCAGAGGAATGGAGAATTTTAGAAGAAAAGGGGTATATCGAGCGACCAGCAGTTGGTGATGCAGAGCCGATGCCCTTTACAAAAGCGCTCATTGAAGATGGACGAGACAACTGTGTCATGAAGGGATGTATAGATGTTGGATGCCCAATCCATATCTTACAAGGGATGGAAGATGAGGATATACCCTATCAACATACTTTGACTTTACTGAATCATTTACCTTTACATGATGTAACATTGACACTCGTTCGTGATGCCGATCATCGCTTGTCGCGTCCGCAAGATTTGGATTGCCTTGAAACGGTGGTGAGATCATTGATTGACCGAATTAATGGAGAGGATCAAATTCATTGATGATGAAGATATGCTGCCATCAAGGCAAATGATCTTGTCTTTCCTGACCCCCGTCCTCCCCAAGCCGCACGCACTGCTGCCGTGCCTGAAAAGATTGGTATCAGCTTTGGTACTATCTTAATCTGTCTTATCGTCATCGATTAAAGGAGCGATTTCAACACGCCCTATGATCTTTACTGCTCCACCATCCTCACCAGTAACCTGTAAAGGCAACACCTTGCCAAGCAGTGCTAAATAAGCAGCGGGGCAATCCATTGCTTGCTTTTCCAAATAAGAGATTAAGCCCTCATTGCCTATTTTATTGCCGGCATTCTCAGCAGCCCTCACCACTGCCTCTTTTAAAATGCGAGTCATCTTATTAGGAATGCCTTTTGCACGCCCTCTTCCAGCTCTTGGTGGTATCCATTTTCGTTTGACTGGTGGAGTTGGCTCTGTATTTTCTGATGTCATAAAATACGCCCTCCCGATAATAAAAAAACCCCGCATTTGCGGGGATTTTGAACTGCACTGCCCCTCGTCTAGACACAATACGACCAAGTACAGTGCTGTCATTAAATACTATTTGCAACATATTGTCAACAACAAAATAACACATATTGATAGATTTAAAGGGAATCGGTTATATGAAAGGGCTAAATAATGAGCTAAAGAGAAAATTGATGTTAACAGCGCATCTTAGAAAGATTATTCTATCAATAATAATATTCCAAGGACTTTTCTTAACAAGCTATTATACTTTAGCAAACCAAAATACAAAGCTACCAAATGGCCCCTCTCCTAGATATGTGATATTAAAAGATGGAAGATGTTATCGTGTGGGTAGTCCTGTACCAATACCAAGTCTTGGTGCTGGTGATTATGTAGTTGATTATCATCCTTACAGGAATAAACAAGGAAATAACGAGTGTTCTTGCATAGGCGACCCTGTACCAGAGCTTGGTGATGATGTTTATGTAGCTGATTATCCTTCTTACAGTAATAATTGTAGAATTGATACTGTAGCAGAGCTTAGTGATGATAGAGGTAAAGGCAACAAACAATTAGAGGCATTCATATTTGAGTGGTTCACAGTAGCGTTTATAGTAACCATTATCATTGCTATAATGTCTATTCCGATTAGTTTACTTTGGCGTTTTAAATTCAAGATTTCTGCATGTTTATTTGCAATAATGACTGTATTATCTGTTATTGCTGTATTTATCATAAAAATTATTTTTGAATTGCATTAAGAGCAATGCGCAATGAATTTACAAGATGTGGTAGTGTTTGATCTTCTATAACAAGATATTGTAGCAATGTATGACTATTTCTGAACAGCATTTTATTTTTTCTGGTTGCATTGTGCCTCTTTCATATTTGATTTATGATTTTAAGGTTTAGTTTGGAAATGGAGATTTTTCTTTTATAAGTAAAAGTGTTTTATAGAGAAAAAGAATAAAGAATGATGAAGAGTGATATTCCTTGCCAATTTTTTTCGTTTGAAGATACAGCTCTTGCAGTACGCCACCGCAAAGGCAGTAGCTCTCTAGGTTTGTTTTGTCTTCATGGCTATCTATCGGACATGTCAGGAGATAAGGTGATGTTTGTTGATCGTTTTGCACAGAAGAACGATTTGTCCTGCTTACGTTTTGATTATTCTGGGCATGGAGAATCAGGCGGTGATTTTTTTCAAGGAACCATTTCACGTTGGGTTCAGGAAAGTTTAGCGGTTTTTGAAGCTTATTGTGAGGGGCCACAAATTTTGATTGGCACCTCTATGGGGGGATGGATTGCTTTAAGGCTTGCTATGATGCTCGCACAAAAAAATAAGAGGCTTGCCGGCATGGTCTTGATTGCGCCAGCCCCTGATTTTACAAAAACACTGATAGAATCAGGGTTGGGTCGCAAGAAGTGGAAAATTTTAGAGGAAACAGAGCATGTGGAACGATCTGCAATTAGTTATACGGAACCGGTTCCCTTTACAAAAGTATTTATTGAAGATGGACGAGACAATTGTGTCATGAAGGGATGCATTGATGTTGGATGCCCAGTCCATATTCTACAAGGGATGGAAGATGTTGAGATACCCTATCAACATACATTGACTTTACTGAATCATTTGCCTTTACATGATGTGACATTGACCCTCGTTCGTGACGCAGATCATCGCTTTTCGCGCACCCAAGATTTGGATTGTCTTGAAATGGTGTTGAGATCATTGATGGACCGAATTAATGTGGAGGATCAAATTCATTGATGATGAAGATATAATGTATGACCGTTTATGAGCAGCATTTTATTTTCTCTGATCGCGTTGTGCCTCTACAGATACGTGAACATAGGGGAGTGCGCCGTCTCACATTACGTGTTGATGCGAGCGGGCAGAGGATTTGCGTCATCACACCACCAGCGATAAGCCGTTGTTCAGTGCAAAGTTTTATTGAAAAGCACCGATCTTGGATTGAAGCGCGTCTTACTTGTGTAAAAATTTCTCATGAAAATTCTTATCTCAAAGAGGGTGCTACAGTTCCTTTATTGGGGGTTTCACATACGATAAGGCATAAGACAGGGCGTGGGGTAACGGAAATTATTGCAGGGGATGTGGGACAACAACCGCAAATTATTGTTTATGGACAATTAGAATATTTGCCAAGGCGTATTGCTGATATTTTAAAAAAACAGGCTGCTTTCACTATAACGCCTTTGGTTGCATATTATGCGCGGAAAGTAGAGCGTAAAGTAAAGTCGATTAGCTATAAAGATACGAAAAGTCGTTGGGGATCTTGTTCGATAGACAAACGGCTTTCTTTTTCTTGGCGCCTTATTATGGCGCCAAAAGAAATTGTTGAATATGTTGTTGCACATGAGATTGCCCATCTTGTTGAAATGAATCATGGGCCAAAATTTTGGGCTCTTTGTGAAAAACTTTGTCCAGAAAGTAAAAAATATCGCACTTGGTTGAAGGAAAATGGTCGTATGTTGCAAGCGATTAATTTTCATTCGTATAGGTCCGATGGGTTTGAAAATGTAGAGAACTTTTGAAGAGAACGCTCTTTGATGGAACTTTTGAGTGAACTTTCCATTATATAGGTACTTCATCATATGATGAAGAATTCATTGAAGCGCTCAGCACGATTGTCTTCCCCTACTTGGTCTGCTGAGTATCTTCAATGTTTTTTCTTTATCTTTTGGATAATTCAGCTTAATAATCTTGGATAATTTTTAAGTTCAGATTGGAAAAGCGCTTATGCCTGTCCTTACAGATCCACTTCAGCTTTTACAGGCACTTATTCGTTGCCCTTCTATTACACCTCATGAAGCGGGTGCTTTATCAACTTTGGAGCAATTTTTAAAGGAGATGGGGTTTCATGTTGAACGTCCTGTTTTTGCGGATAAAAATACCGAAGATATTGAAAATCTTTATGCAAAAATGGGGAAGAGCGGGCCGCATCTGATGTTTGCTGGTCATACCGATGTTGTGCCACCAGGTGCGTTGGAAAATTGGACATATCCTCCTTTTGAAGCTGTCGTAAATAAAGGAAAATTATACGGGCGAGGCGCTGTTGATATGAAGGGCGGAATTGCTTGTTTTGTTGCGGCGTTGGCGCGAGTCCTTGAAAAACAGTCTCTTAAAGGGACAGTGAGTCTTCTGATTACGGGTGACGAAGAAGGTCCTGCCATTAACGGTACGGTTAAACTTCTCAAATGGGCAAAACAAAAAGGTGAAAAATGGACTGCGGCGCTTGTGGGAGAGCCGACAAGCGTAAAATTTGTTGGTGACGTCATAAAGATTGGTCGCCGAGGGTCAATTTCGGGTATCATTACAGTGAAAGGTCGCCAAGGTCATGTTGCATTTCCTGAGCGGGCAGCTAATCCATTACCTTTAGCAAGTAAGCTTATTCAAGCATTGACATATACTACTTTAGATCAAGGGACAGAAAATTTTCAACCAAGTAATTTAGAACTGACAACGATTGATACGGGCAATTATGTAGCGAATGTTATACCAGCACAAACGACGATTCGTTTTAATATACGCTACAATGATCTTTGGACAAAAGAAACGCTTAAGATAGAGATTGAAAAGCGCCTTGCTTCAGTAGAGCTAAACAACAACAAGAATCAAGACCCCTACTATCATCTTGAATGGATTCCAAGTTTGGGGGATGTTTTTTTGACCAAAAATGATAAATTCATTACAATTTTATCAAATGCTATTAAAAATATAACGGGGAGTATGCCAGAATGTTCAACTTCAGGGGGCACGTCGGATGCACGATTTATTAAGGATTATTGCCCAGTGGTTGAATTCGGTCTACCAGGGCAAACAATGCATATGGTGAATGAGTGTGTAACTCTTGAAGCATTGGAAACCCTCACTTCTGTTTATGAACGTTTCATTATTGATTTTTTTGCGCAGACAAAATGATTGTCTTTTAAAGAATCTGCCTCTCAAATTGAAGACCGTAAAAATTATGCAATGAAGTAATATAATGGCGAGTTAAAATCATAGGAATTTTAGTTTGCCAATTGGCTAATGATGTGGTCAAGAAGAATGCGTCCTTTGCTTGTCGCTTTTAAGCGCTGGTTTCCTGACATTTCTATAAGCCCTTGTTGTTGTAAATCGATAAGCTTTTCCACTGGTAAGCTCTTAGGATTTAAGGTTTCATAACGTGAAAGATCCAAGCCTTCGCAAAGACGCAGTCCCATGAGGAGCATTTCATTGGCTTGTTGTAATAGGGTTAATTGTTCTGTTTCAATACAGCCATGTCCAGTCGTTTCCACCAATTTGAGCCAATTTTCAGGGTGTTTTTCATTTATTGTGACATAACGTTTACAGTTTTCAATTTGAGAGATAGGTGCTTTTGAAGAGGGAGGGGAATGATTCGGTTTTTGTTCAATAAAGCGACCATGAGCACCTGGACCAAAGCCGGCATATTCATGATAACGCCAATAGAGAAGGTTGTGTGCTGATTCGGCACCGGGGATTGCATGATTTGAAATTTCATAGGCTAGAAACCCGTGTGTCGCAGTGATTTCTTGAGTAAGATGGTAGAGGTCTGCTGCAAGTTCTGAAGTGGGAAGAATAAGTTTTCCTGCGGCATGAAGCCGTTTAAAAGCGGTTCCGTCCTCGATAGTAAGTTGGTAGAGAGAGAGATGATCTGCTGCTAAATCAAGTGCTTGAAACAGTTCAGATTTCCATTGTTCTAACGTTTGTTCAGGGCGGGCATAAATAAGATCAAAGGATAAACGTGGAAAGATTTCTCGTGCCAAAGCAATAGCGGAAAGGGCCTGTTCCACATCATGAAGACGACCAAGTTTTTGCAATGCTTTGTCATTGAGTGCTTGTACCCCTAGGGATAAGCGGTTAACACCTGCTGTGCGATACCCACGAAAGCGTTCTGCTTCCACACTTGATGGATTGGCTTCTAGTGTAATTTCAACTTTATCATCGATTGTCCATTTTTTTGCAAGCGCTTGCAACAAGGCATCAACAGTTTGAGGCATCATAAGAGAAGGTGTCCCCCCACCAATAAAAATACTGGTAATATGTCGTGGACCTATTTTATGATATTGCGTTTCTATTTCGCGTTCAAAGGCGGTTACAAAGCGTGGTTGATCAACGCCATGAACCCGCACATGTGAATTAAAATCACAATAAGGGCATTTCGTTGCGCAAAAGGGCCAATGAATATAAATGCCAAAAAATTCATTCATGAGATTGTCAAAAGGTTTTCTGCTAAAAGCTTGAAAGCACGTGCACGATGTGAGAGAGGTGTTTTATCATTGAGTTTCCAGCCATGTTTTTGCTCCGTTGACATTTCGCCAAAGGTATTTTCATATCCATCTGGTAAAAAAATGGGATCGAAACCAAAACCTTTATCTCCACGTGGAGGCCAAATAAATGTGCCTTCAATGCTGCCGTGGAAATAGTCTGAATAACCATCAGGCCATGCAATACAAATGACCGATATAAATCGGCATTTTCGTTGGCTTTTTTCTAGTGCTCCGATTTTTTGCAGTTCATTTTCTATTTTTTGCATAGCTTTTGCAAAATTACGTGTACCATCGGATTGAAGAGCGAGGTCAGCTGTATAAACACCTGGTGCGCCGCCTAATGCATCTACTTCCAAGCCCGAATCATCAGAAAGAGCAGGAAGTCCTGTATTTTTTGCTGCTGCAAAGGCTTTGATATAGGCGTTTTCTTCAAATGTTGTTCCTGTTTCTTTTGGTTCTGGCAATCCGAGCTCTTTTGCTGATTGTATTGTTAAACCAAAGGGAGTGCATAAAGTGGTAATTTCATGTAATTTGCCGGTGTTATGTGTAGCAATGACAAGTTTTTTTGCTGCTGTTATGTTTCTCATAGAGATTTTTCTCCAGAAATGAACCAGAAATAAAAGGGAGCTATTTGATGTTAAAAACCTAAAAATCAGCTTAAATACTCAGTATAGACACACTTTGCTGGATTTTATACGACATGATTTTTGTATATTCATTGATATTCCATTGAGATGAAAATCTTTCGTATTTTATGAGACCAATGATTAAAAAGGCGTATAGTATGTTCCTTTTATATTATGGTAGCATTTTTATAATAAAATTATAATATGTTTTTGTACTACTTTAGATTATTTGACCAAACCTTGGAAAAACTTATATAAGAGAGAAGTGTTTTTAAAGTAGTGAAACAATTGTGATGAAACACAAACCTATTGACGATGAACTAAAATATCTTGATCAGCGTTCGCGTGATATTTTTCGCCATATTGTAGAGGCTTATCTTAATGATGGTGAACCTGTAGGATCACGAAATCTTTCACGGCTTTTACGGCAGACTTTATCTCCTGCGACGATTCGCAATGTGATGAGTGATCTTGAACATCTTGGTTTGATTTATGCACCTCATGTCTCTGCGGGACGAATGCCAACACAATCAGGATTACGATTTTTTGTTGATGTATTCATGGAAGCAGGTGATTTACCAAACGAGGAGCGAGAAAGCATTGAAACGCAAGTCAAGGAGGCTGGTCATGCACAATCAGTTGAGCATTTTCTTATCCAAGCAAGTCGTGTTCTTTCAGATCTTTCCCGCGGTGCAGGGCTTGTGCTAGCCACAAAACAGGAAGGAACATTAAAGCATATTGAATTTGTGCGCCTTGATAGAGAGCATGCCCTTGCTGTTTTAGTAACGCAACAAGGTGAAATTGAAAATCGTATTGTGCATTTGCCAGAAGGGGTTACGCATGCGCAATTGACAGAAGCAACGAACTTTCTTAATGCCCATATTCAGGGACTCACATTGAGTGAGGCAAAAGAAGAAATTGCACGTTTATGCTCAGAGACACGTGCTGCGCTCGATCATTTATCTCATCATCTTGTTGAAACGGGGTTAGCTGTTTGGGGAGGAGAAGATGCTGATCATAAAATGCATCTTATTGTTCGCGGACGTAGTAATTTGCTTGAAGATGTGAAAGTAGAAGAAGATTTAGAGCGGTTGAGACATCTATTTGATGATCTTGAAACACGTGAAAGTATGGCGCAGCTTCTCGATTTAACGGATGAAGGTTCGGGGGTTCGCATTTTTATTGGTTCAGAAAATAAATTATTTTCGCTTTCTGGTTCTTCATTAGTGGTAGCGCCTTATCGCGATTCAAAACAAAGAGTCATTGGTGCTTTAGGGATTATTGGACCCACACGGCTTAATTATGCGAGAATTGTACCCATGGTTGATTATACAGCTCAACTTGTATCACAATTGTTGCGTTAAAATGATTAGGTGAAATATTTATATTATAAACGCTTATTCTCTTTAAGATATGTAAATACCTCTTGATTTTTGTCTGCAGAATTTCGATATCGAGAATAATAAATCTTATGAAGGAATGGAATTTCTATGTCTGATGAAAAAAACAAATTTACTGACGCTTCATTTGAAAATTGCGATTTGAAGAATCCAACGGATCGCGCTGCGCTTAAACAAGCGGCTGATGAATTTTTAAAAACGCGTGAAGCGGAATCTCGTGCAGAGGTTGAAGAAGAAAAAGATGAATTTATCGATCCCTTGGTTGCTTTGCAGGATGAAAACAAAGAGTTGAAAGATCAACTTTTACGTCTTGTTGCCGATATGGAAAATCTTCGGCGTCGTACTGCGCGTGATGTAGCCGATGCAAAGGCGTATTCAATTGCGAGTTTTGCACGTGACATGTTATCTGTCTCTGATAACCTCAATCGGGCTTTGGAAGCTATTCCAGAAGGGGCAAAAGAGAATGATGCTGGCTTGAAAACATTAGCTGAGGGCGTAGAAATGACTGAGCGTGCAATGATAGCAGCGCTAGAACGTCATGGGGTGCAAAAAATTCATCCAGAAGGGCAAAAATTTGATCCTCACTTTCATCAAGCAATGTTTGAGATTCCTAACTCTGATGTTCCAGATAACACTGTTCAGCAAGTTGTTCAGGCAGGTTACATTATTGGTGAACGTGTTCTCCGTCCTGCTATAGTAGGTGTAGCCAAAGGAGGAACAAAAGAAGCTTCTGTTGAAGCTGATTCGACTTAAATTCTATGATAACATTATTGATACAAAAGCGTTAGCATTATCATCCCATATTCGTTAGGTATTTATAGCCGAGAATGAGAAAGGGTGTTTGAAACACCCTTTTATCCTTGTAGTGCCCATCTTCTTTTCACAATATACGGGACATCGCTTGAGGGAGATGGTGAGAACAGTAAAACAAAATAATCAACTTCAAAAGAAGGAAATGAAAAATCACCTCGAGAAGACAGATAAGGAGGAAGGTCTGCGGGTTTAATAGCAAGCAATCGCGCTAGAGTAATATGTGGGGTAAATTGTTTTTCATCAGGTGTTAAGTGCAAGCTGTTTCGAATAGATTGCATTTTTTCGTGTAGAAGATTGAGAGTTTCACAAGGTTCAATACGAACAACGAGAGAATGGGGAGCGTTTTCTGAACCAAAAACTTCAAATCCCCTTGGTTGTAGCACAAAAGGAGGGAGTTTTATTGTATCAAAGGCACGAATCAATGCATCTGCTACGGAGCTCTCAATTTCGCCAAAAAAAGATAAAGTGATATGGAAGTTTTGAGGGTTAATCCACTGCGCATTCGGTAAGCCATTTTGTAGCGATATAAGCGCTTGTGTTGTTTCTTGAGGAATTTGAAGAGCACTAAATAGACGTTGCATGTACTATCTCCTTATAATAAAAACGCCACGGTAAGCACAATGGCAGATTATGAAAATAAGTATATATCATTCAAAATAAGGCAATTATGGTAAGAAAGAATGGCTAAGAAATGTCTATAATGATGATGCATTCAACAAAACCTATATTTACATGCATTTTATCATAAACAATATGCAGTGGAAAAGCGTTATTCTCATGACCACAATAGCTTAAAAAGAGAAAAGTGAAGAGACTCTCATTGTGAGAATATTTTGACATTTTCTCAAGGGGCTTAAAAATGAGCCTTTTCAGCGAAGGATGCGTATTTTTATGATTTAATCATACATTCTCAGTATGATAACAGCTACAATATGCAACAAACATTCAAATATTATTGGTAAAAGAATACGAATACAAATATTATGCACAGCACAACGGCTTTAAGCCACACTCACGATAACCGTGATATCAATCATATAATGAATATGAACATTGATATTTTGAAGAGAAAACTAAGAAAGCCAATTCATGTCATGACGGGGGAAACGTTCTTTTCCTTCAAGAATAATCATTATGCTTTCTCTTGTGAGAAATTTTAGTTCTCTTCTCCAAATTTATTGTTTATCAGCTTTTCAAGAGCATTGAGAGCATCGGTTGCCTCTGGTCCTGAAACGCGGACGGTGAGGTTGCATCCGGGTGACGCAGCTAACATCATCAGTCCCATAATTGATGAGCCACCAACGATTTTTCCATCTTTTTCAACTTCAACAATGGCATTAAAATTGTCAACAGTTTGGACAAATTTTGCAGAAGCACGCGCATGCAGTCCACGTTTATTACAAATATTGAAATGACGACTTAGTTTAGAGGAAAGAGGGTTTTTGGAAAGCATCAGTGTTCATTATCCGCTATAAAATTATACTGGTACATTAATGTATTTACGCCCCGCTTCTTGTGCTATTCTTAAAGCTTCTGATAATGAAATATCAGGACATCGGCGAATAGAAATCAGTTTAATAAGCATAGGCAAATTAACACCGGCAATCATTTCAACACGTCCTTTTTCAATAGCAGGAATAGCCATATTTGATGGTGTTCCACCAAATACGTCTGTTAATATAATCACGCCATGGTTTGTATCTGTAGAGGAAATTGCGGCTATAATATCACTTCGGCGCTGATCTAGGTCATCGTCAGGATAGACACATACTGTTGCGAATTTTTCTTGTGTTCCAACAACATGTTCTACAGCATGTAGAAACTCAATAGCCAGCTCACCGTGCATTACAAGCACGAGTCCAATCATTTACACAAACTCCTGTTAACTAAAGATCCAACCATATTGGAGGAAAAAGCATTTTACAAGGCTTTGTCTTGCTGCCAAGAAAAATTTGCAAAAAAAAGGCAAAAAGAGCGATTTTTTCTTATTTGAAAAAAATTAGACAGATTTGCACCATATTTTTCTAAAAAAGAAGGCTTCAATAGCCTGACAAATAGCTGTACAATCGGCTTCATGAAGGCTAGGAAGTTTTAAAAGAGGGATGTGTATATCTGCAAATTGAAAAGTTTGATTTGTGGAAAAGCGTTCATATTCAGGTCCTAGAAGAATAACACAATCGATAGCTGTTTGTGTGTCGAATTCTATCGCATAAAGGCCAGCACCGCGAATTTCAATACCACCTTGCAAACCTTCAGGAGTATACCCGTAAAGCTTTCCATTTTCTACACGGAGAATTGTGTAATCATCACTGATAAGTTTTGCTTCCCGTTTTGACCACTCAGCACGATCAAGCAAAGAAAGTGTAAGGGTTGATTTTCCTGATCCCGATGGACCTATAATGAGCAACCCCTTTCTTCCTAGTTGGAGGCAATTTGCATGCAATATTTCATTTTCTGTTTTCATATCTTTTATCTGGATAAAAGATTTATTTTGCTAAGGGAAGCATAATAATAAAACGTGCACCAGTTTTACGCTTTCTAAATTTAGGATCAATAATATTTTCGGCTGTAATTGTTCCATTATGCGCTTCGATAATTTGCCGACTAATAGAAAGTCCGAGTCCTGAATTTTGCCCAAACGTATCTTCGTTTGGTCGATCCGTGTAGAAACGTTCAAAAATACGTTCAATATTCTCTGAACGAATACCAGGCCCATTGTCTTCAATAGTTAAAATAAGAGTTGAAGCATGACTTTTCATAGTTATAGAAATTTTACCACTATCACGGGGAATAAAAGAACGTGCATTTTCAATGAGATTGGAAATGACTTGTCCCAAACGGAGTTCATAACCCAAAACAAGATAGGCTTTTCCATGAGGACGTGGGATAATATGAAGGCTTATATCAATAACTTGTGTATTACGATATACTTCCTGAACAGCATGAACAAGACTTTCCAAAAGCAATTTCATATCAACGATCTGTGCAGTTTCACGCGCAAGCTCTGCATCTAGTCGGGATGCATCAGAAATATCAGTAATTAAACGGTTAAGACGGCGCACATCATGTTGAATAATTTCAAATAACTGCTCCTGTGCTTCTTCATTTTTAGCCAGAGGAAGCGTTTCAACAGCACTCCGTAATGAGGTAAGAGGATTTTTTAATTCGTGACTTACATCCGCAGCAAAACGTTCAATGGCTTCAATACGCATATAAAGGGCATTGGTCATATTCCGAATAGAAGCTGAAAGATGGCCAATCTCATCTTCACGCATTGAAAAGTCAGGGATTTCTACACGTTTATTATTGCCATTCCGCACACGGTTGGCAGAAGCAGAGAGTTTGCTTAGAGGATTTGCAATCGTGTGGGCTAAAAAGAGGGAAAGTACCACAAGCACGCTACATACAACGGCAAAGATTTTTAAAATAACTAGTCTTTGATCCTTTACAATGTCATCTATATCTGCATTTACGGTTGAAAGAAGAAGCGCTCCTACCACTGTACGATAGCGTTGAACAGGTACGGCAACAGAAACGATGAGTTGACCTTGTCTATTGCGTCGTTTGGCGGTAGTAAGAGTCCCCTTTAATGCTTGGTACAATTCAGGGTGAGCAATATCATTGTTTGTTGTTTGCTCTTTATCAGTAGCAATACCCTTTCCATAAAATGCATTTGAAAACCATGATGTAAGGTGTTGCCAAATGTTTTGTTCCGTTTTAAGTGGGGGTAAATTATAGCTAAAAACTTCACCACTCGAATAAAGAACGCGCGAATCAAGAAGTAAAGTAGCATCACGATCATAAATACGTGCCCTTGTTGTTTGCGGTGTGATGAGATATCGTAAAAGAAGGGCCACACGTTCAGAATTAATAGGAAAGTCCCAAGAGTCAGTTGATTGAGGTGCCGGTGTGATACTTTCTCCAGCCTGTAATTCTAAAAGTTTTTTAGGCTCAATAAAAATAGAATCTGTATCTACAGTTGCAGAAGCGGCAATGGCTCCAGCGATCAGTTTTCCTTGGGTGCATAAGCTTTTTATTTGCGCTTCAATTAAACCATCACGAAATTGATTAAGGTATAAAATGCCTGTTACCAGAACGGCAAGGGCAGCAATATTGAGTATAACAATACGACGTGTAAGACTAGAAAACAGTAGCTGTCTGAGGAGGCGTTGTATCCGACGGCACAAATGAACAAACACAGAAAAGAATGTTGATATACTCTTTGGTATCGTTTTTTGTAGTATTTCCTGTTGCGTATTTTTTGTCATCGATTTAATTGGTGTTTAGACGAATGCGACAAAAGAGCTTCATACTTCGTGGAAACGATAGCCTACCCCATAAAGTGTTTCAATCATTGCAAAATCATCATCCACTTGTTTAAACTTTTTACGCAGACGTTTAATGTGACTATCGATGGTGCGATCATCGACATAGACTTGATCACTATAAGCAGCATCCATCAGAGCATCACGACTTTTTACAACTCCCGGTCTTTGTGCGAGGGTTTGCAGAATCAAAAATTCCGTGACGGTTAAAGTAACAGGTTTATCTTTCCATGTACATGTATGACGCTCTTGATCCATCACCAGATCTCCACGTTTGAGAGAAGAGGTAGGAGAAGTCCCTGTTGCAAGCGGCTGGTTACGCGCGCTTGAACGACGCAAAATAGCTTTTACCCGTTCAATAAGCAAGCGTTGAGAGAAAGGTTTTGTAATAAAGTCGTCTGCGCCCATTTTGAGACCAAACAGCTCATCAATTTCGTCATCCTTAGAAGTGAGGAAAATAACAGGAATATCAGACTTTTGACGCAAGCGACGCAAGAGTTCCATTCCATCCATTCGGGGCATCTTAATATCAAAAATGGCTAAATGTGGGGGATGGAGTGTTAGGCCTTTGAGTGCAGAGGCTCCATCTGTATAGCTTTCAACCCGATAGCCTTCTGTCTCAAGCGCAAAAGATAAAGATGTTAAAATATTGCGGTCATCATCAACAAGTACAATCGTTTGCGTGATTGCTGGTGCATCTTTCATGGCTTCTCAGACCTTTCTATTGCTGTAGTAGCAAGTTATCCATATTATTTATATGGGATTTCACATTTTTTTTGCAAAACAAATATGATACAAATTGTAGCAGAGTAAAAAACCTTTCATCATGACGATAAAAGCTTGTTTTGCTTTCATAATTTTATAATGTTTTTGCGTGTGTTGAGATCCATTTGCTTGAGAGAAATTTTTCATTGCGGTGTTTTTTATCAAAATTTATGACTGTTTTTATCGAAATTTATTACCATCATTGTCCCATAATTGAACAGATTTGTTTTTGGTTGTTGAAGTTTAGAAAAACTGCCTATCTGTCTTAAGAGCAAGGAAGCGCGGTGGTATATATATACAAAAGATTTTCTTCCACTGCACAACAGGAGGGCACAATGGGATTTTTTAATTTTATGAAAACGGTTGGGGAAAAACTTGGTATTGGGGATAAAGAACCAGAAGAAAAGGATTTTAAGAATGCCTTTGATAATTTTCAACTGAGCACAGAAAAAGTAAATATTCAGGTTGAAAACGGCAAGGCTATTTTAAGCGGAGAGGTTCCAGATAGAGAAACTCTTGAAAAAGCGCTTTTGGTTGTTGGTAATGCACAGGGTATCTCTTCTGTTGATGTTGACCAATTAAAGATTGCAAATACTGAATCTACGAAATCTTCTCGCTTTTATGAGGTGAAGTCCGGTGATAATCTTTGGAAAATTGCTGAAGAAGTTTATGGAAAAGGGCAAGGGAATAAAAACACATTTATTTTTGAAGCCAATAAGCCAATGCTCAAATCTCCCGATAAAATTTATCCTGGACAAGTTTTGCGTATTCCTGAAATTGACAGCGCTTAATTCAAGAAAAAAATTAAGCTTATTTTTACGGAGTTGTATAAAAATTAAAGAGCATGAAAGTTCTCTTCATGCTCTTTAACGATATCATGCTTAATTACGTGTTAAATAGTCATGAAAGTGCTTAACGCGTAGGATGTTTTTTGGCAGGTGATTTATCATGTATAGCATGTACGGAAAATTCAATGTCAATCGTTCCCGCTTTTTCGAATGTTAATTTTGCGCTAATTTTGTCATCGGGTTTGAATGGTTGTGAAAGTCCCATGAACATAATATGGTCACCTCCAGGTTTAAGGGAAACTTCACCATCGCCGGGAATTTCAACACCATTGTGCATTTTTTCCATTTTCATAATATCATTAACGAAAGCCATGGAGTGGATTTCTGTTGTTTGTACCCCATTTGTTGAAACAGAAACCAAACGATCAGGGGTATTACTGTGATTAATGATATAGAGATAACCACTGCTCACTTTGATACCTTTAGGTGTTGCACGCGTCCAAGGATGAAGGATTTCTATATTTCCAATTTGATATTGTTGAGCTGTTGCAGGTAGGGTTACAAAAGTAAAGAAACAAGCCCACACAACATTTTTGATAATATTTTTTATGCGACATTGTGCGAGAACTAGATTTTTAGATATAAGATCTTTTATTCTTTTGACAATAAATATTATCATTGATTGACCCTCCTTAGTGAGATTCACTTTTCTCTATTTTAGCAGAGTTTTTATGCAAAATAAAAGAGAGAATTGCTAGAAGTTATACGAATTTCAATATAAGAAGGGAGGATGCATTTCTTTGGTTTAGAGGAAGACAATAAATTTTAAGATGACAGTGTGCTTAAAGGCAAAGGAGAACTTTTAAATATATTTTGCAAATTTAATATTTAATACGCAGAGAAAAAGAAAGTTAAGTGAGATATATCCAAAGTGGTTTTAAATCTCTAAACTGCTAGAAGTGAAGCTGTTAAGGGTAGATTGGCGGAATTTCTTATAAATTATGCATTTAGCATGCATGTGGTTTCATGTCATTGTTATAGAGAGTATATATGCATCTCTATGAGATTATATAAAAGTCATTAGAGAGTTTTGGTTATGGGAAGCTCTGATTGTGATATAAATCATTTGCGTTTGAATGATCTTTAAGAAATTTTTCTTATGAGAAATAAGGGAAAAAGTTTCGCTATTATCTTGTATTTTTTTAATCTCAATGAATAAAGGTGGCGTCTGTGTGTAATGAAAATGCCTCTTTTAAAAGAAAAATTTTATTTTAAGAATGTTTCTCTCATTATTCCCTTGTAGCGATAGGAGCCTGTTCTTATATACGGAGCAGAAAGGCTTTTGCGACTTGCGGTTTATTGTTTGTGTAACTTTG
Organism: Bartonella harrusi; assembly: GCF_024297065.1. Lineage (NCBI taxonomy): Bacteria > Pseudomonadati > Pseudomonadota > Alphaproteobacteria > Hyphomicrobiales > Bartonellaceae > Bartonella > Bartonella harrusi. The sequence continues at coordinate 2,166,924 of NZ_CP101114.1, forward strand.
AAATGTGAGGTGCAGGCTTTTAAGTTTTATGAGGAGCTGTCTTAGAAAGATGCTTTATGAAGGTTGAGGTAGCTTGCTAAATGGAGATTATAATATGGCGAAAGTAATTGGTATTGATTTGGGGACGACGAACTCTTGTGTCGCTGTTATGGATGGCAAAAACGCAAAAGTGATTGAGAATTCAGAAGGAGCACGTACGACACCTTCTGTTGTTGCTTTTACAGATGGTGGAGAGCGGCTTGTTGGACAACCTGCTAAACGGCAAGCGGTTACGAATCCTGAAGGAACGGTTTTTGCAGTTAAACGCTTGATTGGCCGTCGTTTTGATGACCCCATGGTTGAAAAAGATAAAGCACTTGTGCCTTATAAAATTGTTAAAGGCGATAATGGTGATGCTTGGGTGGAAGAAGCCGGTAAAAAATATTCTCCGTCACAGATTTCTGCGATGATTTTGCAAAAGATGAAAGAAACAGCAGAGTCTTATCTTGGTGAAAAAGTTGAGCAAGCGGTTATCACTGTTCCTGCGTATTTCAATGATGCACAACGTCAAGCTACCAAAGATGCAGGTAAAATTGCTGGACTTGAAGTTTTGCGGATCATCAATGAGCCAACAGCCGCTGCTTTAGCCTATGGTTTGGATAAAAAAGACGGTAAAACCATAGCTGTTTACGACCTTGGTGGCGGTACATTTGATATTTCTGTGCTTGAAATCGGAGACGGTGTTTTTGAAGTTAAGTCGACCAATGGAGATACTTTTTTAGGCGGTGAAGATTTTGATATGCGTCTCGTTGGTTATTTTGCCGATGAATTCAAGAAAGAACAAGGGATTGATCTGAAAAATGATAAATTAGCATTACAGCGTTTAAAGGAAGCAGCAGAAAAAGCAAAGATTGAACTTTCTTCTTCACAACAAACAGAAATTAATTTACCATTTATCACGGCAGATCAATCTGGTCCCAAGCATTTAACGATGAAATTGACGAGGGCAAAATTTGAATCTCTCGTTGATGATTTGGTTCAACGCACTATCGAGCCTTGTAAAGCCGCATTAAAAGATGCAGGCTTGAAAGCGGGTGAGATTGATGAAGTCGTTTTAGTGGGCGGCATGACACGTATGCCCAAGATTCAAGAAGTTGTGCAAAAATTTTTCAACAAGGATCCACACAAAGGCGTTAATCCTGATGAAGTTGTCGCAATGGGAGCGGCTATTCAAGGTGGGGTATTGCAGGGTGATGTGAAAGATGTGCTGCTTTTGGATGTAACGCCTTTATCTTTGGGAATTGAGACATTGGGAGGCGTTTTCACACGTCTTATTGAACGCAATACCACTATTCCAACGAAAAAATCGCAAGTTTTTTCAACAGCTGATGATAATCAAAGTGCTGTAACTATTCGTGTTTTCCAAGGTGAACGTGAAATGGCTAATGATAACAAGTTATTAGCGCAATTTGATCTTGTTGGTATTCCACCAGCGCCGCGTGGTATGCCTCAGATTGAAGTTACTTTTGATATTGATGCAAATGGTATTGTTAATGTTTCAGCTAAAGATAAAGGGACTGGTAAAGAGCATCAAATTCGTATTCAAGCATCGGGTGGTTTAAGTGACACTGATATTGAAAAAATGGTAAAAGATGCAGAAGACCACGCAGCTGAGGATAAAAAGCGCCGTGAAGGTGTTGAGGCTAAAAATCAAGCAGAGGCTCTTATCCATTCAACTGAAAAATCGCTGAAAGAATATGGTGATAAGGTATCAGCTGAAGATAAAGAACAGATTGAAACCGCGATATCTGATTTAAAATCTGTGCTTGATAGCACCGATACTGAAGAAGTAACAGCAAAAATGCAGAAACTAGCAGAAGTGAGTATGAAGCTTGGACAGGCTATGTATGAAGCTTCGCAAGCAGCAACAGCCGATGCTGAAACACAGACAAAGGATGATGATGTGGTTGATGCTGATTTTGAAGAAATTAATGATAAGAAGAAATAGCATAAGCAAATGTGGTGACCCATTGATAAACCCGGCTTTTGAAAGATAAGGCTGGGCTTTGTCATTTGGAATGAGTTGCAACTTTTTTGTTAAAAATATAAATTGAAAGCAAAGATTATCCATCAAGATGGATGATAGAAATTATCAGGAATACATGATGAAAGTAGATTATTATGAAATTCTTGGCGTAACTCGCGAATGTGATGATAAAAAATTAAAATCTGCTTTTCGTAAGTTAGCAATGCAATATCATCCTGATCGCAACGCAGGGGATAAAGAAGCAGAAAGAAAATTTAAGGAAATTGGCGAAGCTTATGAAGTTCTCAAAGATCCTCAAAAGCGTGCTGCTTATGATCGTTTTGGTCATGCGGCTTTTGAAGGTAATGGCCGCGAGGGAGCCAATCCCTTTAGCGGTTTTGCTGCCGGTGGTGGATTTGCTGACATTTTTGAAGATTTTTTTGGTGAAATTATGGGGGGGATGCACCGTAAGCGTAATGATGGTCGTGAGCGTGGTGCGGATCTGAGTTACAATATGGAAGTGACCTTGGAAGAGGCTTTTTCAGGAAAAACCGCACAAATTAATATTCCGAGTTCGGTTACTTGTGATGTTTGTGAAGGATCTGGCGCAAAAAAGGGCTCTAAGCCACAAGTTTGTGGAACATGTCATGGATCTGGTCGTGTGCGTGCTGCACAAGGTTTTTTTTCTATTGAACGCACATGTCCTATATGTCATGGGCGTGGTGAAACCATTACCGATCCATGCCCAAAATGTCAGGGAACAAGACAGATAGAAAAAAATCGTTCATTGAGCGTGAATGTTCCAGCTGGTATTGAAGATGGAACGCGTATTCGTCTTTCTGGTGAGGGAGATGCCGGTATTCGTGGTGGTCCTAGCGGTGATCTTTATATTTTTCTTTCTATTAAACCGCATGAGTTTTTTCAACGAGAAGGGGCGGACCTTCATTGTCGTGTTCCTATTTCGATGGTAACGGCTGCTTTAGGGGGTGAATTTGAGGTTTCCGACCTTAATGGTACCAAAACACGTGTTAAAGTTCCAGAAGGGACCCAAAATGGGCGTCAGTTCCGCCTTAAAGGGAAAGGAATGCCCATGTTGCGTCGCCAACAAGTCAGGGGTGATCTTTATATTCATATCACTATTGAAACACCGCAGAAATTAACACCAGAGCAACGCGAATTGTTACAAAAGTTTGAGAAGCTTTCAAATCATGAGAATTCACCGCAATCGCATGGTTTCTTTTCACGTATGAAAGAATTTTTTGAAAATATCTCGAGACAACATTAATGTATGCACACTAGAATTAATAATTGGAAGAGCATATTTGAAAGATCACTTTCATTAAAGTCCTTATTGTATCGCAGCTTTTGTAGAGGGATTAAGGAACATTCCTCTTTCTGAAAGAGCGGATGGCTGCAAGAACATGAAGTAAATTCATATAACAGAATTTTAATGACTCCTTACGAAAAGACACTTCTCTTTAAAAGGAGCAGGGGGGGTATGCACAAGAAAAGCACCTGAAGCAAGAAGCATATCAGGTTTAAAAGGTTTAGGATGAATATTCTGCTCTTGTTTATTTTTTAGATGGGAAAATAAAAGAGGAATGCCTTTATTCTATAAAAAATTGAAACAATAAAAGCCTTTTATTGATTTTCATACTGTTAAGTGAAGCACTACACACATTTGCTATATAAGTTCAGTTGGTATTTTCAATAAAAGAAACAAATGGCTTTTTATAGAGAGAACCGCTTTTATTTTGATCATAATAAAAAATCTGCTTGTTAGGATCAAATAAATTCTGTGAAGCGTTATTCTCATTTCTTTCATAATATTTCTTATTGCTGTCTATCTATAGCCTTAAGGAATATAACGAAGAGAAGAAACAATTAAATGATTTTACAGTTCCCTTCAAGGGATTTTTATGGTTTAACGATAAGGGATTCTATTGTGCTAAAAAGTTTCTAATGTAGCACTATGCTATTTTATATTATCATTTATTTGTTATTTTCCAATATTTTTTTTACATTGAGATGTGTCATAAGAGATTTTTCCGTTCTTTTTAAAATGTTTTATCTCTACGCCAAGACCATTTGTAATATATAAACAAAAGGCGTTTATTGATTCATCATAAAAAAGGATTGGAATTGGAGAAAATATTCCTATATGAAAGGCTTTTATTTAAGTCAAAAATGATAAATTATGATTATAAATCAATATATTATTATCTTATTCATAATATACATTCATGAATCGTGTAATTGGTATTTCCTATTCTCAATTATTGAAAAAAAGACGAATTTTAAGTTAAAATTTTAATTTATTTAGGAAGAATGGATGTATGGCTGATTCATTCCGATGTTTGCGATATGATGCCTCATTTCATCATTATAACTGATTTTATTTTCATCTTTATAAAATCAATGATTGTATATATCTCTATCATTGTTAAAAATTTCATTTTGGGGTAAAAATATTAAGTTAAATGTACAATGTAGCTTAAAAATTATTCTGAATTTTGCTTTCAAGTTTTATAGATGAGGTTATGAAACAGTAAAATTTTTTACACCTATTTTATTTGGATTTTAGATGATAATTCTTTTTAAGAAAGCTGTTTTTGTCTCATCTTATTATAAATTTTGAGGTCATTTAAAGAAAAGCATTTTTTTTCAGGGGGATAGATAGAGTAAAACGTATTTTAAAATTTTTTCACTTTCCCTAAATTCCAAGAAGATTGGATAAAAAGTAATGAGGAGGCTTTTTGATGGATGATGTTGATAGCGATGTTGTAGATATTTTTGAAAAACAAGCAGCATTTTTATCGTCTGCTCTACCTTATATGCAAAAATATGAAAATAAAACGGTAGTTGTAAAATATGGTGGTCACGCTATGGGTAATGCTGCTTTGGGACGAGCATTTGCACGTGATATTGCTTTATTAAAGCAATCAGGCATTAACCCCGTTGTTGTTCACGGTGGGGGACCTCAAATTGCTGAAATTTTGATGAAAATGGGAATTGAATCACGATTTGAAAACGGTTTACGCGTCACCGATGAGCGTATCGTTGAAGTGGTTGAAATGGTTTTAGCAGGTTCCATAAACAAGGAAATTGTTGCTCTTATTAATGCTGAGGGTGAATGGGCAATAGGATTGTGTGGCAAGGATGGCAATATGGTTTTTGCTGAAAAGGCATATAAAACTGTCATTGATCCTGCTTCGCATATTGAACGTGTTTTAGACTTGGGATTTGTTGGTGAACCTGTTGAAATTGATCGCACATTATTAGATCTTTTAGCATGTTCTGAAATGATTCCAGTTCTTGCTCCTGTGGCTCCAGGTCGCGATGGCAAAACCTATAATATCAATGCTGATATTTTTGCTGGAGCTATTGCCGGTGCATTAGAGGCTAAACGCCTTTTATTTCTCACCGATGTTTCCGGTGTTTTGGATAAACAGGGTAAACTTTTAAAAGAATTGACTATTTCTGAAGCGGAAAACTTCATCAAAGATGGGACAATTTCAGGGGGAATGATTCCAAAAGTAGAAACTTGTATAAAGGCTCTTCAAAATGGTGTAGAAGGTGTGGTTATTTTAAATGGTAAAACCCCCCATTCTGTCTTGCTAGAACTCTTTACCGAACAAGGAGTTGGAACACTTATTGTCGCGTAAGATGTGGAAAAATTGGAGGCAAAAATCTTTCATGGTTGATAGAGAACATTTGAAACGTCCGTTATTGAGCAAGCAGGAATTGGCGTTATTTGCTGCGACAATATTATGGGGTATTACCTTTTTAGTGACTCACATTGCGGTACGCTATAGTGGTCCCCTCTTTTTTGTTGGATTTCGTCTTATGGTTGCGTCATTTATGTGTGGAGCAATTTTTTGGCGCTCTATGAAAGGTATAACTGTTTATGAAGTTTTTGCTGGGGTGGCGATTGGTTTAGGAATGTTTTTTGGTTATGGTTTGCAAGCTATGGGGCTTCAAACAATTATGAGTAGTCAGTCTGCTTTTATTACGGCACTTTATGTTCCGATAGTTCCAATCCTGCAATGGATTGTTTTTAAAAAGCCCCCCCGTTTAGCTTGTTGGATTGGTATTGTTTTTGCTTTTATTGGTCTTATCCTTGTTTCTGGACAAAAGCCTGGGAGTTTTGATTTTTCAAAGGGCGAAATTTTAACTTTGTTAGGTGCTTTGGCAATTGCTGGAGAAGTTATACTCATCGGAATTTTTGCTAACAAAGTTGATAGTCGACGCATAACGATTATACAGTTATTTTTTAGTGGTCTTTTTTCATTTTCTTTTATGCCCTTAGTGGGGGAAAGAATTCCTGAGTTTTCATGGATATGGCTGAGTATTGGTGCAGGATTGGCATTGATGAGTGCTGTCATTCAATTGGCAATGAATTGGGCACAAAAGTCTATTTCACCTACGCGTGCAACACTTATTTATGCAGGAGAACCGGTATGGGCTGGTATTGTTGGGCGTTTAGCTGGTGAGCGTTTATCCTCTTTAGCTTTATTGGGAGGAGCGCTCATCTTGATTGGAATCATCGTGGCTGAATTACAACCTTCACAATGGCGTAAAAAAGATAAAGTAATTAAGAAAACAGATTAACTTTGTCTCATCTTTCTTATTGTATTTTTATTTAAAGAACTTTCATTATTTTTACATCAAAACGAAGTGCGTTCTCTTTTATTTTCAAGCAAGAAGAGAGAAGAAATCTTTTAGAAAGAGACTCTTTTTCAGGAGGTCTTGCGCAAAAGAATATATTTCGAAAATTTAAAGAGTTAAGCAGATTAATCTGCTTCTATCGTTTTTTATTGTGTGCAAATTGAAACAGAATTTTTTGCAAATTTTAATCACAAGTTTAACTATTATATATGCATTTCTCATATTATTAAGTGATTATTACCAACGGATAGGAGAAAATGAAGAGCATTTGGGTGGTTTTATCACTAGTATTGCATTTGTCTCGCAACACGTTGATTTATAAAGATAATATATTCATATTAAATGAGGCTCCTAGATATCGTAAGATTCTCTCGTTTTAATTTTACTTATATTGAATGAATCAAAACCTTTCTCTTGCATATCTATAAGTAGAATGACCGTGTGTATTAAAAAAACTCTAAAGAAACTGTAAAAACACCTTTAATGAATTGGCTAAATGCGATGGCTGTTGTATTATTGGAGGTTGGTAAAGAGTATAATGGTGCCGTCTTGCTCTTTCACAAGCGTAAAGATGGTGGTGCTCAATGGATTTACCCATATACCTTTCATGAGTAGTATCGTGAAAAGGGTTTTGGTGCCTTAAGAGATATCTCTTTAAACCAAGCTCTAAATGTGCAACCTAAAGGTGTTCCATTCTTCATGAAGTTCGTGATCTCATTAAAGGACGTGACAAACAAAAGCGTGAAGAAATGCGTAATCTCCGTTATTTAAAAGACATTGCTGTGGATGCTTTCGAAAGTCGTAAAGCTGAATTTTAAAATGATGGTAGGGTTGGCAATTGGTTTCTCCCTTTACAATGTTATATTCTCCTCAAGTGAGGTTGCTTCTCCGTTTCAGAAATAACACAAACCAATATATGCAATGTGCTTGCTCCCATTCGCATACAAAAGCTGTAACAACAGAGAAAACACTAAACCGCCTTAATATTTGTCTCAAACATGCTGCTACATTGGAGCTGGAAGTTGATTGACAGGCAACAGAGAAAGCGCGCGCGTTTTTAGGAAAACAATGCCATAAAGTCAAAAACATGCCTGCTATGAATTGGAAAGATAGACCAGCTTTTATAAAATCACTTTGGAAACAACAACAATGATCTACTTAGTTTGGTAGTTTCTTATCTTTACAGGCGTTTGTACAAATCTTTTGCGTTATATTTTAAAAAGTCAGATTGGTTGTGATATTTTGACCATTTCTGCTAAGAATATGAAAGATCTCTGTGATGGTACAACAGAGTTTCGCATACCCTTATCGTTAGAAGCATTAGAAGTTTTGAAACAAGCGCACTTGCTGTCATGAAATGATTTTTTCTGTAATCGATTGTGGTCCCTTAGTATGAATTGCCTGTCACAATCTATGAGGGACTGGACTTAAAGCATGCCCGTATGGCGTTCGTTTTCGTTTATGGGCTTGGTGAGCGAACAAAAGTCTCATTTTTAGATTATGGAATATCATTTTTGGAAAGGCTCTTTTTATTTGTATTTTTTAAAAGGTTTGCAAAGGGGCATAATTGGTCTTTGCGTTTTGTGCTATTCTTTGCTAAATCGCCTCCTATGAAAAGAGATCGTAATTATATCCGTAATTTTTCTATAGTGGCGCACATTGACCATGGAAAGTCGACTTTGGCTGATCGTTTGATTCAAATGACAGGGGGGCTTGAGACACGAGAGATGAAAGAGCAGGTGCTCGATTCCATGGATATTGAACGTGAACGTGGAATTACCATTAAGGCACAGACGGTACGTTTGCACTATAAAGCAAAAGATGGTGAAACGTATATTTTAAATCTTATTGATACCCCTGGACATGTTGATTTTGCTTATGAAGTCTCACGTTCATTGGCCGCTTGTGAAGGTTCCCTTTTGGTTGTAGATGCAAGCCAAGGTGTAGAGGCACAAACGTTGGCAAATGTTTATCAAGCTATTGATAACTCTCATGAATTGGTTGTTGTGCTCAATAAGGTTGATCTTCCAGCAGCAGAACCTGAGCGTGTTAAAGAACAAATTGAGGATGTGATAGGCATCGATACTTCTCAAGCCGTAGAGATATCTGCAAAAACGGGTTTGGGTGTTCCTGATGTTTTGGAAGCAATTGTTACACAATTGCTCCCTCCGCATATTGGTGATGTTAACAAGCCATTAAAGGCAATGTTGGTTGATAGTTGGTATGATAGTTACCTTGGCGTTATCGTTTTGGTGCGGGTGATTGATGGTGTTTTGAAAAAAGGCCAAACCATTCGTATGATGGGTACAGGAGCAAAATATCCCGTTGAGCGGGTTGGGGTTTTTACGCCCAAAATGATTCAGATGGATGAATTAGGGCCTGGAGAAATTGGTTTTATAACAGCCTCTATCAAAGAGGTTGCGGATACACGAGTTGGTGATACCATTACAGAAGAGCGCCGTCCTTGTGAAGAGGCACTACCGGGTTTTAAGCCTGCGCAACCGGTTGTCTTTTGTGGACTTTTTCCCATTGATGCTGCTGATTTTGATGATTTACGCGCAGCCATGGGAAAATTACGTTTAAATGATGCAAGCTTTTCCTTTGAAATGGAAACATCAGCGGCTTTAGGATTTGGCTTTCGTTGTGGTTTTTTAGGGCTTCTTCATCTCGAAATTATTCAAGAGCGATTAGAACGCGAGTTTAATTTAGATTTAATCGCGACAGCACCTTCGGTTGTATATCGCATGAATATGAATGATGGTTCTGTCAAAGAATTGCATAATCCAGCAGATATGCCTGATGTTGTTAAAATTTCTTCTATCGAAGAACCATGGATTCAGGCAACAATAATGACTCCTGATAACTATCTTGGTTCCATTTTAGAACTTTGCCAAGAACGGCGGGGGGTGCAAGTGAGTTTATCCTATGTTGGTACACGTGCCATGGTGACATATGATTTGCCGTTGAATGAAGTTGTTTTTGATTTTTATGATCGTTTAAAATCAATCTCGAAGGGATATGCTTCTTTTGATTATCAAATGAAGGATTATGCCGAGGGTGATTTGGTTAAAATGTCTATTTTGGTAAATGGAGAAGCCATTGATGCATTGTCGATGCTTGTGCACCGCACGATTGCAGAAAAGCGTGGGCGTTCACTGTGCGAAAAACTAAAAGACCTTATTCCTCAGCATATGTTTCAGATTCCAGTTCAAGCAGCGATTGGTGGTAAAATCATTGCGCGTGAGACAATTCGTGCATTGCGTAAAGATGTGACAGCTAAATGTTATGGCGGGGATGTAACGCGCAAACGTAAACTTTTAGAAAAACAAAAAGAGGGCAAAAAGCGAATGCGCCAATTCGGAAAAGTAGAAATCCCTCAATCAGCTTTTATTCAAGCGCTCAAAATGAGTAAATAAAGAGTATTCTTCTTCATTAATTGCGCTTTTGCGTTGATTGGTTAAGATTTTCAGAAATGTTTTTTAATCACGCAAAAGATCATTAATAGATGTTTTTTCTCGTGTTTTTTGATCAACACGTTTTACTATAACAGCGCAATAAAGATTTGGACCTGCTTCACCATTTGGGAGTGGTTTTCCAGGAAGAGAGCCTGGAACGACGACACAGTAGGCTGGGACCTCACCTATAAAAACTTCACCTGTGTTACGGTCAATAACTTTTGTAGATTTTCCAATAAAGACCCCCATTCCTAAAACGGCTCCTTCACGGACAATACAGCCTTCAACGATTTCAGATCGTGCGCCGATAAAGCAATGATCTTCAATAATGGTTGGGTTTGCTTGCAGTGGTTCCAAAACCCCTCCAATTCCAACACCACCGGAAAGATGAACATGTTTGCCAATTTGTGCACAAGAGCCAACGGTAGTCCACGTGTCAACCATTGTCCCTTCATCGACAAAGGCACCAAGATTGACAAAGGATGGCATTAAGATAACATTGGGAGCAATGTAGGCAGAATGACGGACAATTGCTCCAGGAACACAACGAAAATCAGCTTTTTTAAACTCAGCTTCTTGCCAACCAGAAAATTTTGAAGGGACTTTATCCCACCAATATGTTTTATTTATTCCACCAGCAATAAGGTGCATAGGTTTGAGTCGAAAAGAGAGAAGAACAGCTTTTTTTAACCATTGATGAACATGCCATTGCCCATTCTCTCGACGTTGTGCAACACGGATCTCACCTTTATCGAGAAGGTTTAATACATGGTCGACACTCTCGCGGATTTCCCCCTTTGTCGTGGTATGGATCGAATTGCGCTCTTCAAATGCTTTTTCAATAACCATTTCAAGTTGTGTAAGATGAGTCATGATCACAGTTCCGTTAAACAAGTTGAAAGCTTCAAGATTTATTATCTATGACCTACGCGAAGAAATGTTTTCAGTCAATAAAACGATAAAGAAATAGGACAGATGTATGAAAAAAGACGATAAAGCAAAAAGAAAAGAAGAAAAAAACAGTTGCTGTTCATTTTTTCATGCGAAGGATGCTCTCCAACAGGGACATAAAGTTTCTAATTCAGCGCAAATCTGTTCACCTGCTTATCGTTTAGCTTATCTTGACCAAGAGTTTATGATGCGTCCTGAATTACGTTCACAACGTATTGGTTTTGAGTTTTTAAAACCAGAAATAACACTCCAAGAATGTGATATTCAATCAACCGTTGTGTTATTTGGTGGAGCGCGTATTCCTGAGCCTGGGCAAGAAGCATGGGCAGCAAAAAATGCAACACAAAAGAAGAACTTGCACGCTATGTCGCATTATTACAATGAAGCAAAGGGATTTGCACGTTTGTGCTCATGCTACTCTGCTACAACTGAATATCGTGAATTTGTGGTTGTTACAGGGGGAGGTTCAGGGGTAATGGAAGCAGGAAATCGTGGTGCTTTTGACGTTGGTGCGCCAACAATTGGTTTAAATGTTATGTTACCCCATGAACAATCCCCTAATCCTTATGTGACACCGCATTTATGTTTTAATTTTCATTATTTGGGAATGCGCAAAATGCATTTTTTAATGCGTGCCAAGGCATTAGTTTTTTTCCCTGGGGGCTTTGGCACTCTGGATGAGTTGTTTGAGACGCTCACTTTAATGCAAACAAAACGTATGAAAAAGGTTCCGATTTTGCTCTTTGGAAAAGAGTTTTGGAACAATGTGATCAATTTTGATTATTTATCTGCGCAAGGTACAATTTCTCCTTCAGATCTCACACTTATAACATTTGTTGATACAGCAGCAGAAGCTTTTGAACAAATTCGTGTCTTTTATCAGCTTTCCTAGCTACTTTTAGGAGAAATGATTTTTAAAGGGGAGTTAATAGTCAACTTGTGTCAAATAGAGTCCTGAAGGTGGTGCGACGACACCACAACGTGTGCGATCTTTAGCATGAAGGGCTGCTTCAAGATCACTGACTGTCCAGCGTCCAACACCAACTTCCATGAGACTTCCAGCAAATGAACGAATTTGATGATGAAGAAAAGACCGCGCCTGCGCATAGAGAAGAATCTCCTCTCCTTCCCTTTGAACATCGAGGCGTTCAAGAGTGCGAATAGGGCTTTTTGCTTGACAATGTGCTGAGCGAAAAGTGGTAAAATCGTGTCGTCCTACAAGTTTCTGTGCAGCTTCATGCATCGCTTCAGCATTAAGCGGTTTTGGCAACCACCACACGCGTTTAGCATGGAGAGCTGGTGGAGAGCGGCGATTGAGAATTTTAAAAAGATAATGGCGTTTTACAGCAGAAAATCGTGCATCAAAGCTATCAGGAACGTTTTGTACATTCAAGACTGAAATATTTTCCCCCTGTTTTTGTAAATGAGCATTGAGTGCATCGCGTACAGTATGTGTGTACCAGTTTTTTTCAAAATCAACATGTGCAACTTGTCCTGTAGCGTGTACACCTGCATCAGTTCGACCTGCTGTCGTAATGGTTAATTGTTGTCCAGAGAAGTGAAAAACAGCCTGCTCAATGGCACTTTGTATGGTAGGAAGTTCGGCTTGGCGTTGCCAACCAGCATAATTTGAGCCATCATATTCAAGGGTAAGTTTAAAACGGGGCATATTAAAAAACAGTAGAAATATGAGCGCCTCGCAAAAATGTTACGCTCTCAAGGATCCTACCACCAGATCTTTGTAGATGGGTTATTTCAAGACGCCCCTGTCCACAATGGATAATCAAAGAATCAGGTTCTATCCGACCAATTTCAAGAGAAGGACCTGTCGTTAAACGACTGCCAAGAATTTTGACGCGTTCTTCTTTTCCACCAATCTTCATATTACACCAGCAACCAGGAGAGGGGGAAAGTGCGCGGATATGTCTATGAATAAGTTCTGCAGGCTTTGTCCAATCAATGCGAGTTTCTTCTTTTTTAATTTTGGAGGCATAGGTTATATTTTTTTCTGATTGTGGGGTAAGTTTAAGCTGTCCTTTTTCAAGAGCGGATAGTGTCTCCACCATCAGTTTTGCGCCTATTTGTGCAAGTTCATTTGAAAGTTCAAAGGTCGTCATATTATTGGTGATAGGAATGGAGTGGGAAAGAGCGATAGGTCCAGTATCAAGTCCTTCATCCATTTTCATAATCATCATTCCTGTTTCCTTATCACCAGCCATAATGGCACGTTGAATAGGTGCAGCACCCCGCCAACGTGGTAAGAGTGAAGCATGGGCATTAAAACAACCAAAACGGGGTGCTTCAAGAACAGCTTTCGGTAGGAGGAGTCCATAGGCAACAACAACAGCAGCATCAACAGAAAGTGCGGCAAATTGCGCTTGTTGTTCGTCTGTTTTAAGTGTTTGAGGTGTGAAGACAGGAATAGATCTTGCTTGTGCTGCATTTTGAACAGCTGAGGGAATAAGTTTAAGACCACGACGCCCTGCTGGCCGAGGAGGTTGGCTATAAACAGCAGCAACATCATGACCGGCATTCAACAAAGCATACAAGATGGGAACAGAAAAATCAGGTGTTCCCATAAAACTTAAGCGTAATGCCATTACAAAAGTGCTTCCTCTATCTTTTTTTCTTTTGCGCGCTTTTTAAATTTTCGTATCACCATATCACGTTTAAGCTTCGAAATATGATCAATAAAAAGACAGCCATTCAAATGATCAATTTCGTGCTGTAAACAAGTAGCCAAGAGATCATCTGCTTCAATTTCTGTTTGTTTTCCTTCATAATCTTGATAGCGAACACGCAAGTGTTTGGGACGTTCAACTTCCGCATAATACTCAGGGATGGAAAGGCAACCTTCTTTATAAATACTGCGTTCATCTGAAAACCATAAAATTTCAGGGTTTATAATAACAAGCGGATTTTTTTTGGTCTCATTTCCAGAAACATCTATAACCAACATACGCAGTGGTATGCCAATCTGAATAGCAGCAAGACCAACGCCTTTGGCATGATACATAGTCTCCAGCATATCATCAGCAAGCCTCTGGAGAGCGGAATCAATATGCCCGACAGGCTTGGACACTTCCCATAAAATCGGATCAGGTAAAGTAACTAAAGGTTTAATTGGCATAAGCGTAGATTAATCAATGGTTTGTTGTGGGTCAATATAGAATAACAGATTCTTGCGCTTTTTTACGATAAGAGCGTTATATTACCTTTTATGTCTGATTCGTTATCTTCTTTTATGCTCTTTGGTGAGTCTTTTGCTCAAGGGATAATTGTACTTTTATTTGTACTTGTTTGCTTCATCTTTTTTATGTTGATACATTCTCATCGAAAAAAGGCGCTTTTGGAAAGTGAAATTGCTAAACGTGCTCGTGAGGCACAGATACAGATGGACATATTGTTGAAAACACAGGCTGAAATGCAAGGCCGGATGCAGACTATGGCAGAAATTTTTGGTCAAAGACAAGCTGAATTAAATAAATCTATAAGCGAACAACTCAATGGAATGACTACCAATTTGGGTCAAACTCTTCAGGTACAAACGAAATCTACCTATGAAAATTTGAACCGTTTACAAGAGCGTTTAGCAGTAATTGATGCGGCACAAAATAACATTCAATCACTTACGGGACAAGTTGTTCAGTTGCAAGCTATTTTAAGCAATAAGCAAACGCGAGGCACTTTTGGTCAGGGGAGGATGGAAGCAATTATTGCCGATGCTCTACCAGCAAATTCCTATGTTTTTCAAGCCGTTCTCTCCAATGGGAAACGTCCAGACTGTCTCATTCATATGCCTCATAAGGCACCTTCTCTTGTTGTTGATGCTAAATTCCCTCTGGAAGCTTGGAATGCCATGCGTAAAGCCGCATCAGCTCAAGAGCGTCAGGAAGCAGAACGCCAATTTCGCACTGACATGGACGTTCATATTCGCGATATTGCGCAGAAATATTTAATTCCTGGAGAAACGCATGATACGGCTTTTCTCTTTGTGCCATCAGAATCCATTTTTGCAACAATCTATGAAGATTTTGAGCCATTGGTACAAAAAGCCAATCGATTACATGTGATTATTGTTTCGCCATCTTTGTTGATGTTATCTGTTCAGGTTGTCCAAACCATAATGAAAGATGCGCGGATGCGTGAACAAGCGCATTTGATTCAGTCAGAAGTAGTGAAATTAATGGAAGATTTTGGACGAATGGATACACGTGTGCGTGCTTTACAGAAACATTTTTCCAAAGCAGGTGAAGATATTGAAGGGATTTTAATATCATCCTCCAAAATTATGAAACGGGCTAATCGTATTGAAACTTTTGAATTAAAAGAGCAAGATTCAGGGTCAAAGCAAATGCCTTCTCCTGTTCAGTCCCAAACATTGCATTTGGTTGATGAAGAATAAAGTGCGCTTTTGTAACAAGCCGTACCATCCATACTCTTTACTGTCCCCCAATGTTGCGACAACTCTTGGTATTTAGACGATTCATTAAAGGCGTTTTTACTCCTTTCTTTAGAGTTTTTACCCACACGACAGCACCGCTTATGACGTGCAGAAACATAGTTTTGATTGATTCAAATAAGGGGATTTAAGATGAGAGAATCTTATAATATTCTGGGGTTTCATTCAACATGTAAAATGATAAATTATCTTTATAAATCAATGCATTGTATTATAGATAAGGGTTCTTTATTGGTTGGTAACCTTTTTTTGCTATCTATAGCATGTTTTATTTCCCAATGAGAGGAATAGAAAAGATGCGACACCTTTTGTTGTTAGGAGCATTGGTGTTCTTTCTGGAGGGATGCACAACAAGCCGCCCCCTGTATACAAACAATGCTTGCGCCATTTTAGCTCAAAAAAATGGTTTTTTTGATAATTGGGGCAAGGCTTCTAAACGCGCAGAAATGCGCTATGGAATTCCGATGCCTATCATTCTTGCAACCATTAAGATAGAGTCAAATTTTCGTCACAATGCACGCCCTTCACGCACCAAACTTTTTGGTTTTATTCCGTGGAAACGCCGGTCAACAGCATATGGCTATTCGCAAGCGCTTGATAGTACTTGGGCAATGTATCTGCGTTCCACAGGAAGATCTTTTGCATGGCGTACCAATTTTGCGGATGCTGCTGATTTTGTTGCTTGGTATCATCGCCAAACGGTTCAACACAATGGTGTGAGATTTAATGATGCCTATAACCTTTATTTAAATTATCATATGGGTCATGGTGCTTATGCACGCAGTAGAGGTTATGTCTCTACAGCACTTTCACAAGCGGCACAGCGTATGGCAAGCCTTTCTAGAAATTATGAGCAGCAATTAAGGGTATGTGGATGGCGTTAAAAGAAATATTCTCAATAAAAGAGTGTGCGCGTTTTAAAATCAATAGGAATACAGGATTATTTATAAGGAGGTATGATTTTTAGCTTGCAACATTGAAGATATCGAAACAACCCAAAGCCTTTTTTGTAATGCATTTGAGAACATTATGGACAGGGCTTGTCTCAAGATCTTTATTAAAATTAAAGAAAGAAGCAATATCAAAAGTTAAAAAGTTCATTATAAAAGAAATACCGTTACAAAGATCAAAACTAGGCAGAGGGGGCTAATGTTTCTATAACACCAAAATTTTTCTATTTAATTCTATTATTGTCGTTATGTACACCATGTATAACTTTAAATACTGGTTATCCAGTAGGCCTTATAGTAGAACCATAACGAAATGTATATGCATTCATACACACATTACAATCATCATCGTTACTAACTTTATCAATGGAGCAAGCAAAATAACATAAAAAATTATCATTTATATCTTCGTAAGAGTAATGGACTCCGTTACGAATAAAAGCTAGACTGAAATATTACAAAGAGCTCCGTTTAGTAAAAATCTTTCCTAGTAAAAGTATACTTTGTATGAAAAAGAAAGAGACATCGCTTGCTTAAAAAATAATGCTATGGAGTGGAAGAGTGTAAATTTAAGCGCGATGATATTTTTATGGCAGTGCTCATGTTTATGACAACGCTTTATTTTACGAAATTTTACGAAGAGTGATACTCTTAAAATTAAAAAGATTTTCTTTCAATTTATTTATAGAAAAACTTATCTTATTTACAAAAAGACCTATAGCCATGCTTTATTGGTTCAAGACTGAAAAGGTCTATCAAGATATTTCATTTGCTCTTCATAAAACAGGTTAGTGTAGAGTTACAATTTGCAATTCATGTTCATTAGCACCTGCAAGAGCAATAGAGCGCTCATCAGACAAAATAATCGGATAACCTGTTTCACCAAAGAGAGCCCATATTGTAATGCCTGGAGTCATTGGTGGAAGATCTGGAAAGTTTTTCGCCAAATCATCCGTACAAACCTTTTTTAAATAAGCAATCTGCCCCGCATCAAAATGGGTAGTATCTTGCAACAAAAAGTTTTGTTTGTGTTCTCCCATTTCACTATTCCTTTACGCTTTAATTTTTACTACTTACTATCACTGACTCCGATTGGAATCTGCTTTGTTTGTTTTTTTACTTTTGGTTGATGTAGATTAATTGATAAGAGACCATTTTTCAACTCAGCATTTGTAACGTGCATTCCCTCTGCAAGAACAAAAGTACGTTGGAATTGACGTGCTGCTATTCCATGATATAAATATTGATGGTTTTGATTGTCTGTTTGCTTACCATGAATGATCAATTGATTGTCGTCGAGCAAGATATTAAGGTTATCAACTTTAAATCCAGCAACAGCGAGAGTTATACGTATGTGATTTGCATCATCGTTTTTATGTAAACGTTCGATATTATAAGCTGGATAAGTCTCATCGGCTTTACCAAGGCGTCGCAACGTTTTTTCTATCGTTTCAAATCCTAAAAGAAAGGGATTGGAGAAAGGCGTCACATGTGTCATTGTGAATTTCCTCTTCAAAGCGGCTTTATTTGACCAAACTCTATAAAAAGTGTTTGCTGCATTTCTCTCATATGGCAAGCGTAGACGATAACTTCAAGAGAGAAGATAAGAGAGTTCAATGATTCAAAGAACGCGTAAATTGTCAAAGACGCAAAAATCTTCTGAAATTTCTGGAATATTGTATGAGGAAGAGGAAATTGAGGAAATTTTTCGCCGTTTTTCTGTTCAACGCCCAATACCTAAGAGTGATCTTATCTATACCAATGCTTTTACGCTTTTGGTTGCAGTTGTATTGTCAGCTCAAGCAACAGACACCAGTGTTAATAAAGCAACAAAAAAATTATTTCATCTTGCAGATCAACCGGAAAAAATGATTGCATTGGGAGAAGAAGAGATTGCACGTCATATTCGTACCATTGGTCTTTGGCGTGCAAAAGCACGCAATGTTTATGCACTTTGCTGTTTTTTAATGGATCAATATGATGGTCAGGTGCCTAACAGTCGTGAAGCCCTTATGGCTCTTCCTGGAGTAGGGCGCAAAACGGCGAATGTTATTTTGAATGTTGCTTTTGGTCAGTCTACACTAGCGGTAGATACACATATTTTTCGTCTTGGCAACCGTCTTGGTTTAGCGCCCGGCAAAACACCAGAAATTGTTGAAGAAAAGTTTTTAAAGATTATACCGGTGCGTTATCTTCGCCATGCGCATCATTGGCTCATTTTACATGGGCGTTATATTTGCCAAGCGCGTAAAGCAAACTGTAGGCAATGCATTATTGCTGATTTGTGTAAAGCTGCCATCAAAACAAATGCTATTCCAGCACCTTTGGTTGAAGTTCAAGGAAATGGAGCACCGATTTTTTTTTGATACACTCTTGCTATTTTGTCTATACTAGCTTATGAAAACGCTGTTGAAGCCGCCCGGCAGGGCATGCCGTGGCTGCTTAAAAGCTTTTTCAAGTGTTGGTCCGCTTGAATCAATAAATCGATTTAAATGAATACGAATTGAATAAGAATAAAGAAATTCAATTGAGTATATAAAATGTATGGAGTAGCAAAATGCCCAAGATGAAGACCAAATCATCCGCTAAAAAGCGGTTTAAAATCACTGCGTCAGGCAAAGTTAAAGTAGCAGCTGCCGGTAAGCGCCATGGTATGATTAAGCGTTCGAATAAATTCATTCGTGATGCGCGTGGAACGATGGTTTTATGTGAACAAGATGCTCAAAAAGTTATTCAGCATTATTTGCCAAATGGTTTATAGACCTTACGCTTTTGATTTTGAGGAGAATATGACATGGCACGTGTAAAAAGAGGTGTGACAGCACACGCGAAACACAAAAAAGTTCTTAAACAGGCTGAAGGTTTTTACGGCCGGCGTAAAAATACTATTCGTGCAGCGAAAGCAGCCGTTGATCGTTCCAAGCAGTACGCGTATCGTGATCGCAAAAATAGAAAGCGGACTTTCCGTGCTTTATGGATTCAGAGAATTAATGCCGCTGTACGGGCAGAAGGCTTAACATATGGACGCTTTATTGATGGTTTATCGAAAGCGGGTATTGAAGTTGATCGTAAGGTTCTTTCAGATATAGCAATTCATGAAGAAGCGGCATTTTCTGCTTTAGTTGCTTCGGCAAAGAAGGCTTTAGAATATTTGAAACACACAACACCTAATGCTTTTGAGAGTGCTGTCAAGTAAGCCAGTCGTGTTCTCTTAAAGCATTCATTTATTCGGGATCCCGTACTGGTTTTTACGAGTGCGGGGTTTTTTCTATTCAAAAAATAGGCAAAAATATGAGCGACATTGAGCGTTTGGAACAAGAAATTTGTTTGGCTTTAGAAGCAGCAAGCGATGAACAGGCACTTGAAGCCGTGCGCATTGCGGCATTAGGCAAAAAAGGCAGTATCTCTGAAAGATTAAAAGCATTAGGAAAGATGGACGCTAGCGAGCGCCATAAAGTTGGACCCTTGCTTAATGGATTAAAAAATCGTGTTTTAGAATTGTGGTCACAAAAGCGTGATCTTCTCAAACGTCAAGTAATGGATGCACGTCTTGCTAGTGAAACGGTCGATGTCACTTTGCCCGTGCGTTCTTCACCTATAGAACGGGGGCGCATTCATCCTATTTCACATGTCATTGAAGAAATTATAGCTATTTATACGCAGATGGGTTTTTCTCTTGCGGAGGGGCCAGATATTGAAACGGATTATTATAATTTTACGGCATTGAATTTTCCTGAAGGACATCCAGCGCGCGAAATGCATGATACGTTCTTTTTTGATGTTGATAAAACAGGAGAACGGAAATTATTACGCACCCATACATCACCTGTACAAATTCGTACAATGGAAAAGCAAAAAGCACCGATACGTATCATTATTCCTGGAAAGACTTACCGTATGGATTCGGATGCAACGCATTCACCAATGTTTCATCAGGTAGAAGGTCTTGTCATTGATAAAACCTCCACTATTGCGCATATGATGTGGCTTCATGAGACTTTTTGTAAAGCATTTTTTGAAGTTCCCTCTGTAAAGATGCGTTTTCGTCCTTCTTTTTTTCCTTTTACTGAGCCATCGATGGAGGTGGATATTCAATGTGATCGTTCTGGTTCAGAAGTCCGTTTCGGAGAGGGAGAAGATTGGTTAGAAATCTTAGGATGTGGAATGGTACATCCTCACGTATTGAAAAATGTTGGCCTAGATCCCGATGAGTATCAAGGTTTTGCGTGGGGGATGGGCATTGATCGCATTGCCATGTTGAAGTACGGTATGCCCGATCTACGGGCTTTTTTCGATGCCGATCTCCGTTGGTTAGAGCATTATGGCTTTCGCTGCTTTGATATGCCGGCTTTTTTCCCTAGTTTAAGGAATGCGTGATCTTATCAGAGCTTTGATGTGAGGTTTTAAAATGAAATTTACATTGTCTTGGTTGAAAGATCACTTAGAGACAAATGCATCTTTAGATGAGATTTGTGATAAACTAACGGCTATAGGTCTTGAGGTTGATCATGTGGATGACCGTTCTTCTTTGAAAGGTTTTGTCATTGCAAAAGTTTTAACGGTAATAAAACATCCTGATGCAGATAAACTTCAGATTTTGTCTGTCGATGCGGGATCTGGTACGCCTATACAAGTTGTTTGCGGTGCACCCAATGCACGTGCTGGACTTGTTGGTGTTCTTGCATTTCCAGGCACTTATGTCCCTGGGCTTGATGTGATATTATCTGTAGGAAAAATCCGCGGGATTGAAAGTTTTGGGATGATGTGTTCACAAGCAGAGCTCGAATTATCAAGTGAACATGATGGCATTATCGAACTTCCAGAAGATGCACCTATTGGAACGTCCTTTGCTGCTTATGCTGGTTTAGATGACCCGATCATTGATATTGGTTTGACACCTAATCGTTCTGACTGCACAGGTGTTTATGGTATTGCGCGTGATCTTGCGGCGGCTGGAATTGGGCAGTTAAAAGAGTTATCTCTACCACAATTCGACACTTTTTTTGCAACACCACTTGATGCTTCTTTAGATTTTCCAGAAAATTCATCATTATGTTTAGGTTTTGCTTGGCGTGAAGTTCGCAATGTTCAAAATGGTGCATCGCCGCAATGGATGCAACAGCGTTTGAATGCAATTGGTTTGAGACCAATTAATGCGCTGGTGGATATGACCAATTACATCAGTTTTGATTTTGGGCGTCCACTGCATGTTTTTGATGCTGATAAGATTAAAGGCAATTTCCATGTACGTTGTGCACGTGAAGGGGAACAGCTTCAGGCGCTTAACGGAAAAGTCTATAATTTGAGTATTAAAGATTGTGTTATTGCCGATGATGAGGGTGTTGTTTCAATTGCTGGTATTATGGGTGGTGAAAGAACGAGCTGTGATGAAACGACGCGTCGCGTTATTATTGAATCAGCGCTTTGGGATGCACAAAGCATTGCGCAAACAGGTCGCGCATTAGGACTTATCAGTGATGCACGTTATCGGTTTGAACGGGGCGTTGACCCAATGTTTATGGAAAAAGGGCTTGAGGTTGCAACAGAATTGGTCTTGCGACTTTGTGGTGGTGAAGGCTCAAAGACGAGAATTGTTGGTTATCAGCAGCCGGAAGTTAATCAGATCGCTTTTCCCTTTTCTGAAGTTAAACGTTTGACAAATTTACAAATAGAGCGTGAGAAAGTTCTTGCTATTTTAACAAAGCTTGGATTTTCTATTGAAGGAAAGGGAGATGTGGTAACGGTTGAAGTCCCAACATGGCGCCCTGATATTGTTGGTAAAGCGGATTTAGTAGAAGAAGTGATGAGAATTTATGGGTTGGATAAAATTAAGCCCATTCCGTTAGAAAATTTTACAGAGGAAAAAGATCAAGGTTTAACATATTCGCAGCTTCGTTCACGTGTTACGCGTTTGGTTTTAGCGCAGCGTGGTATGAAGGAGGCTGTGACGTGGTCCTTTGTTTCTGAAAAACAAGCACTCGCTTTTGGAGGGGGGCAAGCAGAGCTTAAATTAGTCAATCCTATTTCTTCTGATATGTCTGTCATGCGTCCTTCTCTTTTACCTGGTTTGTTAGTAGCGGCACAACGAAATGCTGATCGTGGTTTCCCAGATTTTGCTTTGTTTGAAGTTTCGAGCATTTACGAAGGCGATACACCTGATAAACAACGGCGTGTTGCTAGTGGAATTCGCCGTGGAACAGAACGATTTGAAGGCGCAGGGCGCTTTTGGAATGGGAATGCAAAAGCCGTTGATGTTTTTGATGCGAAAGCAGATGCATTAGCCATTTTGGAAGCATGTGGTATGGATATTGATAAGGTGCAGATTGAGGTTGGAGCACCCGATTGGTATCATCCTGGTCTTTCAGGGGTCATGAAGCTTGGATCAAAGATTATTCTTGGTTTTTTTGGCACGTTTCATCCTGCTACATTAGAAAAGTTAGATGTGAGTGGCCCTTTATGTGGATTTGAAGTTTTTCTAGATCGGATTCCGGAATCAAAGAAAAAGGCTACAAAAAACCGTTCTCCTTTAAAACTATCGCCTTTTCAAATGGTACGGCGTGATTTTGCCTTTGTCGTTGATAAAACGGTTGCTGCCTCTCTTATTATTCGGATTGTGAGTGGAACGGATAAAAAGCTTATACATTCAGTACAGGTTTTTGATGTTTTTGAAGACTTAAGTCTTGGTGAAGATAAAAAATCCGTTGCAATAGAAATCGCTCTTCAACCTATTGAACGAACGCTCACGGATGAAGATTTAGAAGAGCTTACTTTAAAAATAGTAGAAAATGTTACCACAGCAACGGGTGCACGTTTACGTTGTTGAATCCATTTTATCAGATTATTTTATAAAGCGGGAGTATTTTTGAGTGCTCCCTTATTTTTTGACATCCAGATCGCTAGAGCTTTTAAAAGACAAGTTTTCCATATTAAAAGTTAAATGATCAGTCTTTTTCAAGACAGAAAGCATGTTTTTAAACATCCTAAAAAGTTATTTTTAGCAGAATCCTTCATTGCAAATATGAAAAATAACTGTTACTGCTAAATAATAATGCAAATCATTAGCAATAAGTGAAGATAGTAAACGAGAGAGAGGATCAATGAACGTGAAGGTGTTTTTTACCATAATTTGGGGAAGTGTTCTTTTTTTCACACCTCATTTAGCTTTGTGTGCTGGTAAGTTTAAAGCTGTTACGACATTTACAATTATTGCTGATATGGCGCGAAATGTAGCAGGTGATGCCGCTGACGTTGAATCAATCACCAAACCAGGTGCTGAAATTCACGAATATCAACCGACACCTCGCGATCTTATGCGTGCACAAGGAGCAAATCTTATATTGTGGAATGGGTTAGAGTTGGAACTTTGGTTTGAGAAATTTTTTCAAAATATTAAAGATGTTCCAAGTGTTGTTGTTTCTGAAGGTGTTGTGCCGATTAAGATTGGTGAGGGACCTTTCAGTGGTAAGCCTAATCCTCATGCATGGATGTCGCCAACCGCAGCTTTGATTTATGTTGATAATATTCGTGATGCTTTTGTAAAGTACGATCCTGAGCATGCTGCTATTTATAAAGAAAATGCTGAAATTTATAAGCAAAAGATACGCGCAACAATTGATCCAATTAAGGCTGAATTAGAAGCAGTACCACAAGACAAGCGTTGGCTTGTCACGAGTGAAGGAGCATTTAGTTATTTAGCGCGTGATTTTGATCTAAAAGAACTTTATTTATGGCCCATTAATGCTGATCAGCAAGGGACCCCGCAGCAAGTGAAGCATGTTATTGATATGGTTCGCAAATATAAGATTCACGCAGTTTTTTCTGAAAGCACTATTTCCCCTGCGCCGGCTAAACAGGTTGCGAGAGAAACAGGGGCTAAATATGGTGGTGTTCTTTATGTGGATTCTTTGAGTGAAAAAAACGGTGAAGTTCCGACCTATATTGATTTATTACGTGTCACAAGCGGGCGTATTAGCAAAGCCTTATTAGAGGGAGTACAAAGCCAATGACAAAATCTGGAATATTTGCTCAAGGTGTGACAGTAACCTATCGTAATGGGCATACAGCTTTGCGTGAAGTAAATTTTGAGAGTCCAACGGGTTCCATTACGGCGTTGGTTGGTGTTAATGGATCAGGTAAATCAACGTTGTTTAAAGCTATTATGGGGTTCGTGCGACCATCAAAAGGAAAAATTCGCATGTTTGGTTTGCCCGTTGATATGGCTTTAAAGCAAAATCTTATTGCTTATGTTCCTCAGAGTGAGGATGTTGATTGGAATTTTCCTGTTCTCGTTGAAGATGTTGTTTTGATGGGACGATATGGCCACATGAATTTTTTTCGTTATGTCCGTGCACGGGATTATGAAGCTGTTCGTGTTGCATTAGAACGTGTCGATATGTTGGCATTTGCCAAACGTCAAATTGGCGAACTTTCTGGTGGGCAGAAGAAGCGTGTTTTTCTGGCGCGTGCTCTTGCCCAGCAGGCAAAAGCCATTTTATTAGATGAGCCATTTACAGGGGTTGATGTCACAACGGAGGATAAAATTATTGCTTTGTTACAAGATCTCCGGAAAGAAGGCGCTGTGATTTTGGTTTCTACCCATAATTTGGGTTCTGTTCGTGAGTTTTGTGATCATACGGTTTTAATAAAGGGAACGGTTTTGGCTTCAGGGTTAACGGAAACTGTCTTTACAAAAGAGAATCTTGAGAAAACGTTTGGTGGATCTTTGCACCATCATATTTTTGATCTTCAAAGCACAAAAAAAAAGGATGTTTTGACAGGGGGGAAACAGCCTCTCATTCTTGAAAATACGCAAAATATGGAGCATGTTGCATGATTTCTTTGTTGCTTGAACCCTTAAGCTATCAATATATGGTTAATGCGATGTGGGTTTCGGGATTAGTGGGATGTGTTTGCGCCTTTCTTTCTGCTTTCTTGATGTTGAAAGGGTGGTCCTTGATTGGTGATGCCCTTTCTCATTCGATTGTTCCTGGTGTCGCGGGGGCTTATCTTTTAGGGTTACCTTTTTCACTTGGAGCTTTTTTTTCTGGTGGTCTTGCCGCCGCAGCAATGCTCTTTTTTAACCACCGAACGAAGCTAAAAGAAGATACCATTATTGGTCTTATTTTTTCTTCCTTTTTTGCTTTTGGATTGTTTCTCAAATCATTAAAGCCCATGGCTGTTAATATTGATACGATTGTTTTAGGAAATATTTTAGCAGTGAGTTCATCAGATATTATACAATTGGCTTTTATCGGTTTTCTTTCTTTGTTTATATTGCTTTTGAAATGGAAAGATCTTCTCGTTTCGTTATTCGATGAAACACACGCGCGTGCCATTGGGTTAAATGTAAAGTTTCTAAAAGTTCTTTTTTTCACACTTCTTGCCGCTTGTACCGTTGCTGCCATGCAAACAGTTGGAGCATTTTTAGTCATCTGTCTTGTTGTGACACCTGGAGCAACTGCTTATCTTTTAAGTGATCGTTTTGTAAACGTTTTGATTATTGCCGTTATGATTGGGACCTTCACAAGCATATTGGGTGTTTATGTGAGCTATTTTTTGAATGCGCAAACGGGTGGTGTTGTTGTATTGTTCCAAGCTTTTCTGTTTATGGTGGCTTTTATTTTTGCTCCAAAACACGGGTTTATTGCCGCACGTTTGCGTATAAAGGCGGCAAAAAAGGGTGTGATATTATCATGATTGATCAATTACTCCTTCCTTTTCAGTTTTCTTTTATACTTAAGGGTATGCTTATTGTCGTGATCCTTTCTATCCCAATGGCGATGCTCTCTTGTTTTCTTATTTTGAAAGGCTGGGCACTTTTGGGTGATGCAATTTCCCATGCAGTTTTTCCTGGTGTTGTGGTTGGTTATATGGCAACACCGTGTGTGATGTCATTTTTGACTTTTTTGCCATTTGCTTGGTTTCAGCATGTGCGTCCAGAAAATGTTACAATGACTTTGATTACTTGCGGTGCTTTTGTCGCCGGTATGATTTGTTCTGTTCTGACCGGTTTTCTGGGAAGCAATAGCCGTATCAAACAGGATACGGTGATGGGTGTTGTTTTTTCATCCATGTTTGGTTTTGGGCTTGTTTTGGCAACGGCTATTTATAGTAGCTTAGATTTGAATCATATTCTATTTGGGAATCTGTTGGGTGTTAATTGGCTTGATATTACCCAGACGGCAATAATTTCTACTATTGTCACCTGTATTTTAGGAGCAAAGTGGCGTGACTTTATGCTATATATTTTTGATTCAGTTCAAGGTCGTGCAATGGGATTGCGAATATCGCTACTTCACTACGCTCTTTTAACAATGATTTCTCTCACTATTGTTGCAGCTTTGAAAGCTGTTGGAATTGTTCTGGTGATTTCATTATTGATAGCACCAGGAGCAATAGCTTATCTTATCACAAAGCGGTTTTCTTTTATGTTGGTGATTTCTATACTTGTTGCAGCTTTTTCTGGTTTTTTAGGAATTTATTTAAGCTTATTTATCGGCTCTGATTCTGCTTCTACCATTGTGTTAATTTTAACACTCATCTTTATTACCATTTTTATATCACTTTTCTTTCGTCGAGCTACAATTCAGGAGATCTAAATACAACAAAATATGCGCATAGCAGACATGCATTTTTGTATGTTGTTTGTTATGCGTGTTTTAACTAAAAAACGCAGTGCTAGGACGTTTTCCTCCTAATGTCTAGCAGATGAGTGCAGTATATTCTCCCCCTAAACGCTGCATTTGTAATTAAAAGGCTGCATTGATTTATTCTGCAGCCTTTTTGTTTTTATCTTTTCTAAAAACTCTTTCTGATTTCTTGAAAATTTTGAAATGATCATCATATTGCATAAGCTATTTTATGCTTTAGAGGAGGTTATCATAGAAAATATACTTACCAATAAAGATGTATAGGCGTTATGCATGAAAGTATTGAGAAGCTAGAAAAGTATACATTATGATTTTTCATAAAGGAAAATAGTACTAAAAGATGAAGAAAAATTTTAAAATATCTCACCCTTTGCGTATTTTCACTTCTATAATAGGCTGGGTTATGATGATACTCGGTGTTATCGGTATTATATTACCTGTTATGCCAACCGTACCTTTTTTATTAGTTGCTTCATGGTGTTTTGCTCGCTCATCACCACGTTTTCATTATTGGTTGCACAATCACCGCATCTTTGGTCCTCCTCTTAAGCAGTGGGAAGAGAAAGGGGCCATTTCCAAATTTGTTAAAATTTTTGCGGTGGTGAGTAT
Organism: Bartonella harrusi; assembly: GCF_024297065.1. NCBI lineage: Bacteria > Pseudomonadati > Pseudomonadota > Alphaproteobacteria > Hyphomicrobiales > Bartonellaceae > Bartonella > Bartonella harrusi. Next base: position 2,194,673 of record NZ_CP101114.1, read on the forward strand.
GGCAGGTGGTTTTTTATCTTTTTTAGTGATGATGCGTCCTGCTTTGTGGTTTGCTTTATTCGTTGCGACTATTTTGCTGTTTATTGCCGTTTATATTGTGACACGTCCATCTTCATAATGATAAAAACAGGACCTTAGGAACCAAACGTTTCTTTCTCCTTAGTTGATTTGTGAGAACCAGAGGTAAAGATTTTTTCTCAAAGTTTAAGGATTATGTCTCGCTATAAAGAATATACAAAACAATGCGCTTTTTAAAAATGATTTATTCGGTAGAATGATATGTTTGTGCAAACAATTTTATGAATAGAGAAGATAATATACCAATAGCTTAAGCAAAAGTTTAAAACCACCTTAATAAGGAACGATAGATGACATTTAAATAGAGGGCACTGTTTTGTTAGTGCTGAGAGGATTGGCATATTCTTACTAATATCCATTAATAATGGATTTTATATCTGCTTGTTTTTCATATATTTAGAAAGGCTGGAAATTACATTACAGCTTTATAAATTCATGAATGAATTTATAGTTAATTTTTTAGCGGCCTAGCAACACGTTTTTCATTACCAAACAGATTGAGGTAGCGTTGTATTTCTTGTGGATCACCGATCGTTTTTTCAGGATTATCTGAGAGTTTTATGGTTGGTCTGCCATTGGCGTGAGTAACTTTACAAACAAGGGAAAGAGCATCAAGGGTTGCAATTTTTTGAGGCGCACAGCCTATAAAGTCATTCGTAAGGTCTGTTCCCCATCCAAAGTTCATACGCACTCTACCATGGAAGTGGCGGTAGGTTGTTTCAATTGTATTGATATCAAGAGCATCAGAAAAAATTAATAATTTTTCTTTTGGGTTTTTTCCTTGCTCTTTCCACCATTGTATAATGCGTTCTCCCCCCTCAATAGGTGGAGCACTGTCAGGTCGAAAACCTGTCCAATCTGCGACCCAGTCTGGAGCGTTGCGTAAAAACGCTTCTGTACCAAAGGTATCAGGTAAAACAATGAGAAGATTTCCACCATAATAACGGTTCCAATCTTGCAGAACCTTATAGGGTGCTTTACACAATTCGCTGTCATTATTGGTAATGGCAGCAATGACCATGGGCAATTCATGTGCATTGGTACCAAGCGCTTCTAAATCTGTATCCATGGCAAGAAGAACATTGGAAGTTCCAGCAAAAGAATCGCCAATCCCTTCTTTTAATGCTTCAACACACCATCGTTGCCATAAGAAAGAATGACGACGTCTTGTGCCAAAGTCGGATATTTTAATATCAGGCAATTTTTTGAGACGTTCAACTTTACTCCACATTTTTGCTTTAGCACGTGCATAAAGCACATCAAGAGCAAAACGATCTAAGTTTTTCATAGCAGCACGTGAACGCAATTCGCTAATGATAGCAAGGGCGGGAATTTCCCACATGGAACTATTGGGCCAAGGGCCATGAAAATGGAGAATATATTGGCCATCTTTACGGGTTAGTTCATATTCTGGAAGTTGAAAGTTTTCAAGCCAATGAAGAAAATCTGGCTCAAAAATTTGTTTTCGTCCATAAAAGGTATTACCAGCAAGCCAGATCATTTCTTTTTTTGTAAAACGCAAACTAACGGCGTGATCAAGTTGGGCACGCAATTCACCCTCATCAATATCATCGACAAGGCGGATTGTTTTAGTACGGTTTATGAGAGAGAAAGTAACATTGACATTAGGATAAAGGCCCCAAATCATCTGCACCATAAGAAGTTTATAAAAATCCGTATCCAGAAGTGAGCGAATAATGGGATCAAGTTTCCAAGTGTGATCATAAACGCGTCTAGCAATATCTGGGTGATTCATAACCCTACTTCTTTCAGTTTCATAAAATCTAAAATTACTGTGTACCAACACGATCAATATAGGGGCTCCAAAAACTATAGCAATTGTAAGTTTTTGGGCAAGAAGAAAAAAGCTTTTTATCTTTTCTCTTTTAAAGATTTAATTGTACGTATGATTTTGTGCTTTCCCGTTTTTTGTAATTGTATACCCGCATCAACATCAGCATATTTTTTACCATCAACGCTGAGCATATTTTTAGACCCCCATTTTACTTTAATGGTATAAACAGCGTCATGCAATTTCATTTTTACTTCATATTCAGGCCAGAAGGAAGGTAAATTTGGCTTTAAAAATAATTGATGAGCTTGACGTTTAATCCCAAGAATGGCTTGTATTGCGGCGTGATAAAACCAGCCTGCTGAGCCTGTATACCATGTCCACCCACCTTGTCCACGACGTGGTTCAACAGCATAAATATCTGCGGCCATAACATAAGGCTCAACACGATAAATTTCAGGATTTTTCCCGTGGTTAAGAGGGTTTATCATAGAAAATAAAGTATAAGCTTTATCGTTTTCCCCCATTTGGGCGAGGGCTAAAATGCTCCAAATGGCACCATGTGTGTATTGACCACCATTTTCTCGAATTCCTGGTGGATAACCTTTTATATAACCGGGTTCAAGGGTACTTTTGTCAAAAGGCGGCCAGAAAAGGCGTATAAGATTACCTTTTTCATCATATAGACGTTCAAACATTGATGCCATTGCCTGTTTTTGGCGTTTAGGTGATGCCATTTGAGAAATGACTGCCCAAGATTGAGCAATGGTATCAATTTGGCATTCATCATTTATCTTAGAACCAAGAGGGGTCCCATCATCAAAATAACCACGTCGATACCAAGCACCATCCCAACCGTTTTTTTCTAGGGATTTTTTCAAATGCTTAAGATATGCACTCCATGTTTGCATATGGCTGCTGTCACCACGTTTTTTGGCAATGGGGATGAAAGCTTTTAACGTTGTACCAAGAAACCAACCGAGCCAAGTGCTTTCCCCTTTTCCTTTAATGCCTACCAAATTCATACCATCATTCCAATCACCACCTAGAATAAGCGGGAGTCCGTGTTGTCCACAGCGTTCGAGGGCAAGATCTAAAGCTAAAGCACAATGTTCATAAAGGGTTGCGACCTTTGAGGATTGTGTAGGCTGGAAATAAGTATCATGTTGTTCGCTTTTCAAAGAAACGCCTTCAATGAAAGTAATAAGGGTATCAAGGAATTCGTAGTCACCAGTTGTGTTGACATAAAGAGCTGTTCCGTATGCAAGCCAGACAATATCATCAGAAATGCGTGTACGAACACCCGCATTGGTGTCAGGCAACCACCAATGTTGTACGTCCCCTTCAAGAAATTGATGCGCGGCAGCATTTAACAATTGTTCACGCGCGAGTTGTGGTTTTAATAATAACAAGGATAAACTGTCTTGCAATTGATCACGGAAGCCAAATGCACCACTTGCTTGATAAAAAGCTGTACGTGCCATCATACGGCATGCATAAATTTGATAAGGAAGCCAGTGATTGACCATAATATCAAAAGAAGGATCAGGTGTTTTTACTTGGAATGGGGAAACAAAATCACTCCATTGCTTTTTTTGTTGTGTAAGGAGAATTTCAAAATCACTTGTGCGTACTTGATCGAGGAGTTTTTCAGCTTCTTGCCTATTTTCAGCACTACCAAGATAAAAGATTATTTCTTTTGTTTGTCCTGGTAACAGATCAATATCATAAGAAAATGCCGAGCAAGGATCACATCCTGCTTCAATTTTATTTGAAAGCACATCAGCTTTACGGATTGCATGAGGATGTATCACCGTTCCTGTTGAACCAATAAATTCAGTGCGATCGGTGGTAGTGCTGGTTGGCATTTCAGATGCTGATAAAAATGTTGTTTGTTGAGATTTTTCAATGTGATAGGGATTTTGAATAAAATGCGCACCCCGTTTTGGATCATAAGAGGGAAGTATAAAAGGTGCATATTTGGTACGAACATTTCCTAAAACCCATTCAACATAATTATAGAGGCGTAAACTGCGCAACTTTTTCCCTTCATTTTTCAGAATAAGACGTGAAAAGCGAACAGGTTTTTCTTGATCAAGGGTATGAGTAAGCTCTAATGCAATTTCTAAATGTGTAGATTTAAATGTTGAAAATCCAAAACCATGACAGGCTTCATAAACAACATTTTCGTCACATTCAACAGCAGAAACGGGTGAGAAACATTTTAAAGATAAACGATCTACAAGATAAAGCGCTTCTCCTGGTCGGTTAGAAACAGGATCATTTGCCCAAGGCGTTAATTGATAATCACGACTATTGTGAGCCCAGGTAAAGAGTGCACCTTCAGCAGAGACATGAAATCCAAAGCTGTGATTAGCAATGACATTAATCCACGGATGTGGTGTCGTTGTGTGTCCATGAAGACGGATAACATAATGATTATCATGATTAAAGCCACCATAACCATTCCAATACTTTAGATCTTTGCCTTTTGTAACAAGGGGTGAGGTTTTTTGTTGGCCAATAAGGCCAATAGAAGTAAAAGGATTGGGTTGCGTTGGTATCGCTATTTGCTTTTTTTTGTCATATTTTCTGTCATTGAATTTATTATCAAATTCTTGATTACTGTTGTGTGTCGCCAGATCAGAATCAATATTTTCCATACGTTTGAGCTGTTCAGACAAAGATCCATTTTGCGCATAGAGGATGATACGGGCTGATGCAAGAAGTGTCTTGAAACTTTGTTCATTCATTTGATCACGCCGAAGGGTAAAAATATGTTGGCGTTCATCCATGTTATGCGTATGATGCCGGTAGGATTCGCATACCCATTCAATAGTATGTTGTGTATCTTGTATATAGGAAAAGGCTTGCTCATTTAAAATAACAAGATCCACAATGAGACCACGTATACGCCAATATTCATGTGCTTTAAGGAGTTCGCGAAGAACAGTTATATCCACTTCATTATCTAATCTTAAAAGGCAGATAGGGTTGTCTCCTGAAATGGACATTGGCCAAAGATCAGATTGTTTCCCAAGAGTTTTTGCTAGTATTCCAGGGGGAAGACGCCAGGTATGGTCTGGATAGATAAGCGGTGTTGCATATTTTTGATAAGTAATAGCTTCTTTAAGGCTTATATCTCGTTGATAGAGTGAGACTTGTGAGCGTGTCCACGCCATTGAAAATTCTTGCTGGAATATGTTGGGTTGTCGATAATGTTTAATATGATTGTGTAATGTTTCTTTTTCATGAGCAGCAAAAGTCCAAAAAATGAGTTCGACTTTTTCATAGGCAGGAATTTTTACACGGCAGCGAAGTGAGATAATTGGATCAAGGATACAGCCTTGACTGTTACTCAAACGAGCATTTTGATCAAATGCAGCAGGTCTATGAATGGATCTACCCCGACCAATAAACAGAGAACGGTCTGTTTCAGCTTCTGTTTCTTGGATACTATTCATAATATCGCTCACAAAATGGGCAATATGAATTTCAGGATCATGAGGAGAGCGTTTGCGTCTTTTGGCAAAAATTGTTCTTCCTTCTTCAACGATTTTTGTTTCTATAAACATATGTGAAAAAACAGGATGAGCGCAGTCTGTCTCCATTGTCGCGAGCGCTAATTCACCATAGGAGGTAACTTCAATGAAGCGATCTTTGTTGGTCATATTTATAAGTTGGAGACGCCGTCCTTCACCATCATTTTTGGATGCAACAAGACATTCGAGTGTTGATTTTATGCCGTCAACTATTTTCATATAGTCAGCTTTTTCATCGGTAAAAATGCTAATTGCTTCTTCTTCAGCAACGCGTGTTGGTTCACCGGTGACAGACCACCACCGTTCACTATGCATATCACGTAGAAAAAATAAAAGGCCCTGTTGATCTTCTGTTGCATCAGGAATAAAGCGTGTAATCGTATAATCATGCCAACGGCTGTAACCTGAACCATTGCCTGTCAACATTGTAGAATAAAAGCCATTGGATAAGAGTAAAGTTGCACGCGGTTTGAGAAGTGGATTCGTGATAATACGAGTAGGGGCATTATCAAATTCCTGAGCGTTATTACGGATGGGATTGGCAACTTTTGTGCGAATGATGGGAATTTGATGTGGTGCTCTTTCGTGTAATAACAATTGTGTTGCTTCAATGACGGTGTCATGATGAAAACGATTACGCATCCGTCCTTCAAAAATGACATTGTTGATAGCAAGAATTGACATACCATGATGGTGTGCATAATAATTACGTACAATAGCGTATTTTTCTCCCTTTTTAACACGTGAAGGCGTAAAGTCGATAGAGTCGTAATAACCATATGTTCCTAAAGCGCCAAGATCGCGGAGTCGTTTTAAATTTTTGACTGCATGAGTTGGCATATATTGTGCTGCTAAAAGGCTTGCGTAAGGAGCAATAACGGCATTGCGTGATAAACCACGTTTGAGTCCAAGGGTTGGGTCCCCAAAGCTAGCATATTGGTAATTCATTAAATGATCGCGCGCATTAAATGCGGCTTCAGAAATACCCCATGGCAATTTTTTTTCATGACCATATTGTATTTGATGACGAACAATTAATCTATTTGTTTGATTGAGAATTGAACCTTTGGGTTCGTGCATAATAAGAGATGGCATCAGATATTCAAACATGGATCCAGACCACGATAATAACGCACCTTTTCCACCAATTGGGATGAGTAATCGACCAAGATGAAACCAATGTTTGAATTTTAGATCGCCTTTTGCGATGGCAAAAAAGCTTGAGAGGCGTGCTTCTGAAGCCAAAAGGTCATAACATCCTTCATCAAGTTTGTTTTCCTGAACACGGTAGCCAATGGACAAGAGTTGCCGTTCGGGCTGTTCTAGAAAATCAAATTCCATATTAAAGGCTATTTGTCGTGCCTTTGTCGCTAAAGTTTCTAATTTTTGACGTATTTTTTCGGTATTGTAGTTAGCAGTAGAGTCGTGATAATGCGCTTGGCATGTTTCTACTAGGCATTGAGCCCAACAGTGTGCACGGGCAGATTCTATAATCTGCGTTTTTTGATGAAATTTCTCTATTAAGTGCTCAATATTGCGGGCAGTAAGTAACAGCTTTGTGATAGGGAGAGCGGTTGTCTTTGATTTTTCCCTGAAAGTGCGCATAGCGCGATGGAAATTGGCGATATGCTCTTCGATTCGTTGGCGTAAGGCATGTGCGTTAGATTGATTGGTGGGAATTTCTTTGACGGTTTCTTCAAGAATAGTATAAACATCCCAGAAGCCCATGTGGTCACTTTGAAAAAAAGCATGAGGCTTTTTAGCCCATTGGCTTAAGGCTGAAGAGAGTGTCACCAAATGACCGGCGAGATTTCCTGAATCAACCGTTGATATATAAGTTGGCAAGAGAGGGGTGAGTGTATCCGTTGCGTACCAATTGTAGAGGTGTCCACGGAATTTTTCCATTTTTGCAAGAGAGCTTAATGTACATTCAACGCGTGTCATCGTTTCTTCAAAACTAATCCAGCCAAAATCACGTGCAGCAATAACAGAAAGAAGATAAACTCCAATATTAGTAGGAGATGTGCGATGAGCAATAAGAGATTGAGGATCTTCTTGAAAATTATCAGGTGGTAAATAATTGCTTTGTGCATTGACGAAGGTTGTGTAATAAAGCCATGTACGTCGTGCAAGAGATCGTAGTGTTTTTTTATCTTCGGAAGATAGATCAAGGGTATTTTGAAATTCTGAAGGTTGACTAACAAACCAAGCAATCAAGGGTGAAAAAAACCATGCAAGCCCAAAAGGCAAAGCAATAAAACTTGCGGAACTCTTAAAAAAGAGAGGTAATGCTGCGGCAAGAATACCAATAAGTGATGCAGGCCACATTGTAAGGATATAAAAGCCTAAACTGTTGGGCATGGTCTTTGTTGCAGAAGAGGTTTTCCATTCAAGCAGATGTTGTTTTGAAATGGTCATACGATAGAGTGCCCGCATGATGGCATCAGTCATAAAATAAGCTGAATGGGCAAGAAATATAAGTTTAAGAAACATATTTGCCCCCGTAAGGGTGATTTTGTTCAAAATGAATTGAAAATATCCTTGCAGAGAATAATCAATAGTGGATGGAACAAGAGTTTGTAATACGCCTAAAATTGGTGAGACAAAGAGACTAAGAAGCAGGAATATTTGCCATATGATTGCACTCTTTAATGGTAAAAGAGACCATCCTGCGAAGGTGGCGATTATCCACATAAGTGGTGTGAGAGAACGACGTAGATTATCTTGTATTTTCCAACGTGTTGTGGAGCTGATTTTATGGGGGGAAAAAAGATAAGGCAACAGTTGCCAATCACCACGAATCCAACGATGATGACGCATCACATCCATGTTGTAGGTTGTTGGATAATCTTCAATGACTTCTACATTACTAACCAAGGCAGTGCGTGCATATCCTCCTTCTAAGAGATCGTGACTAAGAACAGTATTTTCTTTAATCTTTCCCTCAAGGGCTTGCTGAAATGTATCAAGATTATAAAGGCCTTTACCAATGAAGGTTCCTTCTCCCAAAAGATCTTGATAAGTATCAGAAACGGCAAAGACATAAGGATCAAGACCACGGTTCGTAGAAAAAATACGTTGCAGAATTGATGTTTCTTTTCCTGTTGCAAGGGAAGGTGTAATACGGGGTTGTAAAATACTATAGCCTTTTACAATTTTTTTATTTTGTGTATCAAAGATTGGTTTATTGAGTGGATGGTTAAGTTTTCCAACGAGTTTTGTCACACTTTCATGGGTAAGACGTGTGTCTGAATCGAGTGTCATAACAAAACGGCAATCCATGGGAAGAAGTGGATTTGGAGGGTAAAAGTTTGTGTTTTTATCGCCTCTCAATAACAGATTGAGTTCGTAAAGTTTTCCTCGCTTTCGCTCCCATCCCATCCAGCATTTTTCACTGGTATTATAAAGACGCCGACGGTGTAAAAGAAAAAAAAGGGGAATATCATCACGATGATAACAACGATTGAGTTGATCAATTTTTTTTGTGCATAATGCAGCAGATCAAGATCATCTTGCGTTTTTTCGAAGGGAGCATCACTCCAATCCGTTACAAGAGCAAAATGAATGGCACCTTTTGGATTGGAAAGAAAGTGTACTTCAAGATTACGCACTTGCTCATCAATAGACTCATGGGATGAAATAAGAGTAGGCACGACAACCATTGTGCGTGCATTTTTGGGAATCCCTTCTTTATATTCATAACCAATGAGTTGTTTTGATGGAATAGTCCATGAAACAACAGTATTAAAGAAGGCAAAAGCCGCATCCATAACAGGAAAGAGCGCTAATGTGGTAAAGAAAATAGACATCCATGGCGCTATGCCAGATATCGATAATAGAAAATAAATTGTAAGCAAAAAAACAAAGGTTAAAAAAGAGACAGGAATTGCAATAGTTTTTATCTGTAAAGAAGAGAAAGCTCGTGCCCATTTTGTAAACAGAGGAGGCGTGTATTTACAAGCTTTTTCAAAAGCATAGCGACCATCGTCAACAAGATACCAGCCAACAGAGGAATGATAATGATGAGAGGATTCTTTAGCAGAAGCGTATGCCATTTTTACAGCTTTTCGTGCAATTTCCCATTCACTAAGAGGCGAAAGACGTGCAATTTTTTCAATGACTTGTCGATAGATATTGCGTGAGCGAGCATCAATTTCAGAAAAATCACTGTTTTCACGCAAAATAGAGTCTACAGAACTGACAGTTTCAAACCATCCTGTCCAATCAACATCATCAATGGCTTTAAGGGAACGAACAATATTGCCCATGGTTACACCATCTGCTGCTTGGCGATTGTGTTCATCAGATGTTACAATTTCTAAGTTACTTTCTCGATTTTGTAATTGCTTTTCAAGCCAATTTAATGCGTTTGTTGAATCGACAGATGCGCTACGGAGACGATAGAACAAATGCGTTGAAAAAGTTGGATCTACAGTAAATGGCTCATACTGCATAAAAAGTGTCTGTAATTTTGTTGTATTATCTGCGAGAGAAATTTTATCCGCGACTTTATGAGCAAGATGGCGCATAGATCGTGTTTGTTCAATACGCTGTGAAAGACGACAAACATTTTCAATTAACAACATTTGTATGACAGAAGGGAGGGCCCATAATTCACCAATTTTAAGGGTACAAATTTCTTGAAACCCATTGATCATGGCAGTGAGTGTTTTTTGTGAAAATCCACTATCTTTATGGGCAATATAAAGCCAAGCTAAAGCAAAGATACGTGGTATATTTGTATCTTGTTTATAAACAGGAAGTTTTTTGATGAAGGAATTAGAGAGATTACGATGCAGTTGTTGTATCGTTTTGTCAATAGTATAATGATTATCAATGAGCCATTGGGCAGCTGGAGCAATCGTTTCATCATTCCAAGCAGCAATATCACTGGTCTGAAAAGCATGGAGAATAAGTTTGGCATTTTTTCTCAAGCTTTTGTGAAAATTGTTTTCTCCTTCATATTCAGGAAGTAAAATTTCTTTTTGAGACGCGATATCATAGCCTAATTGATACAATTCACCTTGTGATTTATAAGTTGAACGAAGAGGAGAATTGGTTTTAATAAGATGATAGGTTTCGCTTTTTTGAGAAAAGAGATAATTGATAAAGGATATTGTGCGTGCCATAATATTTTAAGTGCTGTTCAATTCCATTTTTTTACATTTAATAATCTATAAATACTTTATCTTAATAGTGAGGGATTGAGAGAAAAAAGTAAATTTTTTATTTTTCTTCTAAGAGTATTTGCAGAGATCATTGAAGAAAAAAACAAACAATTTCTTAAAAAAAGGTCGCTCAAAAGATGAGCGACCTTCGTTTTAAGAATTTATTTTAATGACTAAACACTAATTTTGTTCTTGTTTTTTCAAAGCGGCACCAAGAATATCACCAAGAGAAGCCCCTGAATCTGTAGAACCATATTGTGCAACAGCTTCTTTTTCTTCGGCAATTTCTAAAGCTTTGATTGATACTGAAAGCTTGCGTGTTTTTTTATCAAATGTGGTAATACGTGCATCAATTCTTTGACCAATTGAAAAACGTTCAGGGCGCTGCTCATCACGATCACGAGCCAAGTCAGCACGACGAATGGTTGTTTCGAGATTATGATCAATTAATTTTACATTGATATCATTTTCATTAACCGCAATAACTTCACACGTTACGACAGCCCCTTTGCGAAGTTCACCAGCGGCAGCAGCTTCTCCAACTTTATCGCTGGAGAGTTGCTTAATACCAAGAGAGATACGTTCTTTTTCCACGTCAACATCAAGAACCACAGCTTTAACAACATCACCTTTATTGTAACTATCAATGACCTGTTCACCCGGACGATTCCAATCAAGATCGGAAAGATGAACCATGCCATCAACATCACCTTCAAGCCCAATGAAGAGACCAAATTCTGTTTTGTTTTTGATCTCTCCTTCAATTTGTGAGTTGACAGGAAATTTATTTGCAAAAGCAATCCATGGATTTTCAAATGTTTGCTTTAAGCCAAGGGAAATACGTCGCTTAGAAGGATCAATTTCAAGAACCACAACTTCCACTTCTTGTGATGTGGAGAGAAGTTTTCCTGGATGCACATTTTTCTTTGTCCAACTCATTTCAGAAACGTGGATCAATCCCTCGATTCCTGGTTCTATTTCAACAAAACCACCGTAATCGGTAATATTAGTAACAGCACCAGTAATTTTGGTACCAACGGGATATCGAGCGCTGATGGTTTCCCAAGGATCACTTTCAAGCTGTTTCATGCCAAGCGAAATGCGGTGTGTATCTTGATTGATACGAATAATTTGCACTTTAATCGTTTGACCAATTGTGAGGACTTCAGATGGGTGGTTAACACGGCGCCAAGCCATATCTGTAACATGCAAGAGGCCATCAATTCCGCCAAGATCAACAAAGGCACCATAATCAGTGATATTTTTAACAACACCTTCAACGATTTGGTTTTCTTCAAGATTTTGTACAATCTCTGAACGCTGTTCGGCGCGACTTTCCTCTAAGACAGTACGACGTGAAACAACAATATTGCCTCGACGACGATCCATTTTTAAAATTTCAAAGGATTGTGAGTTGTGCATGAGAGGGGAAACATCACGAATGGGTCGAATATCGACTTGGCTGCGAGGCAAGAAAGCAACAGCACCATCGAGATCGACTGTAAAACCTCCTTTAACTTGGCTAAATATAACCCCATCAACGCGTGTGCCAGCATTGAATTTTTCTTCCAAACGAATCCAGCTTTCTTCGCGCCGTGCTTTTTCACGCGATAAGACGGCTTCACCCATGGCATTTTCGATGCGTTCAATATAAACTTCAACTTCATCGCCGACTTTTAAGGAACCATCTTTTCCTTTAGCTCCAAATTCTTTGAGTGGAATACGTCCTTCGACTTTAAGTCCAGCATCAATAATGGCCATGTCTTTTTCGATTGCAATGACACGACCTTTAACAACGGATCCTTCATTGAGATCATTGGTTTGAAAAGATTCTGTTAAAAGGGTTTCAAAATCCGCTGTTGTGGGATTGTATTGTGACATAAGAACTCCTGATACATACCTTCATTTAAAAGGTATAAGCGCTAGGTTAGTGTTAACACGGATGACTTCCTACCTTTTTTCTTAATATAATTATTCTTAATATAAGAAGAAAAATAAGCGCTAGGATGAAAATCACCTTGACGACTTTATCCAATTATACGCAATTTTATGATTGGATCAATAAAAGCGCATGCAATTGCAAATGTTGCTTCTATACTCAATTCTGATGTATCAAGCAAGTGGGCATTTTTTGCTGGCTTTAACGGGCTTTGTTTGCGCGTTGCATCACGGTTATCGCGTTGTTCAAGTTGAGCTAAGATTTCATGATAATCTGCCTGTATGCCTTTTTTTAAAATTTCCTGATAGCGACGTTTTGCACGTGTTTGAACATTGGCTATAATATAAAATTTAATATCAGCATCGGGACAAACGACAGTGCCAATATCACGCCCATCAAGGACACTGCCGAGCATAATGCTAGCAAAATGACGTTGTTTGGCAACAAGAACTTCTCGTACAGCAGGGTTGAGCGCTATTTTTGAAGCGGCTTCACCAAGTTCATGAGAAGAGAGAAGAGCTGGATTCAAAGTATTAAAATCAAGCTCTATAGCACAAGCAAGAGCACTTTTTTCATCCTCTAGAGGCAATTTTTGTTGTAAAAGTGCATAAGCAACACCACGATAAGTAAGACCAGTATCAAGATGTTGAAGATGATAATGAGCAGCAATTTTTCGTGCTAATGTTCCTTTCCCTGAGGCTGCTGGTCCATCAATTGCAATCACAAAAGGTTTCAAGAGATTTTTCCCCCAAGTTGTTTTATAAAAGGGATAAATTCTGGAAAACTCGTAGCAATCATTCGTTTATCATCAATAGTAACAGGTTTTTCTGATACCAGCCCAAAGATGAGAAAACACATGGCAATTCGATGATCAAGATATGTGGTAACATTTCCACCACCCAGTCCTTTTTCGGAGCCTTTTCCGTGAACAATGAGAAAATCTTTGCCTTCTTCACATTCTACATGATTTATTTTGAGTCCTTGCGCAAGAGCAGACAATCGATCTGATTCTTTAACGCGTAATTCCTTGATTCCGAGCATCGTTGTTTTTCCTTCAGCAAAGGCTGCTGCTACCGCTAGAGCGGGATATTCATCAATCATTGAGGGAGCCCGTTCTTTCGGCACCGTGACACCTTTGAGCATAGAAGATGTGACGCGCAAATCGGCAACATTTTCTCCTCCTGTTTGGCGTTGGTTCAAAAGCGTAATTTGCGCACCCATTTCCCATAATGTTTCGATAAGTCCCATTCGAGAAGGATTGATAAGAACATTTTCAATGGTGATATCAGAATTTTCGACAAGAAGGGCAGCGATAAGTGGAAAAGCAGCAGAAGAAGGATCACCTGGAATATCAATTGCTTGCCCGGTAAGGTGTGGTTGGCCATTGAGATGAATAAAGCGCGTCCCTTCAGCATTTGTTTCTACCTCAAGTTCAGCACCAAACGCTTTTAACATTTTTTCGGTATGATCACGTGTGGGAATGGGTTCAATAACAGTTGTGGTACCAGCAGTATTAAGCCCAGCAAGAAGGACGGCGGATTTAACTTGGGCAGAAGCCATTGGAATACGGTAGCGAATCGGGTTAGCCGTTTTAGGTCCATAAAGCGTTAAAGGCAGATAGTTGCCTTGAGTTGCGTCAATTTCAACCCCCATTAAACGGAGTGGATCGAGAATACGGCCCATTGGGCGTTTGGAAAGAGAGGTATCCCCGATAAAAGTTGTTTTCATATGATAAGGACCAACCAATCCCATAACGAGGCGAACACCTGTTCCAGAATTTCCGAAATCTAAAGGGTTTTGTGCAGTTAAAAGGCAGCCATTCCCCGTTCCCCGTATGACCCAGAGATCATTTTTCTTTTGGATATAAGCACCCAGAGCTTGCATAGCAGCAGCTGTATTGAGCACATCATCGCTTTCCAGCAAGCCGTGGATATGTGTTTCACCATTTGCTAAGCCTCCCAATATAAGAGATCTATGGGAGATTGATTTATCTCCTGGTATTTTAATTTTACCAGAGAGATTAGTAGATTTGTAAGAAGTTATGGATATTGCTTTTTGCATAGAAATTCTATTTAACTTTATCGAAATTTGATTGAATGAAGTATTTTCTAGCACATGCTTTGACAAGCGTCATGAGAAAATCTATGTGGAACGAGGGATTTATCTTTGACAAAGACATTATTTTTCGATTAAGGACCGTAAAATTTATCTTTTAACGCAATTGTAGTTAATCAAAGAGGGATGGTTCATGGCAAAACAAGAACTTGGAACGAAGCGTATTGATCCAGAAACAGGAAAAAAGTTTTATGATCTTAATCGCGACCCCATTGTATCACCTTATACGGGAATTTCTTATCCGCGCTCTTATTTTGAAGTTGCAGCAGCTGAAGCGAGTAATGAAGAAGAAGTTGATGCGGAAGAACTTGATACAGCACTTGAAAAATCTGCCTTTATGCTTCTTGAAGAGGACGATGACGATTCTAAAGATGATGATCTTCCTGATTTGGAAGATAGTGATGTGGATCTTGGTGATGACGATGATACGTTTTTATCTCACGATGAAGAAGATGATGATGACGATGACGTGACGGGTATTATCGGAGGTGGTGTTTCTAACGATGACGATCTATAAGAGAAGTTAAGAGGGGCTTCTTTTGATTGAATATAAATTTTTCTTGATCTTCGATTTTTCTCGTTCTAGAAAATCACATTGAGAGTATTTTTATCCTTTTTGGAGATGGTCTGTCTTTATATGGGGCTATAGCTCAGCTGGGAGAGCGCTTGCATGGCATGCAAGAGGTCAGCGGTTCGATCCCGCTTAGCTCCACCAAAAAGAAACAAATTTTTATAAGCAAAGCATCATCATTGATAACAGAAATTGATACATTTTAAGGGATGCAGTTGTGGTTAGTACTGCTCTCCTTGTAATTTTTTAATCATTCTTAAAACAATATTTATTTGCGGTTTTTGACCTACTTATAGAATTTTACTGGCATAGAAGGGAAAAATAAGTGCGTGATATTTATCGGATGCCTATGAAAAGGCGCCTTTTTATCCCAATGACATCATGTGTAAAAAAAACAGCTGTAAAAACTCTTAAAAGAAGCTTTATGAGAGTATGAAAAATACTGTCGCATGAGGTTTTATGTTTAACTTCGAATTTTGTGATTTAAATGTCTCAAAAGAGGTATTTTTTTCTTTTTTATGCATGCGCTCTTGTTTTTAAGGTTTGCTTGCAGCAAAACAAAGAAAATGGAATTATTTGAGGGGAAAAAATAATGCCTTCTTACCGTTCAAGAATATCGACTCATGGGCGCAATATGGCTGGGGCCCGTGGTCTTTGGCGTGCAACAGGGATGAAAGATAGCGATTTTGGTAAACCCATTATCGCCATTGCCAATTCTTTTACGCAATTTGTACCAGGGCATGTCCATTTAAAAGATCTTGGACAACTGGTGGCAGATCAGATCGCTGTCGCTGGTGGTGTTGCGAAAGAGTTTAACACAATTGCTGTAGATGATGGAATTGCTATGGGGCATGATGGGATGCTTTATTCCTTGCCTTCGCGTGAAATTATTGCGGATTCTGTTGAATATATGGTCAATGCTCATTGTGCTGATGCGCTTGTCTGTATTTCCAATTGTGACAAAATTACACCTGGTATGTTAATGGCTTCTTTGCGATTGAATATTCCAACAATTTTTATTTCAGGTGGTCCTATGGAAGCCGGTAAGATTAAATGGAAAGGCCAAGATCTTACTGTTGACTTAGTTGATGCAATGATTGCTGCGGCTTCAGAGCAGAATTCAGAAGAAGAAATTGCGGAAATAGAACGCGCTGCTTGTCCTACATGTGGTTCTTGTTCAGGGATGTTTACAGCAAATTCTATGAATTGTTTGACCGAAGCATTAGGGCTTTCTCTTCCTGGAAACGGGTCAGTATTAGCGACCCATGCAGATCGACGAATGCTTTTTGAAGAAGCTGGACGACAGATTGTTGCGCTGGTCAAGCGTTACTATGAAAAAGGTGATGAAACAGTTTTGCCGCGTTCTATTGCTTCACGCAAGGCTTTTGAAAATGCAATGACCGTAGATATTTCCATGGGGGGATCAACCAATACTGTCTTACATCTTTTGGCAGCAGCGCAAGAAGCTGAGGTCAATTTTACCATGACGGATATCGATCGTCTTTCACGTCGTGTTCCTGTTTTATGCAAGGTTGCCCCTGCTGTTGCCAATGTTCATATGGAGGATGTTCATCGTGCTGGTGGTATTATGGGGCTTTTAGGAGAATTGGATGCAGCGGGTCTCATTGATACATCGACTTACACAGTTCATGCGAAAACGATGAAAGAAGCTCTTGAGCACTGGGATGTGAAACAGGCACATGAAACAGTGATTCATGAATTTTATCGTGCAGCTCCAGGGGGTATTCCAACACAAACAGCTTTTAGTCAATTTTGTCGCTATGATACTCTTGATCTTGATCGTAAAAAAGGTGTCATTCGGGATAGAGAACATGCTTATTCGCAAGATGGGGGGTTGGCGGTTCTTTATGGAAATCTTGCAGAAGATGGCTGTATTGTAAAAACAGCAGGTGTTGATCAGTCGATTTTAACTTTTAAAGGCCCAGCAAAGATTTTTGAGAGTCAGGATTCAGCTGTTGTAGCAATCTTGAATGATAAAATTCAATCAGGTGATATTGTTTTAATCCGCTACGAGGGGCCTCGTGGTGGACCTGGAATGCAAGAAATGCTCTATCCAACGAGCTATCTCAAATCCAAAGGATTAGGAAAAGTTTGTGCGCTTATAACGGATGGTCGTTTTTCAGGGGGAAGTTCAGGGCTTTCTATAGGGCATATTTCACCAGAAGCTGCTGAAGGAGGAGCAATTGCTTTGGTCGAAGAGGGGGATATTATAGAAATAGATATTCCCAATCGCACCATTCATATATTGATTGATGCTGCTGAGATGGTGCATCGTCGTGCCAAAATGGAAGCAAAAGGAAAGACAGCTTGGCAACCCACAGAAGTGCGTAAACGTAAGGTCTCAAAGGCTCTCAAAGCGTATGCAGCAATGACGACTTCTGCTTCTAAAGGAGCGGTTCGTAGCATTTGACTATGGTAAAAAAATTTATTTTATGAAGGAGTGTTTTTTTTAAATGAGAGCATTTCTTGCATGGTATTCCAGTGGCTCGTTTGATGCGCTTAGACGGCGTATTTCAAGCGATTGTAAAGATGATTTAAAATTACAGTGGATTTTGTTTTTTCGTATGAGAAGCTAAATATTATAACATCAATATATTGATTTATAAAGATAACTTATCGTCTTATCTCTTAAATTAGTCCTCCGAAAATTGTAATATTTTCTCATCTCAAGCCTTTTATATTCAATCAATTAAAATCACTTGCTTGCGCATCACAAGCGGGGTTGATGTATGGGTAAAAATCCGTTGAGAGAGGAGTAAAAATGCCTGTTTGAATTGTTTTAATGCAAGGGCTGTTGGAACATTGGGGCAAGCAAACACAATGAAGGTACAGGTTTGTGACTCTTACACGCAGGATCTTTTCGAATGCTGATCAATATACCTTGAAATAAGGAGTAATAATAATGCGAATAAGTAATTATGCATTACGAATAATCATGAAACAGCACTTTGTTTAGTTTTTCTATCAGGGATGATTTTTTTCAAGTTGTTTGAGGTGATAGAGTGCCTCTAAAGCTTGCTTAGGAGAGAGTTCATCGGGATGGATATTTTTTAAAGCTTCATGAAGTGCACAATGTTTATTTGTTGTATTATCTACGGGAGATGTCGCTTGAAGGGAAAAGAGCGGGAGGTCATCAATTAATTTATGTCCTTTTCCAGCCATTTCACCTTGTTCTAATTGGTGGAGAACATCTGTAGCACGTGTAATAACCGCCTTGGGAAGTCCAGCAAGTTTTGCAACTTGTACGCCGTACGATCTATCGGCAGCTCCTTTTGTAACTTCATGAAGAAAAATCACATCACCATCCCAATTTTTTACTTTCATTGTTACATTATGAAGGCGATCAAGTTTTTGGGTGAGAGCTGTCATTTCATGAAAATGTGTAGCGAGAATAGCACGGCAGTGATTAACTTCATGAAGATATTCAACAGCGGCCCAAGCAATAGAAAGCCCATCAAAAGTCGATGTGCCGCGTCCAATTTCGTCAAGAATAACCAGGGAATGACTACTCGCATGATTAAGAATCGTTGCTGTTTCGACCATTTCCATCATAAAAGTTGAACGTCCGCGTGCAAGATCATCAGAAGCACCAACACGACTAAACAAACGATCAACAACGCCAATATGCGCTGTCGTCGCTGGAACGAAAGAACCCATTTGTGCCATAATAGCAATAAGAGCGTTTTGCCGCAAAAAGGTTGATTTCCCTCCCATATTGGGACCTGTCAAAAGCCAAATAGCTGCATATTGTTGATTTTCTTGCACAGAGAGATCACAGTGATTGGTAACAAATGGTTCTGCTGCTTGCTTTCGTAGTGCTTGCTCTACGACAGGATGGCGCCCTGCCATGATATGAAAGGTAAGTGATTGATCAACTTTAGGACGACAATATCCTTGTTCTTCAGCAAGATGCGCTAAAGCAACAGTGACGTCTAAAACAGCGAGTGCTTCAGAGGCTTTACGAATAAAATCAACCTGTTCGGTCATTTCATGAACAAGAGTCTCAAAAATTTCTAATTCGAGTGTGAGTGCATGGTTAGCGGCATGAGCAATACGGCTTTCAAGGTCGGCAAGCTCTGTTGTGGTAAAGCGCATAGCATTTGCCATTGTTTGTCTATGGATAAAACGGGCTTTAGCTTGTGGGCTATTTGTAAGAGCAGACGCTTGTCCATTGGTTACTTCAATGAAATAGCCTAGAATATTGTTATGTTTGATTTTGAGCGCCTTAATATCTGTTTCTTGAGCATATTGTGCTTGAAGTTCAGCAATAACACGGCGAGATTCATCACGCAGAGCACGCATTTCATCGAGCTCTTTACGGTATTGAGGGCGAATAAAACCACCATCACGTTTAAGGAGAGGAAGGTCATCCGCTAACGCCTGTTCAAGATGTAAATGCAAAGCGGTAGGGAGGTGTGAAAAAATCTGTTGTACGTCACTTATTTCTTGAGGAAGCAATTCATTGTTGAGAAGCTGATGAAGTTCACGAATGATTTCAAAGCCGCGCTGGATTGTCGCCATATCACGGGGTCCCCCTCTACCAAGAGCTAACCGAGAAACTGCGCGTGGCATATCTGGTCCCCCTTTTAAAGTTAACTTTATGGTTTCTGCAAGGGATGGGTTGCGTAGAAAAAAGTCGATGGAATCTAGACGTTTATCAATAGCCGCAGGTGTGGTGAGAGGAGCAATAAGACGATCAACAAGGAGGCGAGATCCCCCTCCTGTTACGGTACGGTCAATAGCTTTTAATAAACTACCATCGCGTTGACCAGATGTTGTTCGAATAAGCTCAAGATTCATTCTAGTTGCTGCATCAATGAAAAGGGTCGCACTTTCATTTTGACGTTCAGGACGCATGAGAGGAGGGCGATGGGTGATTTGCGTTTTTTCAATATAACGAATGGCAGCAGCGATTGCGGAGAGTTCGGGGCGTGAATAATCGGCAACGCCTTCAAGGGTTGAGAGTTGAAAATAACTACAAATATCGCGTTCAGCAGTAATGACATCAAAGAGATTAATGGGTTGAGGCGAAATGATGCGACCAAGAACATCAAAAAGTGATTTGTGGGATTTATCATGAAAAAAAGCGTCAGCGACAATGATTTCTTGAGGATCCACGCGCATAATATCTGCTAAAAGCTTTTCATTGCGGCTTTCCATGACACGAAAGATGCCTGTTGAAATATCAATCCAGGAAAGGGCAAATTCCTCTCCATCGCTGGTTTTTATACGGGCAAGTGTCATCAGATAATTTGCACGCGTTGGATCAAGGAGCTTTTCTTCTGTTATGGTCCCAGGTGTGACAAGACGAACGACATCGCGCCGAACAACCGATTTTGCCCCGCGTTTTTTTGCTTCTGCAGGATCTTCTGTCTGTTCACAAACAGCAACACGATAGCCGCAGGCAATAAGTTTTTGCAAATAATCATCAGCAGTATGAACGGGAACACCACACATAGGAATATCTTCACCCAAATGTTTTCCGCGTGTTGTAAGTGTGATTCCTAAAGCTTGAGCGGCTTCAATTGCATCATTAAAAAACAACTCATAAAAATCCCCCATTCTATAAAAGAGAAGCGAATCATTATTAACTGCTTTGATTTCTATGTATTGCTCCATCATAGGTGTGAGGCGCTGTTGATGAAGAGCAGGTGAGGGGGTAGGCTGTGGAACTAAATTATTGTTATGATCACTTATCTTATCCATTTTTGTGCGCTTGTCTCTTGCAAATGAGGCTTTGATACCCTTTTTTGTTTACTTCAATGTTTATCTTCATTATCCCTAAATTAAAACGTATGATCCGCTCTGTTAAAGAAAGCATAACGATTTATAACATATGAATCAAATTTTAAAATCGGACAATGACGCACATTTAGAGCAGAATTTACACTGTTTTTGGAAAGCTAAATGAGATGAAAAAAAGTGATCAAGATCAGAAAACACCTCAAACGATTTATAGTGCTAGTGAGAGGGAAGCCCTTGATTTTCATAGTCGTGGTCGGCCTGGAAAGCTTGAAATCGTTGCAACAAAGTCTATGGCAACGCAGCATGATTTAGCACTTGCTTATTCTCCAGGTGTTGCTGTTCCCGTTAAAGCAATTTCTGAAAATCCAGCATTGGCTTATGACTATACAGCAAAGGGCAATCTTGTTGCTGTTATATCAAATGGAACAGCGATCTTAGGTTTAGGCAATTTAGGTGCACTCGCATCTAAACCTGTCATGGAAGGCAAAGCAGTCCTTTTTAAGCGCTTTGCAGATATTGATTCAATTGATCTGGAAATTGATACAAACGATACGGAAAGCTTTATCAATCTGGTGCGTCATTTGGAACCTTCTTTTGGTGGCATAAATCTTGAAGACATTAAAGCACCAGAGTGCTTTATGATAGAAAGTCGCTTACGTGAGATCATGAATATTCCTGTTTTTCATGATGATCAACATGGTACAGCGATTATTGTTGCTGCTGGTGTAATCAATGCACTCCATTTAACGGGGCGCGATATGCAAAATACGCGGTTAGTCTGTAATGGTGCTGGTTCTGCGGGAATTGCTTGTATTGAATTGATTAAGGCGATGGGATTTCGATCTGAAAATATCATACTTTGTGATACGAAAGGTGTGGTCTACGAAGGTCGCAAAGAGGGAATGAATCAATGGAAGTCTGCCCACGCTATT
Source organism: Bartonella harrusi (assembly GCF_024297065.1). Taxonomy (NCBI): domain Bacteria; kingdom Pseudomonadati; phylum Pseudomonadota; class Alphaproteobacteria; order Hyphomicrobiales; family Bartonellaceae; genus Bartonella; species Bartonella harrusi. Next base: position 2,216,576 of record NZ_CP101114.1, read on the forward strand.
CGAACGGATAAACGCACCCTTGCTGAAGCAATGGAAGGCGCTGATATGTTTTTCGGAGTTTCTGCTAAAGGGGCGATTACTCCTGAAATGGTAAAGTCGATGGCACCTCAACCAATTATTTTTGCTATGGCCAATCCCGATCCAGAAATTACACCGGAAGAGGTTATGCAAGTGCGTGGTGATGCCATTGTTGCAACAGGTCGTTCGGATTATCCAAATCAGATTAATAATGTTCTTTGTTTTCCTTATATCTTTCGTGGTGCACTTGATGTGCGTGCAACGGTCATCAATGAGGATATGAAAATTGCTGCCGCAAAGGCTTTGGCGCGATTGGCCCATGAAGATGTCCCTGACAGTGTTGCGGAAGCTTATCGTGGAAAGCGATTAAAATTTGGTCCGGATTATATCATTCCTGTCCCCTTTGATCCGCGTTTGTTCACCGTTGTTTCAATGGCGGTAGCAAAAGCGGCAATGGAAAGCGGTGTTGCACAAAAGCATATTGATGACTTAGAAGCTTATGAACGTGATTTGAATGCGAGGCGTGATCCCATTTCTTCCATTATGCGTGGTGTTTACACTCACGTTCGTCAAGCACCAAAACAAATTGTTTTTGCAGAAGGTGAAGAAGAGCAAGTAATGCGAGCGGCTGTTTCCTACGTTCATCAAAAACTAGGACAGGCGATTTTAATTGGTCGTGAAGAACAAGTGAGAGAAACAGCTGCTCTTGCTGGGATTGATCTGGAACGTGAAGGTATTTCTATTACGAACGCCAAGCTTTCTTGTCGCACAGATGCTTATGCAAATTATCTTTATAAAAAAATGCAACGCCAAGGCTGGTTATTGCGTGATTGTCATCGTCGTATCAATAATGATCGCAATTATTTTGCTGCTTGTATGGTGGCATTGGGTGATGTTGACGCGATGGTGACAGGGGTAACACGCAATTATGAAACAGCATTGATTGATATACGTCGCGTGATTGAGGAGAAGCCAAAAGAACGATTGATTGGTATTTCCATGGCTATTTGTCGTGGACGCACGGTGTTTATTGCGGATACAGCGATTTATGAACATCCCAACGCTGAGGAACTTGCTGATATAGCAGAACAAACAGCTTCTTTTGTTTGTGGATTTGGGTATCAACCGCGGGTAGCGTTTGTAGCATTTTCTACTTTTGGCTATATGAAAGGACAAGTTACGCAACATATTCAAAATGCTATAAATATTTTACATGAACGCAAAGTTAGCTTTGAATTTGATGGGGAAATGAGTGCTGATGTAGCGCTTAATTCAAAATTGATGCAGCAATATCCTTTTATGGGATTGAAAGAGCCTGCTAACATTTTAGTGATGCCTGGATATCATGCGTCTTCTATTGCAAGCAAAATGCTACAAGAGCTTGGTGAAGCGACAATCATTGGTCCTATTTTGATTGGATTGGAAAAATCTGTCCAAATTGTACCATTTAGTGGAAGTGATACAGATGTTGTTAATATCGCAATGCTCGCTGCTTACCATGCAAAAAAGATGTAAAAAAAGGCCTCTGATATTTCAGGGCCTTTTTGAAAACAAAAAAATAACTTTTTAAGAGAGCTGTCCCTCACTTTGATTGTCTTTTTGTTCTTCAGCAAGGCGCTTTTGGAACAGAGCGGCAAAATCAATTGGGTCAATCCACAAAGGTGGGAAACCACCATTTTGAGTGGCGTCAGAGATAATCTGCCGAGCAAACGGAAACAAAAGACGGGGACATTCAATAAAAACAAGAGGCATCACATGTTCTTGTGGAATATTTTTAATATGAAAAACGCCACCATAAATGAGTTCTACATGAAATAATGTTTCAGTGTCATCATCAGCTTTGACAGAGAGGGTTAAAATGACATCGTAATTATCATCACCAATTGGGTTGGCGTTGACATTAATGTTGATATCGATTTGGGGTGCTTTTTGACGTGGATGTAGTGAGCGAGGAGCGTTTGGATTTTCGAATGACAAATCTTTTAAATATTGAGTTAATACAGCAAAAACTGGTTCTCCACCGTTATTGTTCATTTCACCTTCAGCCATAACCAACCTCTCATCATCATTGTGTGTATTTCTATTTTATATCTAAAGATCAAGCTGGTTATCATGCTTCGCAAAAGGTTGCAAGGAACCCTCTTGTTGTCTTGATTATTTTTTTAATCACTTACAAATTTTTTAGCATTTTAAGGATGATCATCATTTTTACGCCATGGAGATTCTGTGGAATTATGGACCTGATAGTCTTCTCCGTTAAGATCAATGATTTTTTCAGATTCGTTTTGCGCACTGGTGTTGTTTTGAGTGTGAGAATTCATTTTATTACCAAATGATGAAAAAAAACGCCAAACAACGGAGCGAACTGGTTTAATAAGGAATAATATTCCCAAAAGATCGCTTACAAAGCCTGGAAGAATAAGTAAAATCGCGCCAACAATGATGAAAACATCATCAATCATATAATTTTTTAATGAACGCCCTTGGATAAATTCACGTTGTATGTTTTTTAAAAGACTAAATCCTTGAATTCGCAATAAAATAATACCAAATAATGTTGTAAGAACAATCAGACTCAAAGTTGCTAAAATTCCAATTTCTTTTCCAACAAAGATAAAACCGGCAATTTCAATCAAAAGAGCGCCGAGGAGGAGAATGATAAAAAAGCGAGGATTTATGGAGTAAAACTTTATCACACAAAAATTTCCTTCTCAAGTTTAGGATAGAAAAATAGAGAGCTCTTCTTGTATAAACACGAATGAATAAAGGCCATGAAGATGTATGAAAGGCTATAAAAATATTTAAATAGTAGATTCCTTATTTTACATATTTAGTTATAAATGATATTGACTGCAATGTTTATTACAGATCATCTTAGATTTGGAGATTAACAGCGCCCATGGAATTTGACGTTATACTTGTCATAGCTCTTGTTATTATGGTTGTCGTTTTTGTACAGCTGCGTAATGTATTAGGAAAGCGAATTGGTTTTGAAAAGCCTCCTTTCGACCCTTATTCACGTCATTCTAAAAAACAGAGTGAAGCAGAAACGACAGATAATGTTGTTTCGTTCCCTCATCAGGATAATGCACAAAAGAGTGATTTTAATGAAATTGATGCAATTTCACCAGAGGGAAGTGCACTGAATAAAGGTTTACGCGCACTTCGCCAGAGTGATCCTCATTTTTCTCCTCAATTTTTTATAAAAGGTGCCCAAGTTGCTTATGAAATGATTGTAACAGCTTTTGCTAAAGGGGATCGTGATCAGCTTAAGAAATTACTTTCTCAAAATGTTTTTGAAAGTTTTAGTGCGGCTATTGAGCAACGCAAAAAAAACAATGAAAAAGTTGATTTCACTTTTGTTGGAATTAATAAAATCGAGTTTATCACGGCAGAAATGCAAGAGAAGGAACAATTTTTAACTGTACGGATTGTTAGTGAAATGATTTCTGTAACTTATAATGAGCAGGGAGAGCGTATTGATGGTGATCCTGATGCTATTGTAGAAATTAGAGATATTTGGACTTTTGTTCGCAATAGTCTATCGTCGGATCCCAATTGGAAACTTTTTGCAACGGAAGATGAAAATTAAGATCTCTTTGGTTCATAAGGTCGTATAAATAAGCTTTATAAGAGATTGATAATTGAAATGTCTACGGATAAAGGGAGAGAGAAGAAGGATTTATTGACTGCAAAGGATCGTCTTTTATGGGAAAGGGTTTGTCATACGATCTTTCCTCTTCATGATGAGCTCCATTTTTCTATAGAAAAAAATGCAACAAAGATTGATCATAAAAAACAGCATCTGTCATCAATCTTTTCATTATCTCAGGGGAAACAGCAAAGACCAACAGTGGTTAAAAGAGAAACGACAGCGATTGCCAAAACACAGAGGGTCCATTTCTTTGATCATGTTGTCCATCGTAAAATTGCTAAAGGGCATTATCCACTTGAAGCGCGTCTTGATCTTCATGGTTATGGGCAGGAAGAAGCTTATTTTCTCTTAAAAGAATTTTTACAATCATCTCAGCAAAGTGGATTACGTTATGTGCTTGTGATTACAGGAAAAGGTCGTTCAGTTGGAAGTGATGGCACTTTATATAAATTTGTTCCTCATTGGTTATCGACATCAGCTTTTCGGTATTATGTTCGTGCATTTGAGCGCGCAGCTCGTCAACATGGTGGTGGAGGTGCGCTTTATGTTTGGTTGCGCCGTTTTGAGCGGGGCAAAGGGCTATAATATCGTTTAGATTTTTTCAGGTTCAGGTTTGGTTTTATCAGCTATAGTATTTTACAAGCTATATTTTGGGGCAAAAGCTGTGAGAATATAAACTTTATCGTGAAATTCACACCATTGCGTCTAATTTTTACAAACAAGGATTCTGCTGAAAACATTTTTGAGTGAAAGGATTATCGTTATTGCTAAAAAATATTTGTTGAAACAGTATTATAAAGAATATTCAAAGCATTACGGGATTTTTGAGAGGTTTAGTTTTTTTCAACAATGAGATGTTTGTTTGCTCGCTTTGTTTTTGATTATTGGGATTATTCTAGCAATATGTTTGAATTTTTGTATGCTATCAACAATTTTATTACCAAAAAGCATACAATTTTTCTTAAAAATATATACGCTAATGGAGCTTTTTCGCTATCCTTCTTCTGTTTATAAAGCAACAGACTAAGAGTGTTATTATATTGACTCTCTCCATACTGTACTTTTTTGCATGAAGATAATTTATAAAATTCTCATTTGAGCTCGATGACAATTGCTCTTTTGATATTCAAGCATATTTTTTTGATTCTTAAAATATATAAGATATTGATTTATAAATGTTAATTTATCGTTTTGCATGTTGAATAAGAGACCAAATATTCTAAGATTTTCTCACTTCAAACCTGCTTTTGTTAAATCAATCAAAGCCATTCCCGTGCATCTCACAAGTGAAATGATCGTGTGGATAAAAACACGAGAAGAAAAGCAAAATGCCTGTTATGAATCTTCTTTATGCAAGGGTTATTGCAACATTGGGGGCTGGCAAAGAGAATAATGATGCCGGCTTGCTTCTTCACAAGTGAAAAGATGGTGGTATTCAATGGATTTACCGATATATTCCTTCACGGGTGCTGTCGTGAAATGGGTCTGGGTGCGCTTTAAGAAAGGTTTCTTTAAAAAATACCGTGAATTGGCAACACAATGGCGTTTTATTCTACATGAAAAGTCGTGACTCCATTAACTTTACCGGTACCCAATGTTGCGACAGCCCTTGTTATTTAGACGATTCATAACAGGCATTTTTGCTCTTTTCTTTAGAGTTTTTTACTCACACGACAACCCCGTTTATGACGTGCAAATAAATGATTATGATTGATTTAACAAAAGCAGGTTTAAGATGAGAGAATCTTACAATATTCGAGTCTCTCATTCAACATGTAAGACGATAAATTATTGTTATAAATCAAAGTTTTACCATTAAAAGACATGACCAACAAAAGCGTGAGGCAATATGTAATCTTTGTTATCTAAAAGACCTTGTTGTAGATGCTTTTGAAAGTCGTAAAGTTGAGTTAAAATATGATGGTAAAGATGGAAACAGATTTTCACCTTTACAGCTTTATATCCTCCCTAAATAAAGAGAATTTCGAATAAACAATAGGCCCCCATTCATGGAGCTTGTTCGATTTTAAAATATTTTTTATATTTAAAATCAATAATTTGATACGATTATAAAGAGTGTCAAAAAACTTGGTTGTGTTAAGAGATCAATTCTTGCTGATATGCCAAGAATAAAAGAGAGGTCTTTTCAGGGAGAAAGGAACGTATTTTAAGGGATGTGGGTTGCTTGATAAAAGCATATGGAATGCGTGTTGATTTGAACAAAGAGCATGATTGTGTAGGCAATAAAAAACGGTTAACTCTAAGGAAATAACGTACATAATACACTCTAAAAGTTTATTCTAACCCTTTTTATGCTCCAGATGCGTAATAAAACTGACTTTAGCGACAGCCAATATCTTCCTCTTTATGAGGAATCTTTGTTACATTTCATTTTCAGAAAATTCTTGTGGTTTAAAACGATAAGTTGTTGAACAAAATTCACATGTGACTGAAATATACTCACCTTCAACCATTTCATTGCGTTCCTCAACGGGAAAAGCTTCCAACATTTCTTTAATTTTTTCATGCGAACAAGAGCATTGATCGATGAGAGAAGAAGGACTAAAAACTCTAACACCTTGTTCGTGGAAGAGGCGGAACAATAACCGTTTACTGCCAACTTGAGGGTCTGTTAATTCTGCACTTTCAATGGTTGCTGTCAATGCCTTGGCCTCTTGCCATTGATTTTCAAGTTGTGTTTGCGTTTTCATTTCTTCTGTTTTTTTATCTGGTTCATATATTTGATGCTGAGATGATGCTTTAGGCAAGAGTTGGGTCAAAAGTCCTCCTGCTCTCCAGTTTTTCTGTGGCTTTCCTTGTTGATCTCGGTTCATTAATATAGCAACTGCCAGACGTATATCGGTAGGAATTTGTTCTGATTGATCAAAATAGGTACGGGAAGCTTCTTGTAAATTTTCCCCATCTAATGCCACTATTCCCTGATAGGGCTGTGTATGAGTTCCTTGGTCAATAGTAAAAGCTAAGGTACCTTTTCCCAACAGTGTTTCTGAAGATATTTGTTCATTGATGATTGTTTTTTTAAACTTTTCTTTATCAAAACGCGCATAACCACGGAGGCTAGAAGGAGGAGAGAAGTCACACACCAACATATTAACGGGTCCATCGGAATGGGTTTGTAAAATAAATTTTCCCTTAAGTTTTAGAGAGGTTCCAAGCAGAACGGTCAAAACTAAAGCTTCTGCGAGAAGATAAGAAACCGGTTCGGGATATTGATGCCTTGTCAGAATAGAATTTAAAGTTTCTCCAAGTTGTACAGCACGTCCTCGAATATCCAGTTCTTCGATTTGAAAGGGAAGAACGGTATCATCTTCACTAAAAAGGATATTACTGAGAGAAGATGTCTCTGTGGATTGCTCGTGCATCGTATCTTTGCCTTTTAAATGATTTATTTTGTAGGCTATTGTGAAGGGAAAAGTGCATCTTGTAAACACCATGCAAGAATTGCTTTTTGGGCATGAAGACGATTTTCCGCCTCATCAAAAACAACGGAATGCGCTCCATCTATCACAGCATCGACAACTTCTTCACCACGATGAGCAGGAAGACAATGCATGAAAAGAGCATCGGGTTTGGCTAATTTCATCAAAGCTTCATTCACTTGATAAGGTTGAAAAACAGAATGATTGCGAGCACGAAATTCTTGTCCCATAGAAAACCATGTGTCAGTTATAATACAATCAGCATCTTTAGCGGCCTTTTGTGGATCATTGGTCAGTGTAATATATGCCCCTCGTTCACGAGCCCAATGGACAAATTTCTCTTGTGGTTCACTGCCTTTGGGAGTAGCGATTCGCAAATGGAAGCTAAAAAGAGCAGCAGCTTCAATCAAGGAATGCAGCACATTGTTGCCATCTCCCATCCACGCAAATATTTTGTTTGCAACAGGCCCACGATGCTCTTCATAAGTCAGTATATCTGCTAGAATTTGGCAAGGATGCGTATCATCGGTAAGGGCATTAATAACAGGAATTTGTGCGTATTGTGCCAATTCGAGCATCCGATCATGAAGTGTTGTTCGTAAGGTCACGATGTCCACAAAACGCGATAAAACGCGTGCTGTATCAGCGATGGTTTCACTATGGCCAAGCTGCATTTCTGAACCTGTTAGCATAATTGTATCCCCACCCAGTTGGCGCATGCTGATATCGAATGAAATACGGGTTCGTGTGGACGGTTTTTCAAAAATCATTGCCAGTGTTTTACCAACAAAAGGTTTTGAACTTTTTCCTACTTTGAAGGATACTTTAAGACTTTTTGCATAATCGATCAGAGCACGTGCCGTCTGCGGGGTTAAAACCGATAAATCGGTGAAATGGCGAAGAACATTTGTCATATTTATGATACTTGCTTTTTTTTGTTTGTTTGTGAAAGAGAAGCAATTGCTTTTTCAATACGAAATAAACTTTCCTCTACTTCTTCTTCAGTTATAATGAGGGGGGGCAATAAACGCACCACATTATTGTTAGCAGCAACACTGAGAACAAATTGCTTTTCCAAGGCATTGACAACGGCATTTGCAGGAGCAACACACTGGATACCTAGCATAAGACCAACACCTTGAATAGCGGAGAAAATATCAGGATAGCTGTTGAGAATTTTTGAAAGTCCACTTTTTAGCTTATGTCCCATTTTCTGAACATGGTGAAGAAAACCTGGTTCTAAGATGATATCAAGAACACTGTTGCCTACAGCCATCCCAAGAAGATTTCCGCCAAAAGTTGAACCATGGGTTCCTGGTGTCATACTTTTTGCCACTTCATTTGTTGCAAGACAAGCTCCCAACGGAAATCCACCACCCAGTCCTTTTGCAAGCGTAAGAATATCAGGTATAATATCACTCCATTCATAAGCAAAAAGCTTTCCTGTTCGTCCAATACCTGTTTGGACTTCATCCAGAATGAGTAACAGATTATGATCATCGCAGATTTGGCGCAGAAACCTTAAAGTTTCGCGAGGAACGGTTCGTATCCCTCCTTCACCCTGAATAGGTTCAATAAGAATAGCTGCGGTCTTTTTATTGATAGCGTTCCGCAAAGCATTTTTATCACAAAAAGGAATTTGAATAAATCCCCCAGCTTTGGGTCCAAAGCCTTCAAGATATTTTTCATGTCCAGTTGCAGCAAGCGTTGCAAGTGTGCGCCCATGAAATGCCCCTTCAAAAGTAATAATTTCAACGCGTGTTGGATGACCAGAGGCATAATGAGCATGACGAGCCGTTTTGAATGCGCATTCAAGTGCTTCAGCGCCAGAATTACAGAAAAAAACCTTATCAGCAAAGCTGTTTGCACAAAGTTGTGCAGCAAGAGCTTCTTGTTCGGATGATTGAAAAAGATTGGAAATATGCCAAAGTTTTTCAGCTTGTTTTTTGAGGGTCTCAACCAACTTTGGATGTGCATACCCTAACACATTGACAGCAATACCAGATGTCAAATCGAGATAACGTTCACCTTTATCAGAAATAAGCCAGACACCCTCACCTTTTTTGAAATGCAAATTCCGTCGAGCAAAGCACGTATAAAGTGGCTGTATAGTGGTAGTGCCCATCATTATTTCCTTTATATTTTAAGGATTTGCTATATAGTAAACAAAACAATGCTGTAAATAAAGCGTTTTATAATTTTCACTACAGGGCAACCAGCGCTTCATTTTAGCAAAGAATGGATAAAAACTCTGTAATCTGTAAGAAGCCTTTATAGGAAAAGTCTTCACTAAATACAAAAGTTTTTCCTCTCTTTGATTTGCAAGTTGGGGAAAACATTCTAAATAGACTCTTCAAGGAGGAAAGGCTCTTGTCAGAGAGTCGGTGCATATTGTAGTTTAAATCAGTAAGCAAGGTTGTATTTCAGTTTGTACGTTTCATAGATTGAGTGTTTTTTTGTACTCGAGAGGAGTATGAAATTTTTCATTCAATTTATTGAACATGTTGTTCAAACATTTGAAGATGCAACAAGATGCATCTCAATGAGGTGATCAGAATGGAGTGCTAAGATGGGTTGGACATATGAACGCGTTGAACTTCTTAAGAAGCTTTGGAGTGAAGGGTTAAGTGCAAGTCAGATTGCCGCTCAGTTAGGGGGAGTCAGTAGGAATGCTGTGATCGGTAAAGTGCATCGGTTAAAGTTACCAGGACGTGGTAAGACAGCACAAGGGGGAGCACGTGCACAAAAGGCATCTCCTAGTGCGCCGTCTCCTCGTATACGCCGTACCCCTTCAGCTGTATCGCCAACGAATGCTGTTTCTTGCAGTGCTGAAGTAACACCTTTAAAGGTGGAGCCTGTCGTAGAAGATGTCACAGAAACAGATTTTCCTACAAATTCAAATGTGGTTGTGCCTCTATCACGTCAGCTTAATCTTTTACAATTGAGTGAAAATACATGTCGATGGCCAGTTGGGGATCCTTTATCACCAGATTTCCATTTTTGTGGTGCCGATTCTGGTGAAAATGGTCCCTATTGTGCCTTTCATGCCAAGATAGCATTTCAGCCAATCTCTGAAAGACGACGGATAAGAGTATAATATTAGCAATGTCATTTCTATTGCCTTCTCTACCTTAGTCGTTAATGTATATTTTTTGTGTAATCTTTGAAATAGGCATACAGCCTAATTTAGAGAGAATATGAAGGTATAAAGGTGCAACCACTCACCATCTTTACCGTCATTTTAATTCAGTTTTACGGCTTTTAAAAGCATCGAGAGCAATATCTTTTAAATAATGGAGATTACGCATTGCCTCACGTTCTTTAATGGGGTCACGATCCTCATGCAAAACAGAACGCCATTGTGTTGCACATTCACGCGCTTTTTTTAAGAAACATTTCTTAAAGCGCACCCAGTCCCATTTCACGACAACGTCTGTGAAGGGTAATAGTGCAAAAACTATTGAGTACCATCATCTTTACGCTTATAAGGTACAAGCCGGCACCATCATACTCTTTATCAGCTCTCAATGTTGCGACAGTCCTTGCATAAAAACGATTCATAAGAGGTATTTTACTCCTTTCTTGAGAGTTTTTTATCCACACAAGAATCCTACTTGTGATGCGCAAGGGAATGGTTTTGATTGATTCAACATAAAGCAAGTTTGAAATGAGAGAATCTTAGGATATTCGAGTCTCTCATTCAATATGCAAAACGATAAATTATCTTTATAAATTAATGTATTGTTAATATATCATTCTCTTATAAGAAGAAGTTTGTGAGGCTGAGGTCTCTCATGAAGAGGGAATATGTTTCCATAAAAGAGTTTGTTGGTGTGTTATTTATTTATATTATTGTGTGATGATATGCTAAAGAGATGCTGATTATTATTCATTTTTTATCGTCTCTTCTCATTGAGCTTTACAGTTTTAAAATCTCTACAACACTCTTTCAAAAACAGTGGAGATTAGAGGTGCTTCGTTTTTTTCTTTTTCATTCTGTAGTGGAATTGTGCTTTGCACGAAGAAAAATACGACTTGTTCATGACACGCTTATTTGAAAACAACCTCTTTTTTGCTTCAAATCTCATCACGCATGAGAATAGTGCTAAATTGATAAAAGGGAGAAATATTGTTACGCTTATAAAAGTATAAATCAGTATTTTTATACCCTTTTTTAGCTTCCAATGTTATCTCTTTTCTTCCATTAAAAGATTTCATGAGAGATATATTTTACCTTTGCCCAAATAATTTTACACATCCCTTCTTACTGTGGCATGCAATTAAGCCTTTGAAGTTTGATTTAAAGTGTGATGAAAGAGGAAAATCTCATGATATTCACTTTAAGAGTGAGAAATAATCAATTAATACGTTGAATTTTTTGTCATAATAGCTTTTTCAATTTTTGGCAGAATTTTTTTCTGATAAATTTGCCATGTTAAAGGTCCCACATGTTTGGCAATAATAAGACTTTCTTTATTCAAAAGAAAAGTTTCTGGTGGTCCATAGACACCCCAATTAATAGCTGTATATCCTGAAGTGTCAAAGCCAATAGCTTTAAAAGGATTACCAAAATTTCTCAAAAAGCGTTGTGCGTTCTCTTTGCTATCCTTATAATTAATACCAATAACGTCAAAACGTTGATCTTGTGCAATCTTCATAAGAAGGGGATGCTCTGTGCGACAAGATAAACACCAAGATCCCCAAAAATTGACCAATGTTACGCGTCCTTTAAATTGTTCTGAATTGAGAAGATGATTTTCCTTACCAAGGAGGGGCAGATTGGTTTTTGGAGCGGGTTTTTCAGATAATGTGTTTAGAGGAAGGAAATTATCATTGGGATGTTTGCTACTTGTAAAATAGAAGAAAAGCATAATGAGAAGAAGAAAAAACACAAAGGGTCCAAAAAGACCCAATAAAGCGAATAAAGATACGCTGTTTTTAGGTTTTTGAAGGACCTTGTGCATTCTATTTTTCTTCTTCGAACAGCTCTTTTTGCTTCAACTGTTGTAGGATTTTTTTCTGATATTGACCTTTGTAGAGAATGTACCCAATAAAACATAAAAGAGAGAGTGCAGAAAACATATAGCTTAGAACCACAATTTGTTCGTGGTGAAGGGTACCAAGAAACCAGTCAATTTTCTGAAAGAGATTTCCTAAAACTTCATTGTGAATGTTGTTTAGGTCGAGCATGATGAAGAATCCTGATGTTGTACATAACGGGCTTTTTTAATCTGAAGTATTTGGATATGACGACGATTGATTTCATTTCGCATAGCCATCAAATAGAGTAAAATAAACAGAAGGCTGAAACACAATATCATTGTTATGAGGGGCCATAACATAGCATGCTCGATAGTTGGTCCTCCTGAACGTAAAAGTGACGCTGATTGATGGAGTGTATTCCACCAATTAACGGAGAATTTAATAATGGGAATATTGATCAGCCCAACGAGTGTGAGAATTGCTGTAGCGCGTGTCGCTTTTGTTTTGTTATCAAAAGCGCGAGCAAGCATGATAATGGCAAGGTAGATAAAAAGTAAAATTAAAACTGATGTAAGACGTGCATCCCATACCCACCACGTTCCCCATGTTGGGCACCCCCAAAGTGCACCAGTCATCAGAGCCAAAGCGGTAAAAAGTGCTCCAATAGGCGCACCGCATCTGAGTGCGATATCAGCAAGATGATGTCTCCAAACCAAACTTTCTAATGCAGCAATGCTTATTATGATATAACCAAATGTTGAGAGCCAGGCAAATGGTACATGAATATACATAATCTTGACGGTGATACCTTGTTGATAGTCATCAGGCGAATGCACAATCAGAACAAACCCTAAAAAAAGAAGACAGAATATGATACCCGTTAACCAAGGCAAAATAGCACTGCTTATTTTCATAAAACGGGTTAAACTTGGTGGAAGTGACCTTGTTTTATATATGTGAGATGTTTTCTTCATGAGATTTATAATAGGCAGAGTTTTACTGTGCGGCAATCATCTTTTATGATTCTGATAAAAGCTTGAGCGTTATAGCGGCAACAAAAGAGCTAAAAAGACTCAAAAGAAGTGAAAAAGCAATAAGAAGAGTCAAGGAAGCACAAAAAGAGATATGTGGATTTGTTGGCGCTATAGCAGCTGAAACACCAAAAATCATAATTGGAATAATCCACGGTAAGATGATGATAAAAATGAGAAGAGTACTGTGTAACAATGATATAGCTAGGGCTGCTCCTATCGCGCCGATAAAAATAATGGCAGGTGTTCCGCATAAGAGAGTAAGTATCGTTGTGAAAGTGATCGTAGCATCTAAATGGAGCATGAATGCTAAAATAGGAGTAACAAAAAGAAGAGGAAACATTGTTCCTACCCAATGGGCAAGGCATTTGGTAAAGACGATCAATGTCAAACTTTGTCTTTGTTCAGAGAGGATAAATTGGTCAAATGTTCCATCATCGTGATCAGTTTGAAAAAGTTTATTCAGATTGAGAAGTCCTGCGAGAAGAGCTCCAAACCATAATATGCCTGGGCCTATTTGTGCCAGTACTTTAGGATCTGGTCCAATGGCAAAGGGGGTTACCAAAACAACAGCGATGAAAAACAAAAGTCCTGTTAACGAAGAGGCTTGCGGAGTTAAAGCGAGTTTAAGATCACGCCAGAACAGAGCTTTCATTTTCTTCTCTCTTTAGAAAGTGAGAATTCTTCTAGAGCAATTTTTATGTTTTCCAAAATTCCGAGGGGATGATGGGTTGCAGCGATAATCATACCGCCTTGATTGAGATGGCGCTGAAAAATATTGGCAAGAAGAATTTGAGCATGGTTATCAACGCCCGATATTGGTTCATCTAAAATCCAAATAGGACGATGGGAGAGCAAAAGACGCGCAATGGCCACACGCTTTTTTTGTCCAGTTGATAAAACATTGAAGGGTAAAGTTTCAAGATCAGAAAGACCGATGTCGGCAAGAGCTTCCTGCGGACAAAGCAAATGTTGTCCATAAAATGCTGACCAAAATTGCAGATTTTCGATAACCGATAAGGAAGGTTTCATAGCATTTTGTGAACCAAGATAATGACATGCCGTAGCGACAGGATATGTTTGTTTTTTGTCTTTAAGAGTTATAGAACCCTCAGCAGCTTCAAGAAGACCAACGATGATTCGTAATAATGTAGATTTTCCGATTCCATTTGGACCTGTGACTATCATAAGTTGTTGTGGAAATAAGCAAAAAGAAAGATCTTCAAACAGAACGTCGTGGTTTCTATGAGCGGCCAAATTCTTACCTGATAACACCATGTGGCTGTCTACTTTGCTTTTCTTTTGAGAACATTTATTGCATCCTAGGATAAAAAATTACATAATCGCATAAAAAACATGTTTTTTATGCGATTATGTCTAGAATAGTTCTAGAAATAGTTCTATAAACTATATATTACATTAATATTTGGTGTAAAATATAATTTTTGGCGCTGATTTCCGAATTTGCCTATGGGAGAGCAGAGGGGGAAATGGATGGCGGAGGTAATTGCGTCTGCGTTCAGGCTGCGACCTTAACTCGTAGTTTGTGTTGTTCATTCCGGGAAATTGGGTGGTTTATAGCATGAGGGTGGACAGTCATGACTCAAATTGATAGCTTTAATTGTCGCAGAACTTTAGATGTTGAGGGCAAGGAATATATTTATTACAGTTTGATTGAAGCGGAAAAGAATGGGCTCGATGGTGTTTCTCGTCTACCGTTTTCAATGAAGGTTATTCTCGAAAATTTATTACGTTTTGAAGATGGACGTTCGGTTAAAAAAGAAGACATCCTAAATGTTGCTAAGTGGTTAAATGACAAAGGCAGTGCGGGTGCGGAAATTGCTTACCGTCCCGCGCGCGTTCTTATGCAAGATTTCACGGGTGTGCCTGCGGTTGTTGACCTTTCGGCAATGCGTGATGCTATGGTTAAACTTGGCGGGAACGCTGACAAAATCAACCCTCTTATTCCCGTTGATCTCATCATTGATCATTCAATTATTGTTGATTATTTTGGCAACCCTATGGCCTTTAAAGAAAATGTTGAGTGTGAATATGAACGCAACAGTGAACGCTATCGTTTTCTCAAATGGGGACAGCAAGCGTTTCAAAATTTTCGCGTTGTTCCTCCAGGCACAGGGATTTGCCATCAAGTTAATCTAGAATATTTAGCACAATGTGTGTGGATGAAGAATGAGGAAAAACATCAGACAGTTTATCCTGATACCTGTGTAGGAACAGATTCTCATACAACGATGGTAAATGGTTTGGGTGTTTTAGGTTGGGGTGTTGGTGGTATTGAAGCAGAAGCGGCAATGTTAGGCCAGCCCGTTTCTATGCTGTTGCCTGAAGTGATAGGTTTCCGTTTAACCGGTAGATTAAAAGAAGGCGTAACAGCGACTGATTTAGTGTTGACGGTTACGCAAATGTTACGAAAGAAGGGTGTCGTTGGTAAGTTTGTTGAGTTTTTTGGTCCAGGTCTGGAGCATATGACACTTGCTGATCGAGCAACAATTGGGAATATGGCACCTGAATATGGTGCAACCTGTGGTTTTTTTCCAATTGATAAAGAAACAGTGCGTTATCTCAATATGACAGGGCGGGATGAAAGTCGGATTGCTCTGGTAGAAGCTTATTCTAAAGCGCAAGGGATGTGGCATGATGAAGAAATAGCCAATCCTATTTTTAGTGATACAATTGAATTAAATATGGAAAGTGTTGTGCCTTCTATGGCTGGTCCTAAACGTCCTGAAGGCCGAATGGCATTGGAAAATGTTGGACAGGGTTTTGAGGGAGCGTTGGTCGAAGACTATAAGAAGACTGTTGGGCAAGATGACCGTTATGAAGTTGAAGGTGAGGAGTTTACGCTTGGCCATGGTGATGTTGTGATTGCTGCGATTACCTCTTGCACAAATACATCAAATCCAAGTGTTCTTATTGCCGCAGGTCTTTTAGCGCGTAATGCTGTAGCGAAAGGTCTTAAGAGAAAACCATGGGTTAAAACTTCTCTTGCACCTGGTTCGCAAGTTGTTGAAGCTTACCTTATCAATTCTGGTCTACAAAAAGATTTAAATGCACTAGGGTTTAACTTAGTGGGTTTTGGGTGCACAACGTGTATAGGGAATTCTGGTCCTTTGTCCCCAGCTATTTCCAAAACAATTAATAATCATAGTTTAATTGCTGCTGCAGTTCTTTCAGGAAATCGTAATTTTGAAGGGCGTGTATCCCCTGATGTGCAAGCGAATTATTTAGCTTCACCACCACTGGTTGTTGCACACGCTTTGGCAGGAACAGTGCGTAAAGATTTAACGAAGGAGCCTCTTGGAGAAGGTTCAGATGGTCAATCCGTTTACTTGAGAGACATTTGGCCAACGTCTAAAGAAATCCAAGAATTTATCGAAAAGAGTGTTACACGTAAACTTTTTGCTGAAAAATATGCGGATGTTTTTAAGGGGGACAAACATTGGCGAGAAGTTCAGGTTCCTTCGGGTTCTACCTATTCTTGGGATGAGCAATCAACATATGTCCGTAATCCACCTTATTTTGAGAAGATGCGGAAAATTCCTGATGTCTTGTCAGATATTAAGAATGCGCGGATTTTAGGTTTATTTGGTGATAAAATCACAACAGATCACATTTCTCCGGCTGGTTCCATTAAGACTGATTCTCCAGCGGGTAAATATTTGATGGACCATGGGGTTAGCGTGGCTGATTTTAATCAGTATGGAACACGTCGTGGGAATCATGAAGTGATGATGCGTGGGACTTTTGCCAATATTCGCATTCGCAACTTCATGCTGGGAGAAAATGGTCGTGAAGGAGGGTATACAATTCATTATCCTTCAGGGACAGAGCAAACAATTTATGATGCCGCAATGGCCTATAAGCAGGAAGGTGTCCCCCTCGTTATTTTTGCTGGTATTGAATATGGTAATGGGTCATCGCGTGATTGGGCAGCGAAGGGCACCAATCTTCTTGGTGTAAAAGCAGTGATTGCTCAATCTTTTGAGCGGATTCATCGTTCAAATCTTGTTGGTATGGGAATCGTTCCCTTTGTTTTTGAAGCGGGTACGAGTTGGCAATCTTTAGGCTTAAAGGGGGATGAAAAAGTAACGATTGAAGAGATTCATGACTTAAAACCTCGTCAGAAAACAGTGGCGACCATTACTTTTTCTGATGGAACGATAAAAAATGTTCCTTTATTGTGTCGTGTTGATACAGAGGATGAGTTAGACTATTTGCATCATGGTGGAATTTTGCAATATGTTTTGCGAAACCTAGCAGTTTAAACGACATTCGTTCAGGATGTCTTTAAACTATTCAAATAAGTGTTCAGAAGTTTGGCTTTATCTTTTTATGCCTCTTTTTGAAAATTCGATTGACGTTAGCTTAAGGATTGCGCTATAAGCTGCGCTGTTATTGGCAGCTTTAAATTTTATTGCTGAGATTAGATTTATTTAGATAGGTAGGGGTGTTGTTTGAACCGATCCTACCTGATGCGTTGAAAGAGAGAGATTTATGGCGAATACACCTTCCGCTCGAAAGGCGGTGCGCAAAGTTGCAGCACGTACACAGGTTAATAAGGCCCGCCGTTCACGCGTTCGTACCTTTATACGTAAGTTTGACGATGCTTTAGCCGGTGGTGATAAGGCTTCTGCAGAAAGAGCGTTTAAGAATTTTGAACCTGAAATTATGCGTGCAGTTTCCAAAGGGGTTTTTCATAAAAACGCTGCTGCGCGAAAAGTATCACGTTTAGCAAGACGTTTAAAGGCTTTTAGCGTTTAGGCTTCTCCATTTTACTAAAAAAACCAGCATCGGTGTGGATGCTGGTTTTTTTTTACATATTTTTTGGAAAGATTCGCCTTTTTAGGAGAAAAAATTGGTAGCGATTCTTCTGTTTAAAAGGAGAAAAAATACGTAGATTTTGTATGGTTATCCACAAGCTCTGTGGATTTTTCCAGAGTCTTTTTTGTCAAGTATTTTTATTTTTTTTTTTTCATCTGAAAAGATTCTTTAATTATTCGTAAATTTAGTAAAAAAAAATGAATTGAATCAATAATTTTTCTCATTTCTCATTTTTATCAGCAGTTTTATGGCGGTTTTAAGGGGCTTTTGATTTCATTTTGACCTCTTGCATTTTACCTCTGCTGTTTTGTATGGTTCTTACGGAGACTAAAAAACATACAGGGGTTACATCAGCTTATTATTTTTTATATTGCGTAGAGGATGCTTTGAATTAGGCTATTATGGGTTCTCATGGTGTGTATTTTTTTGACATGTTTTTTCGTTTTCTATTGATCTGTTTGCCATTTTAAAAGAGTGAGTTGCGTTGTGCGTACAAGTAAATCTTAATTGGTCATCTTTTTTGATGGGATTGTAATGAGGCTATCCTAGTGGGGGGATAAGAGTTTTATTTGGGGTAGGGCGTTTTGCCTTTGCTAAGTTAATTTTTAGCTGTTTGGTAGGACATTTTTTTTATTTTTAT